>NZ_JAIKTU010000039.1:0-1296 GCF_019753795.1 Clostridium sardiniense | reverse complement strand
CATAGTTGAGAACTTGCATAATTGCTAGGAGCAACTACTATATTCCTCCCATACCATTCAGCTTTATATTCAAGCATAACTCTAAATTCATACCAACTCGCTTCTGATATTACTCTTGCTAGTTTATGATTTTTCATCATATTACTTACTTTCAAATCTTCTATAGCTATAGATTGGTTTTCTCTTATTAGCTTTATAGATAATTTGTGTAAGAAATCTTTTCTTTGATTAGCTATCTTTTGATGCAGTTTAGCTACTTTTAATCTAGCTTTATTTCTATTATTGCTACCTTTTTTCTTTCTTGATAAATCTTTTTGAAGCTTTCTTAATCTCTTTTCTGATTTTCTAAGATGCTTAGGATTATGTTCTATGTATCCATCTGAACATATTACAAACTCTTTCAATCCAACATCAACCCCTATTTTTCTATCAATTTTAGATAACTTGATATTCTCTGTATCAACTAAGATAGAAATAAAGTATTGTCCCATGGGATTTTTAGATATAGTGGCACTTTTTATTTCACCTTTGAAAAGTCTATGTTGCTTTATTTTTATCATAGATTTTAATTTAGGTAGTTTTATATATCCATTTTCAATATATATAGTTTCTTTTTGGTTATTGGTTTTATAGCTAATTCTATTAGTTTTCTTTTTGAATTTTGGAAAACCAATAGATTTATCTCTAAAGAAATTTTTATAAGCCGTATCTAAGTTCATTTGCGCATTTGCTAACGCTAACGAATCTACTTCTTTTAGCCATTCATATTCTTTCTTGAATTTAGCGGGTGTTAAGTATAACTTAGACATCTCTTTTGGAGTTAATTTATCTTTATTCTTTTCATAAACTTCAATCCTATTAGCTAACATTTGGTTATAAATAAATCTACTACAACCACAAGTTTTAGCTATATATATTTGTTGTTCTTCATTTGGATATATTCTATATTTATAAGCCTTTAGCATACGTAACACCTCCTTACTTTTTCCCTTGATTTTCTATATATTTTCTTACAATTTCAATAGGGGCTCCTCCAGTGGTTAATAAACAGTAACTTCTACTCCAAAAATATTCTTTCCAAAGTTGTTTTTTTATCATTGAATATTCCTTTTTTATAAGTCTACTACTTGCAGATTTATAAGCATTTATGAATTTTGATATTTCTGTATTTGGTGAACCTCTAAATAACAAGTGAATATTATCTTTATCGTGATTCCATTCTTCTAAAATTACATTGTACTTAGGCGAAATATATTCAAATATTTCTTTTAGTCTGTTTGAAATATCTTCATCAAT
>NZ_JAIKTU010000038.1:0-1413 GCF_019753795.1 Clostridium sardiniense | reverse complement strand
CTAAGACAACTAGGATGTTGGCTTAGAAGCAGCCACTCATTGAAAGAGTGCGTAATAGCTCACTAGTCGAGAGATCCTGCGCCGAAAATGTAACGGGGCTAAACTTACCACCGAAGCTACGGGTTCACACTTTGTGTGAGCGGTAGAGGAGCGTTGTAATCGGGCTGAAGTCGTACCGTAAGGAGCGGTGGACTGATTACAAGTGAGAATGTTGGCATCAGTAGCGAGATGTGGGTGAGAATCCCACAGGCCGAAAATCTAAGGTTTCCTCAGGAAGGTTCGTCCGCTGAGGGTTAGTCGGGACCTAAGCCGAGGCCGAAAGGCGTAGGTGATGGACAATCGGTTGATATTCCGATACCACTATTATCGTTATTATCGATGGTGTGACGGAGAAGGATAGGATGTGCTAGCTATTGGATGCTAGTCTAAGCGTTTAGGGAGTTAAGGTAGGCAAATCCGCTTTAACAATCCTGAGGCGTGATGGGGAAGGTTCTACGGAACCGAAGTATCTGATTCCATGCTTCCAAGAAAAGCATCTAGAGAGAAAAATAGTGCCCGTACCGCAAACCGACACAGGTAGATGAGGAGAGAATCCTAAGGCCCGCGGAAGAATTGCAGTTAAGGAACTAGGCAAATTGACCCCGTAACTTCGGGAGAAGGGGTGCCTGCGAGAGCAGGCCGCAGAGAATAGGCCCAAGCAACTGTTTAGCAAAAACACAGGTCTCTGCTAAAGCGAAAGCTGATGTATAGGGGCTGACGCCTGCCCGGTGCTGGAAGGTTAAGGGGAACACTTAGCGCAAGCGAAGGTGTGAACTTAAGCCCCAGTAAACGGCGGCCGTAACTATAACGGTCCTAAGGTAGCGAAATTCCTTGTCAGGTAAGTTCTGACCCGCACGAATGGCGTAATGACTTGGGCACTGTCTCAACTGCAAATCCGGCGAAGTTGTAGTGCGAGTGAAGATGCTCGCTACCCGCGATTGGACGGAAAGACCCCGTAGAGCTTTACTGTAGCTTAGCATTGAATTTCGGTATTATCTGTACAGGATAGGTGGGAGACTGGGAAATCAGGACGTCAGTCTTGATGGAGTCATCCTTGGGATACCACCCTGATATTACTGGAGTTCTAACAGGACGCCATGAATCTGGTGACTGGACATTGTTAGGTGGGCAGTTTGACTGGGGCGGTCGCCTCCTAAAAAGTAACGGAGGCGCCCAAAGGTTCCCTCAGAACGGTCGGAAATCGTTCGTAGAGTGCAAAGGCAGAAGGGAGCCTGACTGCGACACCTACAAGTGGAGCAGGGACGAAAGTCGGGCTTAGTGATCCGGTGGTACCTCGTGGGAGGGCCATCGCTCAACGGATAAAAGCTACCTCGGGGATAACAGGCTGATCTCCCCCAAGAGTTCACATCGACG
>NZ_JAIKTU010000037.1:0-1768 GCF_019753795.1 Clostridium sardiniense | reverse complement strand
AATCAATTGAGGACTTATCTATGTAGGAAATAATTTTTATAAAAATAAAATATTAAATTAAAGCACTTTAATATGCAATTAAAGCTATTAGAAATTTATATAAAAATATACATATTAAATATTATAAACTAAAGAAATAGAAAATATACTAATTAAAATTTTATATCTAACTAATAAGAAAGTTAAATAAAAAATTTAATTATTATACGAGGAGAGGAGAAAGAAATGAGGATACTAATAATCTAAATAATATTAATTTGTATAATTAATAATTTGTATAATAAGTACATGAAAATAGTATTAGATAAAATTAAATTTATCGATATTAATAGTGTTTTTTAATAAGTATGTATAAGGGGAGTTAAGATGAATAGAAAAAAAATAAAAATGATAATCATGGTTGTTATTATTACTTCAACAATAGGAATAAATAAAGTAAAAGTATTTGCAGATGTAAATACAGAAACTAATAATATAAATAGAGAGTATTCAAATTTAAAAGAAGTTGTGGATATTCCAGATGAAAACTTAAAGATAGCTATAAATAAACAATTAGGTCAATCTGAAAGTGATAATATAACTAAGGAACAATTAAAAGGAATTTTATCATTGAACTTAGTAGGTTTAAATATTTCTAATTTAGAAGGGATTCAATATTGTAGCAATTTAACGAGTTTAAATCTGAGAAGAAATAATGTTAGTGATATATCACAGGTAAAAGATTTGGTAAATTTAACCATATTAAATTTACAAACTAACAAAATAAGTGATATAAGTTATATAAAGAATTTAACTAAATTAAAAACTTTAAGTTTAATGAGTAATAATATAAAAGATATATCAGTATTAAGTGGATTAACTCAATTATCATATTTAAATTTAGGCGATAATAAAATAAAGGATATAGATTCAATATCTAATTTAAAAAAGTTAACTACATTAACTCTATCTCAAAACAATATAAGTAATATAACATCATTAGTTGGGTTAAGTAATTTAAAGGCGTTAACATTAGAGAAGCAAATTATATCTTTGGATGAGGTTGTAGGATATGGAACTGTAGAAATTAAAAATAATATAATTGATATTGATGGATCAGTAGTAACTCCTAAGCATATAAGTGATGCTGGAAAATATGATTTGAATACAAAAAAAATTAAGTGGATTAATATATATGCAAGTACTACTAGGACATATACCTTTGACAAGGAAATAAAAATTGGAAATGCACTTTGTAATTTCTCCGGACAAGTTAGTCAACCAATAAGATATGAGAACACTGTACCAGTGATAACAGCGGAAAATAAAATAATAAAAGCTGGAAGCAAGTTCGATCTAATGGTAGGAGTAAGCGCAACAGATAAAGAAGACGGAAATGTAACAAAAGACATAAAAGTTATAGAAAACACAGTAAACACAAATAAACCAGGCACTTATAAAGTAGTTTATGAAGTAACAGACAGCCAAGGAGCAAAAACTAGAAAAACAATAATAGTAACAGTAGTAAGTAATGACAAGCCAGTAATAAGCGGAGCAGATAATGTGAGCATAACAGAAGGAACAGCATTTGATTCAATGGCTGGTGTAACTGCAGTTGATACAGAAGATGGAAATATAACAAAAGATATTAAAGTTTCTGGTTCAGTAGATACAAATAAACCAGGAAAGTATGAAGTAACTTATACAGTAACAGATAGTGATGGTAACACAATAACTGTAAAAAGAGTAGTAACAGTAAATCCAAAAATGGTTGAAATAAATAATGCAC
>NZ_JAIKTU010000036.1:0-2317 GCF_019753795.1 Clostridium sardiniense | reverse complement strand
TTATATAATTCATTGACATCATCTTGTTGTATTCCTAAATATCTTTTAGTAATAGATAAATTACTATGATTAAGTGTTTCCATTATTAATGCTGGATTAAATCCCTTTTTCCAAGCAAAATATCCCCGTGTTTTTCTAAGTGAATAGGTTCCTATATTTTCACTTACTCCTACTGACATGGATGCATCTTTTAAAATGTTAAAAGCTTGCTGTCTTGATAACCCTAAATAAATACTTTCTAAAAATTATAGTCAATGATGGAGAAACTCTATTACAACTCTTAAAATCAATTATATATACCAACACATCTATATATAAGTCACCATCTCGTGAAACAAGCCCTCATCATAGAAAATCTCATCTTAGTGGCTCGAGGCTATTTTTTATTTTGTCACTCAAAAAGAGTTCTAAAAAAATTTTAGAACTCTTTTTTTATTAAATCCATTTTTACAATATCTTCACATCAATTTAAATTATTGTATATAAAAATATTAAATTTCTTCTTTTAAAAGTTTTCTTATATATTCATTTGGAGGATATGCAAAATTACTTTCTATTTTTTTTAAATTATTTACATCATTTCCAGACAGACTATATTGTAAACTATACAAATCTCTTTGATTAAACTTAGGAATTTTAGGACTATACCTACAAGAATATTGTATTTCACAATCTTTAACTTTTACATTTTTATAATCTTTACCCTCTTTCCTTAATTTTTCTTTCCATATTTCAAAATCTTTTTTTGTTGTGAAACTTTTTATATAACTATTATTAGAAGCTCCTAAATATCCACTTTCTTCTGTTGGCTCAATTACTAAAATTTCGCTTAAAGGAATATCAGCTTTTTCAGTAATAAATTTATCTATTTTTTTATCTGCATCTATTTTTTTTAAGTACCCTTTACCTACAAAAAAAACTATAACCCCAAATATAATAATAAAAATTATTATTATCTTTTTTTTCATATTTTCTTCCTCCTAATACGTTCCAACTTTATAAGGTGCATATTTTCCTGTAAATACATTTGGTAATGCATTTGGTAATATCCAAGATAGATTTACCATATTAGGTTGTATAACAACTTCACTACCACTTCCCCAATAATATGATTGAAAAACTAATTTTGAACAATAATTAGGATTTTTAGTTGTTAATCTTGATGTAATTCTATAATCAATATATCTATTTTTAGGATATCCTCCTGTAGAATTCCAAAAAGTTCTATCAGCATAATTAGCACATTTATTAGCCATATTTCTATCTGGTACACGCCATATCTGTATCCAACTATCAATATTTTTTGCAGGTTTTGCTCCTTGCTCTCTAAGTCCCCATAACCAATTATGTTTGCTAAATTGATTATTATTATTACTTATTCCTGATAAAAACCAACCAACTGGATTAAAATCAGGGTCACCGGTCATTTCCAATATATAATTATCTGTTGTTGCTATGGCAGCATGTCCAGGATTCCCACTAACTATTATTATATCTCCTTTTCTCAAATCACGTTTAAATTTTTCTGCATTCCCACTTTGACTACGTAACATATTGCTTAGTTTCTTTTCACTTGGAGCATGACCTTCTCCATCTGGAAAAGCTCCAAAATTTAATACTTGATCAAACCAATCATTATAATTTAACCCCTGTCCAACTGTATTTTTCATTTCATGATATGTATTAATTCCTAATTTATAATTTTCTTCAAAAGCATTAAAAGTATATTTATTTGGATTAACTTTTCCCTTACTAACTCCATCATCATAAACTTTTTTAATAGTATTTATATCTGTATTTATGTTATCTGCAAAAGTAGTAATACCATTAAACAATAAAGCAAAACTTAGAATTAAAGTTAGTAAACTTAATTTTTTTATAAAATTCTTCATATTAAGTCCCCCTTAATTTAATATTCAATTACTGTGTATATTTTCTAATATTCGTTTAATTGTGAACTACTCGCCACTTATAGAAATGGGAGCTTCTTGGTCAATATAACTAATGTTACAAGTTTACCCAATCTTATAGGGTAGTTCCTACCCCAATATGATACCTTACTAGGCTATCAATTTTTCTAGGTTCTTACTAGCATTTAAGTCTCTATCGTGTTTTGCTCCGCAGTTCGGACAAATCCAATTTCTAAGTGCTAGATTTTTCACATCGCTATTTTTATAGCCACAACAAGAGCATAGTTGAGAACTTGCATAATTGCTAGGAGCAACTACTATATTCCTCCCATACCATTCAGCTTTATATTCAAGCATAACTCTAAATTCATACCAACTCGCTTCTGATATTACTCTTGCTAGTTTAT
>NZ_JAIKTU010000035.1:0-3875 GCF_019753795.1 Clostridium sardiniense | reverse complement strand
CTAGTGTGTCGTTTCATTTCAGTCAAGGGCTACGCAAGTGCTAAACGCACCCTTGACCTACATTTCACTCTTAAATACTTGAAAATAATCAAAGATAGCCTTCTCCTTAAATAGCCTATTCCATAATGGGGGCTTGTTCCACGACATAATCAACTTTGAAACGGATATAGTGTTTCAAGGCTCTAAAATCGATTTTAAGAGCTTTGATGGAGTTCCCCCACCAATTCCCTTACTTAAACCATAAAATAGCCTTAGAATTGATTTTAGGTTCAAATAATAGCGTCGCAGACATAGGACTTTAGTCCGTAGCTTTTTTATTTAAATAACTTTAGGGCAATGCCCTAATTGGGGATACCCCAAACCCCATTTATTGGGACAAGTCCCAATGTAATCTGATGATTACAAAAAATCAAAGATTTTTATGTTAAATAATATAAGATATAAAAAACATTACGTAAAGCATTGATATAACTTGTTTCGACATTTTTTTTTGTACTTGTGACAGGTACCAGTTGTACTTGTGACAAGTACAAAAAATACTTGTGACAAGTACATTTAAATTATAGATACAAGTACAATTTTTTTTTTGTACTTGTTATGAGTACAAAATTATTAATAAATAAGTTACAAAATTAATTTCAACTTTGTACTTGAAATTAAGTACAAAGTAAGTATAATTTAAAGTAGGAGGTGAGAGTTTGGATACTAAAAAAATAGTTGATAGTATTATTGAAAGAACTATTAAACATGATTCAGAAGGTAATATAACATCAGATGAAACAACTATGCAGAATAAAATAAGACTTGTAGATAAGGAACCAGCATACATGAAATTGTATCTTGATGACATAAGCCTTTTAAGGCAATTAAGCAAAATGGAAAATTTAATATTACATGAAATTTTTAAAATTACTCAATACAATACCAATAGAGTTATATTAAATAAATTTTATAGAGATGGTATATCAGAGAATTTAGGAATAAAAGATCAAACAGTAAGAAATGCAATTTCAAAGCTTAAAAAGTTAGATTTTTTAATAAAAGAAGGTGTTGGAGTTTATATATTAAATCCTCAATATTTTGGAATAGGCGATTGGTCAGCCTTAAAAGGATTGAGATTAGTTATTGAATATACAAACGAAGGAAGGAAAATAGAAGTTAAAGAAATACAAACAAATACAAAGGAGTGATTTAAATGAGAGGCGATATTATTTTTTATTGTTTAGAATGTAATGAAACCTTCACTTGCAAAGAGCTTATTGATAATGAGGATTTTTGTCCTATATGTAATGCACCTGATATTGAAGTTTGGAAATGGAACGATTTTAGGATTGACAACCCAACTTTACCTAAGAATCCTAAACCAGGTGTAAAGTATGATATTCATAAAGATTATAGTAAAGAAAAATAAAAACAAAAAAAGGCAGCCCATTTAAGAGCCACCCTCAGCAAATTCAGTGTAACTTAAATGGCTCCTTAAATCAAGGAGGATTTAAAAAATTATGGAAAAAGAAAAAATGTATGAAAATGTTATATGGTCAATGATTGAGTCTCAAATTGAAAATGAAAAGGACAGGATGATATTAAACAATCTAACAGATAACTTTAATGAAGAAGAAATGGATATTATAGGTCAAATTAGTCAATTTTACTTTGAAAAAGGTGTTAAGCAGGGTATAGAGTTAATGGAATACTTAAAATAAAAAAGAGAGCAAATGCTCTCTTTTATCTTTCCATTTGATATTCTAATTTATTATGTCTAAACTTAGGTTCAAATGATATTTCTTCTTTTTGATTTACAGCATCTATATTTGCCTTTTCTTTAAATTTTTTTATATCAATTTTACTAATTTTATTTATATCATTATCTTTTAGCTCTTTAAATAGCCCTATTTCTTCTATTATTTCTATTCGATTATTTACTTTTGTACTTAATGACTCAAGCATACCATAATATATTTCAATATCTATATTATTTTCTTTATTTCCACAGTTCTTTAACTCATTATTTAATCTTTCATACAATATATTTAATTTTCTTTTATCTTCAAGCAAAATAGGCAAAGATTTATCTTTTATAATTTCTAAAAATCTTTCCTTATCATTATTTGCTAATTCATTCATAGACCTATATAAATATGATTTAATTCCAATAGATTCATATTGTTTTGATGACAAGCAAATCTTATCATTTTTCAATTCTTTAATCTCCTTTTCAAGAGTATTTATTTTGTTTAAATATTTCTTTTTCAAAACTTTTTCTAGCTCATTTAAATTATCTGTATATTCCTGTTCTTTTAAATCTAATTTACTGTTATAACGATTAATTAAAGTTTCTTTAAACGTAGCTAAATCATTACTTTTCTCAATAGATACATCTATTTTTTCAACCTTATTTTTATATTCATTTTTAATTTCAATTTCGTTTTTTAAAGTTTCTTTTAGTTGCCTATTTTCAATACTTATCGTATTATAATTTTGTTTTAAATCATTATGGAATTTTTGCAATTTAATATATTTATTATTAATATTAGATATTTCATACTGTAAGTTTAAATAATCATTTACATTTAAGATATATTTTCCAAATACAGGTTTAACATCAAGATTAGATGTTTTAATAACTTCAACATTCTCCTCTTTAAGAATATCGTTTATATTTTTTATAGTATTATTTTTATTGCTTAACTCTTTTTCTAAAATGTAATTTTCAGCAACTAATGACTTATTTTTAAAATTTAAACTTAAGTTCAAATCACTATTTTCTTGAATTTCTTTAGTTATATTCTTTATTTCTTTATTAATGCTCTTACGAATTTCGGCTTTAAATTCTGATGTTTTAGTATGTTTTCTATCTGTAAATTTAACACCTCTATCAAGCTGAAATCCAGTTTCTTTAAGCTTAGAATTATACTTATCTTGAAGTTTACTTAAATCATATTTATTTTCTATATACTTAGCTCTACTTATAGACAATTTATTAGATTTAATTCTCTTATCATATGAATCAACAATTGGTACTGCAATTATATGTAAATGAGGTGTTTTCTCATCCATATGTACAATTGCATGAATAATATTTTCTTTTCTAAATCCGATATCGTCGGTTACAAAGTTTAAGGATATCTTAGCCCAATCTCTTACATCATTTTCAGTCATATCTTTAAAAAATTCTTCGTCAGATGTAAATATCATTTCACAAGCAACATCACTTTTACTCGAATTAACATACTGATTAAATGTTTTAACTCTATCTTTTCTAGTTTTTTTCATTCTCTCATAATGTTGCTTTTTCATTTCAAGAGTAATTTTATCAAAAGCATTATTGTAAGAGCCTTCACATTTTACCAGTTCAATATTATTTTTGCTTTTATCTAAATTAATATCTATATTAGTTTGAGATATCCTTTCTTTATTGTGTTTTCCTAACCCTTTTAAATCATTTGTAGTCTTAATCCCTTGTAATCTAAACACGGAATAACTCATAAAAACCTCCTCAAAATTACTATATAAATCCTATAAATAATACCCAAATAGTATTCAAAAAATAAGCCCAAATTGACTATCTTATGGCAATATTATAACTCACTCTAATATTGCCAAGCAATATCCGTTCGCCCTAACGGGTAAAAAGGGCGTTGCCCTCGCTATGCTCACCCATAAGCCTTTTTAAAGGCTTAACCCAAATTTTATATTTGTCTCCGACAGCACTCGCCGTTTGGCAGAAGGACTTACAGTCCTTATTGCTCTAGTGTGTCGTTTCATTTCAGTCAAGGGCTACGCAAGTGCTAAACGCACCCTTGACCTACATTTCACTCTTAAATACTTGAAAATAATCAAAGATAGCCTTCTCCTTAAATAGCCTATTCCATAAT
>NZ_JAIKTU010000034.1:0-4020 GCF_019753795.1 Clostridium sardiniense | reverse complement strand
GAAGGCGTATGCCGAGGACAAAGTCCTTTTGCTCAATGCAATTGCGAACTCTTTATTTATAAAGTATAGTAAGTTATACTTTACTTAATATTTTATCAACATTTATATAAATTCTATATAACATTTGCATAAGGATTATATAGCTTTTATATAGTAAAAATGTGAAAGAAGGGTATAAAAATGAGTTACTTAGTATGTCATTTTGGAAAATATAAAGCTGGAAATGTTACAGGTTTGCAAAAACATAATCAAAGAGAAAATAAAGAATATAGCAATAAAGATATTGATAGCCTTAAAACGCATTTAAATTACGATTTGATCAATAATGGACAGATATTATATGCAGAGAAGGTAAAATGCATTACAGAGGCTCATAGGACGTCTAAAAAGGCAATTAGAAAAGATGCTGTTACTTATTGCGAATGTATAATATCATCTGACAAGAATTTTTTTGAAAGCCTTACTAATGATTTAACAAGGAAATTCTTTGAAATATCTTTAGATTATTTAAAAAATAAAATTGGTGAGGAATATTTAATAGGAGCAAATGTTCATCTTGATGAAATAACTCCACATATGCACTTTGGTTTTGTTCCTATGAATTCGGACGGTTCTTTATCTGCTAAAAAATTAATAACTAGAAATTTTTTAAGAGAAGTTCAAAAAGAGTTACCCGAATTATTAAAAACAGAAGGTTTTGATATTGAAAGGGGTATTGAAGGAAATAAAGTTAGACATGTAGATCCAAAAGAATTTAAAACAATTCAATTTAAAGAATTAAATAAATCAAGAGAAGAATTACAGACTTTAGAAAGAGACATTGAAGATAAAAAAATATTATTAAAAAATATAGATGCAGAATTAGACTCTAAAAATGAATTTATAAATAATATAAATTCTATTGAAAAAGAAAAGGTTATGTTTTCAAAAGAGAAAATAAAGATAAATAAATCTGATTTTGAAGAAATGAAAAATATTATTTTAGATTTGAAAAATTTAGAGCATGAAAAAAATCTTATAAGTAAAGAGCTTGATATGTTAAAGAAAGAGAATGAGAATTTAAAAGTTGAGAATAAAAATAAATTTAAACTATTTAGAGAAAATGAAATAAAACTTCATGAAAGAATAAGAGAGTTAAGAGAAGTGAATTCTAAATTGGATAAAGATAAGAAAACTGAAATCAAAGAATTAAAAAAAGAATTAAAAAAAGAATTACAAGATATTAAATTTAGAACTTATACTTTAGATTCAAAAATAAGTAATCATGAAGAGTTTTTAAAAGAAAATGATATTGAAGAAAAATACCAGGAGTTTATGGAGCGTAAAAATAAAAAAGATTATGAAAAATTTAGAGAGCGACTGAATAAAAAAAATAGAGAATATGAATTTGGTTTATAGTAAAAAAATAAGGCTGAAAAGCCTTAAATTTTTTTATAAAACAGGTGATTTTGAACCTGTTTCTTCTTTACTTGATACTATAGAAACAACTCACGCCGAACTTTATAGGGCTTTATCCCTTGGTATTACTTACTTAAGACCTGTTTTTTACCCCTATTTTAGGGTGGATGTGGACAAATAAAAAACTCCTATGTTATAATTTTACTGCTAGGAAAAACATAATAGGAGTTTTTTATATCTATTTTTACATAAATAGATATTATCTCCAATCATTTAGAAAGCTAAATAGAAAGGAGTTTTATTTATTTTTATATAATTTTTAAGTTTATGAATTGACTTGTTTACTTATCAATTTCGTATTAATTATATATAAAAATATTAAAATATGCAATATGAAAGATATAGAAATACTTATAGATAAAGATGGAAGAAATAACGATAGACCGTGGAAGAATAAAAAAATTAAATCTATTTTATTAGGACAAACTTATTTAAAATTGGGATATAAGAAAGCTTATAGAGTTTTAGAATGTGGTAATTATTTAGAATTTAAAAGATATTTAGAAGATAATAAACTGAAATTATTTGGAGCGAACTTTTGTAAAGATAGATTATGTCCTATGTGTAGTTGGAGGAGAAGTTTGAAAATATTTGGACAAGTATCTAAAGTTATGGATAAAACATTAGAAAAACAAGAATATAAATTTATATTCTTAACATTAACTTGTAAGAATGTAGATGGTGAAAATTTATCTAAAGCTATAGATGACTTAATTAAGTCTTTTGATAAATTGTTTAAAAGAAAAATTATAAAAAATATAGTAAAAGGTTGGTTTAGAGCATTGGAAGTAACTCATAATCTAGATAAAGATTCTAAAGATTATGATACATATCATCCTCATTTTCATATTATTTTAATGGTTAATAAGAGTTATTTTAAAAAAACTGATTTATACATAACTCAAGATAAATGGGTTGAATTATGGAAAGATTGTTTAAAAGTTGATTATACTCCAATAGTTGATGTAAGAGCATTTAAGAGTAATAATAAAAATCACATAAAAAAATCAATAGCAGAAAGTGCTAAATATACAGTTAAAGATAATGATTATTTAATAGAGGATAATATAGAATTAACTGAAAGTGCTGTTATTGTATTAGATAAGGCATTAAAAGGCAGACGTTTAGTTGCTTTTGGGGGAGAATTAAAGAAGATTCATAAGCAGTTAAAATTAGATGATGCTGAAGAAGGTGATTTAATAAATACTAATAATGAAGAAGAAATTAGAGATGATTTGAATTTTATTATCGAGAGATATAAGTGGAGTGTAGGATATAATCAATATATTAAATTCTAATTATTGATTATATATAGTTAATAAGAAATATGGGGGTTATTATGAAATTTTTTAATTTTTTAAAACTGAAAATTGATAATTTAAGTATGGATAAGGCTAGAAAACATATAATTTACTCAGTTATTGATTGCTTTTTCCTAGGCTCTCTTGCAGTTGTATATTATGAAAAAGAAAATTGGGTGAATTTTAAAAATATCTTTACTCTTTTCATTCCATTTTTTATATATTTTTTAATAACAATTTGTATATACTTTTATAAGTTTAAAAATAAAAGGGATTAAAAAAAGATAGTAGCACTATCTTTTTTTAATCCCTTTTATCTTGCTGTAAGCTTTTTACCTGATAAAGTTTTGTATGGAAGTACCGATGTAGAACTAAAAAGTAATGTAACTCCTTTTCCATTATCAGCTCTTAATACTTTACCCCATTGTTTTCCTATAGTAGCCAAAACCATTCTAGATATAGGATTCAATTTTGATAATCCTATAATACCTAACACTGCTAATTGATTACCTCCAACTTTATCCATTTTAGCAATAAGAGAAGATGGTAAATAAAGATTTGTTCCACCATTTAAATAATGATGGTTCTGATATGAAATTAGTCCATTTTTATAATATTTATATTGTCCTTTTAAATTACTACTACTACCACCACCACCAGTAATGTGTGCTCTTGGTGTTATGTTTAATTCGCTTGCTAAAGCAGAAACAGGAGCAAGTGCTATTGATGAAATTATCGTTGCCGTAGTTAATATACTTAAACATTTTAGATTTTTCATATTTATCTCCTCCTTTTGGGGATTATGTAATTCGTTTTTTTTAATTTTATAATAATATTTGAAGTTAATACAAGTCTTATAAAATAATGAATTTTATGGTAATATGATATAGTCGGGTAAAATATTTTTAAAAGACAAATGTTTAATTTTGTAGTTTTTCTTGAAATGAAATCAAGGTGGAGATAAAAATAAAGGTAGTAGGTCTAATTAGACCTACTACCTTTATTTTTATACTACCTTGATGGAATGGAAAGATATACACTAGAGCAACGAAGTTGCATTCTTAAGAATGCGACTTTCTGCCAAACGGTGAGTGAATAAAAGTTTAGGTTAAGCCTTTTTAAAGGCTTATAGGTGAAGGCGTATGCCGAGGACAAAGTCCTTTTGCTCAATGCAATTGCGAACTCTTTATTTATAAAGTATAGTAAGTTATACTTTACTTAATATTTTATCAACATTTATATAAATTCTATATAACATTTG
>NZ_JAIKTU010000033.1:0-4690 GCF_019753795.1 Clostridium sardiniense | reverse complement strand
AATCCGTTTCCCGAAGGAAACTTCATCGCTCGACTTGCATGTGTTAGGCACGCCGCCAGCGTTCGTCCTGAGCCAGGATCAAACTCTCAATAAAAAGTTTAATCTTTTCACTCATAAAACTTACTTTTGTAAAAAGAATTGCTGGTTGTTTAAATGTATTTCTATATTCTGTTCAATTTTCAAAGATCTGTGCGATCTCGTTGACCGCTTTATTATAGTATCACTTAAGTTCCTCATTGTCAACAACTTTTTTAAAATTGTTTTTTAATGTTTTACTTGAAGTGTTTTCATTACCGTCATCACCTGACGACGGATATTATAGTACCATGATTATATTTTTTATAATTATTAATTAATTATCATTATGCAAATTTATTCTTTAAATACTCTATTTTTCTTAGATTTACTAATTAATTCAAATAATGATACACGTGGTAAAGTTATCGCCTTAAAAACCTATTTTTCTATTAATCATTCTAATTTTCACAATAAAACTCCAATTCCTTTCTGTACTTTTCTATCTCTATAAGATATTTTTCTTTATCTTTTTAAATACAATTTATACTTTTAATAATCTTTTTCTTAATTTATTTAAAAATGAAGAAAAAGATAGCACAAGTATTTGTGCTATCTTTTTTCTATCTATTTTAATGCATTTACTAATTCCTTAAACTTATTTCCTCTTTCCATAAAGTTAGGGAACATATCAAAAGATGCACAAGCTGGTGATAGTGTTACTATATCTCCATCTACCGCTATCTCTTTTGCTTTATTTACAGCATCTTCAAAAGTATTCACTTCTATAATTTCAACATCAATACCTTTGTCTTCTTTTAATTTATTAAATGCTGCTTTAATTTTCTCCTTTGTAGCTCCAAGTAATATCATTTTTTTGATAAAAGGATATCCTTCTTCAGCTAAAGGTTCAAAAGGTATATGTTTATCATATCCCCCTGCTATTAATATTACCTTTTCATCAAAAGCTTTAAGTCCAGCTAAAGTTCTTGTAGGGCTTGATGCTATAGAATCATTATAATATTTAACTCCATTTAGTTCTCTAACAATTTCACATCTATGTTCTACACCACCAAAAGTCTCACATACTTTTTTCATTGTCTCTATTGAAACATCATCCTTAGTAGCTATAAATGCGGCTAAATAATTTTCTACATTATGCATACCTTTTAAAAGTATATCACTTCTTCTTACAACTTCTTTCCCTTCTAGGTATAGTATTCCATCTTTGTAATATGCGCCTTTTTGTAGTACTCTTTTTGAGCTGAATTCTCTAACTTCTCCTTTTGCTTCTTTTTCAAAACTATATGTTATATCATTCTCTCTATTAACTACTAATACTCCTGACTCCTCACCATATAGGAATACATTCTTCTTAGCATCTATATATTCTTGCATATCTTTATGCATATCTAAATGATTTGGAGCCAAATTAGTGCATATAGCCACATCTATCGGTAAATCCATAGTCATAAGTTGAAAACTTGATAATTCAAGTACTACCATATCTTCTTTTTTTATTTCTTCAATTTGAGCAAATAATGGTGTTCCTATATTTCCACCTACCCAAGTCTTATAACCTTCTTCACTTAATAATTTTGATATTATAGTAGTAGTTGTTGTTTTTCCATCACTACCTGTAACACCATATATCTTTCCGGTACAATATCTTACGAACTCTTCCATTTCTGAAGTTATGTATGCCCCTTCTCTCTTAACTCTAACTAGAGCATCACAATCTATTCTCATTGATGGTGTCTTAAATACAACATCAAAACCAGTTAAATTATCTAAGTAGTTTTCCCCAAGAGAAAGTTCTACTCCTTTATTCTTAAAATCTTCAGCTATAGCCCCTAGCTTTTCTTCGCTTTTCATATCAAAAGCTGTAACTTTAGCATCAAGTTCTACTAAGAAATTGATAAGTGGTATATTACTTACTCCTATTCCTACAACTCCAACTTTCTTGCCTTTTATAAAATCTTTAAACTCTCTAAAATCTTTTTTCATACTTTGCCTCCAAGTCTACACTACTATCAACTTATATATTATGAATTATTTTTAATTTTGTCCCATTTGTTTCTAATTATAACACTATAGATTATTGTTTTTAAGTTTAAATTCCATCAAAAAGTCCCATTATATCAATATATATAATAAAAAAGAGTATTTTCATTATGAAAATACTCTTTTTATATAAACATTCTTTTATTTTAAATTAATTAAAATTCTAAACTCTTAGCAATATATGCTTCTAGATCTTCAATCTTAACTCTTTCTTGTTCCATTGAATCTCTATCTCTAACTGTTACTGCTCCATCTTCTAATGTATCAAAGTCAATTGTTATACAGAATGGAGTACCTATTTCATCTTGTCTTCTGTATCTCTTACCAATACTTCCAGCTTCATCATATTCAACATTAAACTTCTTAGCAAGCTCTCCGTATACTTCTAAAGCCTTATCTGATAATTTCTTTGATAATGGTAATATTGCAGCCTTAAATGGTGCAAGTGCTGGATGAAGATGCATAACTATTCTTGAATCTTGTTTAGTTTCTGTTGATAAATCTTCTTCATCATATGCATCAACTAAGAATGCAAGTGCAACTCTATCTGCTCCAAGTGATGGTTCTATACAGTATGGTATATATCTTTCATTAGTCATTGGATCTAAATAAGTTAAATCTTGACCTGAATGCTCTGCATGTTTCTTTAAGTCATAGTCTGTTCTATCAGCTATACCCCAAAGTTCACCCCAACCAAATGGGAATAGGTATTCTATATCTGATGTTGCATTTGAATAGAATGAAAGTTCTTCCGCTTCATGATCTCTTAATCTTAGACAGTCTTTATTAACTCCTAAATTTAATAAGAAGTTCCAGCAGTATTCTCTCCAGTATTCAAACCACTCTAAATCTGTTCCTGGCTTACAGAAGAATTCTAATTCCATTTGTTCAAATTCTCTTGTTCTGAATGTGAAGTTACCTGGTGTAATTTCATTTCTAAATGATTTACCTATTTGAGCTATACCAAATGGTACTTTCTTTCTTGAACTTCTTTGGGTTTGCTTGAAGTTTACAAATATACCTTGTGCTGTTTCTGGTCTTAAGTATATTTCATTCTTAGCATCTTCAGTTACACCTTGGAAAGTTTTAAACATAAGATTGAATTGTCTTATATCTGTGTAGTTCATCTTTCCACATTTAGGACATACTATATTATGCTCCTCTATGTAGCTTTTTAATTGTTCATTTGACATACCATCAGCTGAAGCAACTTCAATTCCACTTTCAGTCATATGATCTTCAACTAATTTGTCAGCTCTAAATCTAGCCTTACATTCTTTACAATCCATTAATGGATCTGAGAATCCACCTAAGTGACCTGATGCCACCCAAACTTCCTTGTTCATTAAGATAGCACAATCAACACCTACGTTATATGGACTTTCTTGAACAAATTTTTGCCACCATGCTTTTTTAACGTTATTCTTAAATTCAACTCCTAATGGACCGTAATCCCATGAGTTTGCAAGTCCACCATATATATCTGAACCCGGGAATATAAATCCTCTGTTTTTACAAAGTGCAACTATCTTATCCATAGTCTTTTCTACTGCCATTTCTAATACCTCCAATAATTTTTTATAATAAAAAAAGCCCTAAGCACAATAAAGGGACGAAAAACATTCCGCGGTTCCACCCTTCTTGGCTAAAGCCCAACTTTCAAAACACTGCTCAAAAGCTCCCTTCATCTTATTTTATTAATGATTTACACCACCCATCATCTCTCTAAAAATAAAGCTAAGACTACTCTTCTTTTTCAACGCATATATTAATTTATATATTTAATTTTACCAAAAGCCTTATATATGTCAAGGTACATACAAACTTATTTTTTATGTTACATTAAATTTACTTAATGAACAGCTTATATATTATATAATATATTTAAATAAAATAATAAAGGGGGATTAATCATGAAATATGTTTTAAATCAAAATTTAGTTTCTATTGGAAATGATTATTTAATAAAAGATGCTAATGGATATGTATGTTACAAAGTTGATGGTAAAGTATTTACTATTGGAGAAAGATTATTTTTTGAAGACTCAAATGGTAATAAGTTATTTAAAATACGAAAAAAACATATGAAATTAGCAGAAACATTTGAAGTTTATAGAGCAAATGAACCTTATGCTAAAATAACAAAAAGAATGCTTACTCCTATAGAGGATGAATTTATCATTGACACTCCTTATGGGGAATTAATTGCTAAAGGTGATTTTACTGATTATGAATTCTGTATATACGATGAGTATGATACTCCTGTAGCTACAGCTTCTAAAAATAGTATTAATTCAATTGGCAAATATGCTATTGATATAGAAAATTTTAATGATCATGGACTAATACTTGCTTGTGCCGTTATTATAGATTTAATTGAATATGATGAATAATAAAAATCCACCAGCTTAGCTGGTGGTATTTCCTCAGCCCTATAAGGGCACATTACCTGCGATTGCGCCTTAAGGCGCTAAAAAGGTCCGCCAGCCGCATATCTTCTGTTACTTGCTACCCTTGAAAGGGTCCATATATTCTTTTATAATTATTTGATATGCTATCATATCTTCTCGTTCTTGATTTCTTATATATTCTTCAATTGCTTTTTTATTTC
>NZ_JAIKTU010000032.1:0-5368 GCF_019753795.1 Clostridium sardiniense | reverse complement strand
ATAAACTAGCAAGAGTAATATCAGAAGCGAGTTGGTATGAATTTAGAGTTATGCTTGAATATAAAGCTGAATGGTATGGGAGGAATATAGTAGTTGCTCCTAGCAATTATGCAAGTTCTCAACTATGTTCTTGTTGTGGCTATAAAAATAGTGATGTGAAAAATCTAGCACTTAGAAATTGGATTTGTCCGAACTGCGGAGCAAAACACGATAGAGACTTAAATGCTAGTAAGAACCTAGAAAAATTGATAGCCTAGTGAGGTATTATATTGGGGTAGGAACTACCCTATAAGCTTGGGGAAACTTGTAACATTAGTTATATTGACCAAGAAGCTCCCATTTCTATAAGTGGCGAGTAGTTCACAGAGTTTGTTAAATGTAAAAATATATTAACAATTAATGTAATATATGTTAATATTAACCTGAGATATAAATCTTATAGTAACTTAATGGAAGGAGAGATGTAAGTAAGAATACAATGAGATAAGCTAGTCTCATATAATTTATTAAATTAACTATATAATATTGGCAAACTTCTTTAATGATTTTTAGTATTCTCTAATAGAGGTTCTATATTTATTGTTAAATGATATTTATTAATAAATATGGATTCTCTTTAGAGAATTCAAATATCAAAGGGAGGAGTTATTATATGGAAATTAGGAAAAGAAATAGACGAGTAATTAATTCATTACATGGGAAAAAAATTAAACCACCGTATATGGGAATAATAATATTAATTATTATGTTAGCTAATTTCTTACTAACGTACATTGGAGTAATATTTACTTCAAGTAAATTATCGATTGTATGTATAGGGGTACTAGGAATATTATTTGAGATATTTCTAGGCGTGGAATTTGTATCAGATAAGAAAACTAGCGTTCTTAAAACAATTTTTGAAGCTTTAAAGGAAGTTTTCAAAAATAAAGAAAAACGCTAGTAATCCATATACGTAAAATTTCATTAACCAAAATGTGCTGCCAACACATTTTGGTTTTTTTATGGTATATCTTTAATTAAATTATTATCATAATTTTAAGAGTTTAATCTAATAAATATGCTCATTATACATTATATTAATAAATAGTAAAATAAGAATAATAAATAATAACATTATTTATTATATAAGAAAATATAACTAAGGTAAACATTAATTTATCATTTAATGTTTACCTTAGTTATATTTTTTATGGTTATTTGCTCGAATTAGAGTAATTTTACTTATTCCTAATAATTTCTTAACTTCTTTATAACTATAAGTTTATACATTTATTATTATAAGTAAATTAGTAATAAATAAAAAGATAGTAGTTAGAATAAATTGAACTCATAAACTACTATCTTTATACATTAATTAACTTACAAAATATATATTAAATTAAAAAAATTAATATAGTATAGAATAAATCTTAAAATATTCTTATTAAAATAAAAACAAAAAAGAAATCACTTGGAAACATTAAATTCTTATAAGAAATATATATAAATCAAAGTTCTTTCAAATTTAGAAGATGCTAAAAGGTTTGTTACTATAAGTATTCAAATAGGGTTATAGTCAATATATGCTTATATTAAAGGTGTGGATTTTAATTCCACTACTTATTAAAATATTTATGATTTCAAGATCTAATTTTACAGTTCTACAAAAATATATCTAATCTTGTTACAAGTAAAAAATTAATACGTTATAAATTAAAAAGCATAAATATTAAAAAACAAAAGATAATAATCAATATATAGGGTATTATTTTAGGAGGATTAAATATGAATAATGTAGAGCCAATTAGAGATAAAGTTAAAATTCAAAAAATGAAAATGTATTTAAAAAAAAAGATATAAGATCATATGCCATGTTCGTGGTTGGAATAAATGTTGCCTTGAGGATAACAGATCTTTTAAACTTAAAATGGAAAGATGTAATTGATGAAAAGCATAATGATTTTAAAGAAATAGAATTATATGAAGGAAAAACGAATAAATATAGAAAAATTAGATTAAATGATGCAGCTAAGGAATCTTTAAAAGAGTTATTGAAGTATTTAGAAGGATTAGAGTTAGAAGACTATATATTTAAAAGTAGAGAGGGAAAGAATAAACATATATCAAGACAGCAAGCTTTTAACATTTTAAAAGATGCATCCATGTCAGTAGGAGTAAGTGAAAATATAGGAACCCATTCACTTAGAAAAACATGGGGATATTTTGCTTGGAAAAAGGGATTTAATCCAGCATTAATAATGGAAACACTTAATCATAGTAATTTATCTATTACTAAAAGATATTTAGGAATACAACAAGATGATGTCAATGAATTATATAAAAACTTAAAGATATAATTAATAATAATAATATTTTTTTATTGTTTTAAATAAAAATAAATAGCAAGAAAGTAAAAAAAGAAAATAGATTTTACTCTATTTTCTTTTTTATTTTATATATAAGTAATTTCATATAATCGTTGAAATCACTAGCTTACAATAGAATTTGAGTTTGACACAATATCAATTTTGTAAAACTCATAAAATCTAGGTGTTAAACTAGATTTATTAATTTTCTGTTTACATAATAGCACAAAAAAATCAAAGTTAAACATATTTTTCCATAAAAATTTTTATTATTTATTTTAATATATAAATATAGATTCTTTGATAAATCATTTATAAAAAGGTATATTTACTAAAATATTTATATTTATATTTTGAGATTGTTTTAAATATAAATATTATTAAAACAAAATAGTATTATACTTAAATAATTGTAAATAATGAGTTAAAGTAATTATATATTATGTTTAGATAGAAAAGAGATAGATTTTATATAAATAAATAAGATATAATAAAGATAAAAGGAAAAGGAGTGTTAAGAATGGTAATTAGAACATTGCTAAATCCACAGATAGACTTTGTATTTAAAAAAATATTTGGAACAGAAAAGAATAAACCAATACTTATAGATTTCTTAAATGCAGTAATAAAACCAATAAATCCAATAAAAGAAGTAGAAGTAAAAAATAATGATATAGATAAAGAATTTATAGAAGATAAATTTAGTAGATTAGATATAAAGGCAATAACAAGTAATAAAGAGCATATAAACATAGAGATACAAGTTAAAAATGAGTATAACATGATACAAAGAACGTTATATTATTGGAGCAAGATGTATTCAGAGCAAATACAAAATAGAGAAAACTATAATAAGTTAGAGAGAACAGTATGTATAAATATATTAAATTTTAAGTATTTAGATAATGAAAAATATCATAATGCGTATAGATTAAAAGAGTTAAGTACAAATGAAGAATTAACAGATTTAGAAGAAATACATTTTATAGAACTTCCTAAGTTTGATGAAATAGGAAATAATGAAAAAGTGGAAGATATAGAGAAAATAGATGCATTAGAGAAATGGTTAGAGTTTTTAAAAGAACCCGAAAGCAACGCAGTAAGGCAGTTAGAGTTAAATGATGAGGTTTTAAAACAAGCAAAAACAGAGTTATATAGATTAAGCATGGATAGTGAAGAAAGAGAAAGATATAATATGAGAGAAAAAGCAATATATGATGAAATATCAGCTTTAGAAAATGCAGAAAAAAAGGGATTAGAGCAAGGATTACAACAAGGTGTTAAGCATGAAAAAATAGAGGTAGCAAAAAAAGCATTGAGTAATGGATTAGATATAAAAACTGTATCAATTATAACTGGATTAAGAGAAAATGAAATAAAAAAATTAAAATAGGTGATTTTATGATAAAAAGCATGAAGTTAATTATAGAAAGAGATAAATATGAACCTATAGAAATAAATTTGGAAGCATGGCAAGGGTTAGTTATATCTGAATTACTAGGATTAGAAGTAATACTATCCGCCGATAATCAAAATAAATATACAATAAAAAGAGATAGCAAAGATGAAGTAATGAAAAGAATAGGGAAATTAAAAAAATAAGAAGGAAGTAATTATACTTCCTTCTTATTTTTACGAATTATTATCTTAAATACGATCCTTGTAAATTAAAACAAAATAAAAAATAGCCCTGCCCCCTAAATGGGATTATCTATAATGGGAGCTTATTTCATGACATGGTGTATTTTAATATAGATTTGTTGATTAGGTATTTGAAATAAATATAAGAATATACTAAGATTTTTTATCTATCTTTTTATGATTATTTGCCCGTATCAATGTGCTTTTACTTATTCCTAATAATTCTTCGACTTCTTTATAACTATAGTTACCTCCATTTATAGAAAGCATATTTAATGCATTATCTATTTGTCTTTTAGTAAACTTTTTTGGTCTACCTTCTTTAAAGTCAGGTTTTCTTCTAGCTATCTCTTTTCCTGTTTGAGTTCTTTCTATTATTAAAGATCTTTCGAATTCGGCAAATGCTAAAAGATTTGTTACAATAAGTCTTCCTATAGGATTATCCTCGATTATACCCATATTTAAGATGTGTATTTTAATTCTTCTATTTATTAAGTTATCTATACTTTCAAGACCTTCTTTTACAGTTCTACAAAATCTATCTAACTTTGTTACAACTAGTATATCATTATCTTGTAATTTATTTATTAATTCTTTAAATATAGGTCTATCCATTGTTTTTCCAGAAAAACTCTCTTTATATATAATTGCATTTTGATATATTTTTAATATTTCACTTACTTGTTGTTCTAGTCCATTTCCATCTAATTGTGTTTTAGTACTTACTCTTGCATATCCATATATTTTTCCCATTTTTACGCTCCTATTTTGATACTTATTTATGACACCTTTATAAGTTAAATTATATCACAAAATAAAAAAGGTATCAAAACTTGTAAGTTTTGATACCTTTTACTTATGTTTGATTATATTTTATAAGTAATATTTAGAAATTTTCCATTAATATAAATAATTATTAAAATTTACCTTGTAAACGTTTAATGATATAATAATTATATTAAGAGGTTGTCCTATAAATATAGTTTATTATAGCTATTTGAAAAATATTTTCCATAAAATCACCTCTTAAAATAATTATATATGGGAGGAATTTAACTAATTATGCGGAATTCTCCTATCTTCTATAAGTGGGAGATGAATAGCACTTGACGTTAGTCAATAATATGAATAAAATATAATCAGTAGTAAATATTAGAAATGAGTGTTATAAATGGATTTAGATACTAATAATCATTCAGTATTCAAATTATCATATCATTTAGTATTGGTTATAAAATATCGTAGACAAGTTATTGATGAAGATATTTCAAACAGACTAAAAGAAATATTTGAATATATTTCGCCTAAGTACAATGTAATTTTAGAAGAATGGAATCACGATAAAGATAATATTCACTTGTTATTTAGAGGTTCACCAA
>NZ_JAIKTU010000031.1:0-5413 GCF_019753795.1 Clostridium sardiniense | reverse complement strand
TTAAAAGTTATTATAGTTGCACAACTGTTGCACGAATTTCAAGGAAAAATAAACTCGTAAAACTTTGAAAGTAAGTATTTTCAATGCTTTACGAGTTAAGTGTTTTTATTTGGTGCCACCAGTGGGAATCGAACCCACACGGTAAAACCGCATGATTTTGAGTCATGTGCGTCTGCCAGTTCCGCCATGGTGGCAAAGTATAATGTTTTACTCAATAAAATAATTGTTACCAACGTTAAATATTATATCAGATGTGGAAAGAAATATCAATTATATAAATAAATTTATCAAAAATATGAAAAAAGTTAATATTTTAGTTGTTAGATGGATGTACATTTGCTAAAATGTATGTAGGATAAAACTAACCCACCGGGGCAGTTTTTGACCTAGCTAGAAATGTAAACTAAGTTTTTGTACATAAAAACGGTTTATAATCTAATAATTAGGGAGGAGAAATTAGAATATGATGTATTCAACAGAAGTTCAAGAAATGTGTGTAATCGCTAAAGGACCTAATCATGGACCAGCACCAATTCCTGTAGAAGGAAAATGGGTTTTAGCTAAAGAAGTAAAAGATATCTCAGGTCTTACTCATGGAGTAGGTTGGTGTGCACCTCAACAAGGAGCATGTAAGCTTACTTTAAATGTTAAAGATGGAATAATAGAAGAGGCATTAGTAGAAACAATAGGATGTTCAGGAATGACTCATTCAGCTGCTATGGCTTCAGAAATATTACCAGGAAAGACTATATTAGAAGCATTAAACACAGACTTAGTTTGTGATGCTATAAACACTGCAATGAGAGAATTATTCTTACAAATCGTATACGGAAGATCTCAAACTGCATTCTCAGAAGGTGGACTACCTATAGGAGCTGGACTTGAAGATTTAGGAAAAGGTCTTAGATCACAAGTTGGTACTATGTACGGAACAGTTGCTAAAGGACCAAGATACCTTGAAATGGCAGAAGGTTATGTAACAGAAGTTGCTTTAGATGAAGATAATGAAATTATCGGATACAAATTCGTTCATTTAGGTAAAATGATGGAATTCGTTGCTAAGGGAATGAGCGCTAACGAAGCAATGGAAAAAGCAGCAGGACAATACGGAAGAGTAGAAGACGCTGTTAAATTAATAGATCCAAGACACGCATAATTTAAATTAATTTGTAAGGAGGAATTTAATCATGGCATTATTTGAAAGTTATGAAAGAAGAATAGATCAAATCGTTCCAGTTCTTAATAAGTACGGAATGCAAAAAATAGAAGATGCTAAGGCTATATGTGACGAAGCAGGAATAGATCCATATACAATCGTAAAGGAAACTCAACCAATCGCATTCGAAAATGCTGGATGGGCTTACACTTTAGGAGCTGCTATAGCTATAAAGAAAGGTTGCGTAAAGGCTGCTGATGCTGCTGAAGCAATCGGAGAAGGATTACAAGCTTTCTGTATCCCAGGTTCAGTTGCTGATGACAGAAAAGTTGGATTAGGACACGGAAACTTAGGAGCTATGCTTTTAAGAGAAGAAACTGAATGTTTCGCTTTCTTAGCAGGTCACGAATCATTCGCTGCTGCAGAAGGTGCTATCAAAATAGCTGAAAAAGCTAACAAAGTAAGAAAGCAACCATTAAGAGTTATCTTAAACGGTCTTGGAAAAGACGCTGCTATGGTAATCTCAAGAATCAATGGATTCACTTATGTTGAAACAGCATTTGATTTCTACACTTCAGAATTAAAAGTAGTAAGAGAAAAAGCTTACTCAAACGGACCAAGAGCAAAGGTTAGATGTTACGGTGCTAACGATGTTAGAGAAGGTGTTGCTATAATGCACTCAGAAGGTGTTGACGTATCAATCACTGGTAACTCAACTAACCCAACAAGATTCCAACACCCAGTTGCTGGAACATACAAGAAAGAATGTGTAAATGCTGGTAAGAAGTACTTCTCAGTTGCATCAGGTGGTGGTACTGGAAGAACTCTTCACCCAGATAACATGGCTGCAGGTCCAGCTTCATACGGTATGACTGATACTATGGGAAGAATGCACTCAGATGCACAATTTGCAGGATCATCATCAGTTCCAGCTCACGTTGAAATGATGGGTCTTATCGGAATGGGTAACAACCCAATGGTAGGAGCTACTGTTGCTGTAGCTGTTGCTGTAGAAGAAGCAATGAGCAAATAGTTTTAAGACTTATTTAGATTATAAATGGTTTTGATTAGAGCCTAATAGGATTTAATTCCTATTAGGCTTTTTTGCTTTAAAGATTTACATATAATTTTCATATTTTAAATGAAATGTTAGTATAAATAATGTAAAATTAGAGATAATTAATAATGAAATCTATAATAAAGCGTAATAGGAAATTCCTAGCGTCATTTATATAGAGATATTTAAAGAGGATTGATTTATACAGTTCTCTTTAAAATTTTATATATAAGTAAGTTTAAAAAATAAGCAGATAGTATTCTAACTATCTGCTTTTATTTATATTAGATTGATATTAATTTGTATATAAGTTAAGTTCAGCCCCTGAAGCAAAACCACCAACGCCATTAACTACTTCAAATTTTATATATTTAGTTTTAGTTTTATCGAAAGTTACTGATTGAGCTTTTTTATCGTTATAGTTCCATGTACCACTAGCTACTTTTGTAAAGTTAACTCCGTCTAGGCTTGTATATATGTTATATTCTTTAACATTACCATTAACTCCAGTATCTTGTCTTGGAAGATAAGTTAATTTTGAAATATCATATTCTTTATTAAGTTTTATAGTTAAATAAGGTACCTTATCGCTTCTGTCCCATTTTGTGTGCCAGAAAGACTTCGTATTACCATCAATAGCATTTTTAGCAGCTTGGCCTCCATTATCTTGTTCACTTGAATATGAAACAAGTTCCATTTCAGAATGAGGAATAAATCCAGCTATCATTTTATTTTCAGTATAAACTAATTTAGTAGGTTCACTTGGAAGCTTTGTGCCAGTTGCAGCCATACGTACTAATAAAGTTAAGTTTTTACTTAAATCAGGTAGGTTACTACCATCGTACTTAGTCCAAGTAGCTCCATTATCTATTGAAAACTCCATATTTTTATCTATGCCAAAAATTAAATTTTCATCATCATTTTCAGAAACGTTTATTTTATCTCCCTTTTGAATAGGAATTAAAACAGGTGTTTTTGCACCTTTAACTTTTAGAAGAATTCCATTTTCTGATGTTATAGAATCAAGTTCAGATTTACTTAATTTCATAGATGGTTCAGTAGGTGTTTTATAAGTTCTACCTCCATCTAAGCTATATTCTGTATCTGCCTCTATCCCCTCAAGTTTTCCAGCATTTTTGCCATCGAAACTAAATGAAGCTAAGGATAAACCGTTACTTCCCATATCATTTAAAAAATCTTTAGCAATTGCTTTTGCATCATTATTTGTAGAAGACTCTAAAGCAGCTTTATAAGATACTATATATTCATTAAGCTCTTTTCTATCATTATTAATTACCTTATCCTTAATTTTAGATAGAAGATCAACCATTGGTTTTGGGTAATTACTAAATGTCTTTAATATATTTGCATTTACGTTTCTATAATCATCAGTTGTAGTATTAGGGTCATTTAACATAGCAGATATTTTATCTTTCCATGCAGCATAATCAAGAGGTGAAGTTTTTATTGCTTCATCAAGTAATTTCATAGATGATGTTTTAGAAGTAGAAATATTTGCAAGCCATCTAAATTCCTCTGCCTTAGAAAGAGATTCTTTATTCTTATCAGCATCTTCAAATAAAATATTATAAGAAGTATTGTATCCTTTAGAACCCTTAGACCAATCATTTAACGTAGCACCACTTGATTTAGGCCATCCTGAAATATTATATGTTATTTGCCATTTATCATTTGAATTTAGGTATATCATTGCACAATGACCAGGTTGTCCTACAGGACTTGAAGGTACACCAAATGATTTAGAAGTCATTGATCCAAAATAAGAAATAGATCCACAAACACCGCCATAATCTAAAACAGTTTTAAATGTGGGGTGTTTTCCATAAAAATCAGGTCCAAATATGCTTTTACCTTCTGGATTTTTGTCAGTATATTTAATACTCCAAACAATGCTTGAAATTTTATCTTGACTTAATAAGTCAGGATGTTCCTCTTTTACATATTTTCTAACCCAAAGTATATCAGAATCAGTTATTTTTGCATCAATAACTTTTCTTAAATGTGTTACATCAAGAGTTTTAAATACAGGAAACATTTCATCTTTATAATTTAATGATTTAAATAATTCATAACGTTTAACTGGATCAATCTTTTGAGTGCTATCTAGCCAGAAAGTTATTGGCTTAGAATGTTCTAATGATGTTGCTATTGCTAGCTTAAGATTAAATCCATCTCTTGAAGTTTTATCATTATTCCATATTTTTGACCAAATCCTAAGAGCATCTATATTTTTCCCAGAAGTAGGTTCTCCACCTTGAAGGTATAAGGTTAATGCTTTAGGACTTCCTATAAGCCAGTTTATAAAGTTTTGTTGATCTTGGTTTTTATTATAAAAATTAGTTAATTCTGATGCACCGACTCTTGATATAAATTCTCTTAACGGTAAATAACTTTTAACAATATCATTATTTATAATGGAATCTAAATCAGAGTCAGAAGTTTTTTCTATTATTTGATTTAAGGCTTCATTTGTCTCAGTTAATTGTTTAGAAAAAGAATCTGTGCTATTTACTTTATTTACAGATATGTCAATTGAAGCATTAGACGAATTAAGTGAAGTATTAGTTGAGGCGAATGCTTTGTTTATAGGTGTAGCAGATGATATAACCATTGCTACCATTAGAGTGAAAAGTATCTTTTTTGTTTTCATTTTTATGTCCCCCTAAAAATTAATTTAATAAAAAATATAATTTAATTATAATTTTTATTATAATTATTTGTCTATTAATATTAAAGGAAAATAACGTTTGGATATGTTAATTTTAGTAGAACATTGTTACTAAAAATACAAAAAAATAAGCTAAAAAATCATGAGAAATTTTGATATATATATGAAGCGATAGAAAGAATAATTATGTATAAATATGAAAGTATTTATTCACAATTAATATCAAATTAGTATTGGAGTATGGACTAAAAGGTTAATTCTATACTTTACAGGAATGATTATTTAAATGGATAGAACACATTAGTTAAGTGCTAAAAATAAACAATTGTAATTTATAAAAATTTATGATAATATCAATTTATTATACATTTTTAGGAGGAATACAAACATGTTAGAACCCGAGCCGGGAAGTATTATACCCCAGTTAATATTAGTACTTATTTTGACAGGAGTAAATGCATTTTTCTCATCAGCAGAGATGGCAATAGTATCAGTAAATAAGAATAGGATA
>NZ_JAIKTU010000030.1:0-5701 GCF_019753795.1 Clostridium sardiniense | reverse complement strand
CGACTTGCATGTGTTAGGCACGCCGCCAGCGTTCGTCCTGAGCCAGGATCAAACTCTCAATAAAAAGTTTAATCTTTTCACTCATAAAACTTACTTTAATAAAAAGAATTGCTGGTTGTTTAAATGTATTTCTATATTCTGTTCATTTTTCAAAGATCAAATATCTTGTCGCCCTTAAGCGACTTCCTTATCTTATCATCTCTGTGGAATAATGTCAACACATTTTTTTGTGTTTTTCTACACAATCTTTTGTGTTTCGCACTGTTTCCCGGTGACAACATGGATTATTCTATCATAGTATTTACTCTACATAATTATGTAACATCTATTTATTGAATATTATATTTAAAATTCTTTAATTTATTCAATATTTCTATATTTTTCTCATATAGATACACTTGGATAAGTTTTTCTTAATATTATTATTAAATTGTATATATTTGTATTATATTTAAGCCTTTTGTCACTTCTATTTTTAATGACTACTTATATTTTGTTATATATTATATTTATATTGCTTATAAATTTATTTACAATGAATGTTATTCTTAACACTTAGCTACTTAACTATATAAGTAATATATAAACTTAAAGAATAAATAGAACATATAAAAGTCTTCATAATTCTAAATATAAATTAAAACCTAAAAGAATTTAAATATGATACTTATTTAAGTAAAATTATAATTATTGTAAAAGATATAGTGATAAAAATGAAAGTAGAATAATACATCTGCAAAGTATGATAAAAATCACCCATATAACACATATCCTCCCCCTACTAATTATTAAGGTATTATTTTAAAATAATTAGTATTAATATATTTGCTATAGTTATGGTATATATTCAATCCACTCAATAATGAAATATTAATTTATTCTCCACTAGATAAAGCTACATTAAAACATAATGTGTGAGATTTATTTTTAGTTGAATCTCAAACTGAAAACTATGAAATTAAAATTCAATATATTTCACTTCCTAATTCTATTTTTCAGATAAATTAATAAAAAGATAGCTATACTTAATCATTATCAATCAAATATATCTATCTTTTATTTCAGCTCTCTTTTTAGTTCAAAAATAATTGATTATTCTATTTCATTTTCCTACTTACTCCACCTTTATTTAATAATTTTAGACCTAATATATGCTCTCCTGAAGATAAATCACATATTAATAAATTTAAATCAATATTTTGAGGAGCTAAAATAGTGTATACACAAGTATTTTCAAAATTATGCTCTCCTCTATTTTCATTTATTAAATTAAACTCTATATTTTCTATATTTATTTCCATATCTATCAAACAATCATCAATCTCTTTTATAGCCTCAATTTTATTATCATATTTTACTTCAAATTTTATTTCTTCTAATTTAGTTATAAATTTATTTTGGAAGGTCTTTAAAAATACTAATGCAATAACTATCCCAATTGCACTTAATATACTTATAGTATAAAATCCCATGCCAATAGCTAGTCCAACACAAGCAACTGCCCATATTGATGCTGCTGTTGTAAGCCCTTTAACCGAACCTTTATTTCTTATTATTGTACCAGCTCCTAAAAACCCTATTCCTGATATTACTTGAGCACTTATTCTTCCCAAATCAACACTTAACATCCCTGAAAGCTCTGGAGTCTCCGTTATTCCTTTCATAATTGAATATCCAAGTTCTACTTCAATTAAAGCAGTTACAGTTGCTCCAATACATACTAGTATATGGGTTCTGAATCCAGCTGGTCTATTTTTAAATTCTCTATCATATCCTACCACTCCTCCAATTACTATTGCTAATAACAATCTAGTAGCTATATCTTCAATGCTCATAATATATATTCTTCCTAACCATATATTCTATATAATACATTTTATCAATATAGATATATAATTATGATTTTATATCTATTTATCTCTCATTAAGATTTTCTAATAATTTATAGCATACAGAATATCCATAGATTAATTTTATCTTATTTTTTATTGCACACTTTATAATATAAATAAATTGTTTTTAACAAATAGAAAATGAAAATTAATCATAATTTGATTTAAATTACATTAATTAGATTTTAAAAGCTATATAATTCAATTAAGGATTATATAAGAAATTACTTTGAGGTGATAAAGATGAAAAGAGAAAAAATGAATTTATTTAAAGAAAAGACAAGTATTAAAAATTTAGTTGTTAAAAACAATAATTTTATATCTGTATATCTTAATTGTAAAGCTGGTGAAGGATTACCAAATCACACTCATGAAAAAATGGCTCAATTAGTTGTACTTGAAGGAAAGTTTAAAATAGAATTTGAAGATGGAGGAAGATATGAGTTATCAAAAGGAGAACTTCTTTCATTTGATTCGAATGTAATACATAATGTAGTCGCATTAGAAGAATCAAAAGCATTAGTAACATTTGGAGTGTAATTTATAATTTTCATAACAAAAAGACCTGTAGAAATTCTATAGGTCTTTATTTTTGTGCATCTAGCAAGATTCGGACTCGCCACCTGTGGAAAGGAAATATATAATTTTATTATCGTTTATATCATACTTACTCCTGGATATATAGCTATTATAATTTTAATTTTTTTATAAACAATCTTATTTTATAAGGGGTAAAGTTTTTAATATATTCTTATTAATTACTCTCCTGATCTATTATATATAATTTATATACCCAATTACATTTTACTTATATTAACTTATAATTGAATTAGGAGTGTAATAAATTTAAAAAGCAAAAAAAGATATCAATATCGTATTTATTATTAATAATTATAGGATTAGTTTTGTTTTCTTTACCCAGGAGTTATATTGCCACAACTCTTTTAGATGCATTGGTTTCAATATTCTTAATTACTTACTTTAACTTCAATAGAAAAGAAAAAATAATCTTTACAGTTTTTATTTTCATATCTATCTTCCTATTATCTTTAGATATAAAAATTATTTTCAAATCTATAAAGTATTATGTTATATAGACACATATATTATTTACTCTGAATTTATATTAGATATATTAAGCTTAATCACTCTTCCTTTTTGTGGTGTTTTCAAATTTCTACACAAACATAATATTTTAAACTTTAAGCTTTATGCAATTATAATATATTTAGCAATAATAAATTTTACAATAATTACTTTTAATATCTTTAAACATAAAACTCGAAAAAAGAGAGGATTAATCCTCTCTAAAACATTTAAATTCATTTATAACTAAATACGTTACCATAATTTCCAAAACATACCTTATTATATGAATTTTACATTGCAAATTATGCTATTTCTATATTTTACATTATTATTTTTATAGTAATATCTTATTAATTGATCTACTTCTTCCATAATACACCATACCCTTATATCTAAATATTATTAACTTAAACACTACATATAAATTTATTTTAGCTCTACTTTCTTTTATTACTAGCCTAACATTGAGGTAATCCTAACTCTTCTACATATACTCCCCTTATTATGTATAGCTCTTAAGTAAGTATCTTCCATCTTATATACATCTTCCAAGCTTAACCCCATATCATCAATTTATAGGGCGTTAAATACTTTACGCCCACATATAAGTAAAAGGATATGAAATTTATTAATACCCACTCATCACTATATATTAATCTTAGTATTTTAAAATACTTACTCTGATTTTCATCTAACATATTTTTCCCCAACAGTATAATTTTATCATATCCCTACAATAAATTGCAGTCTTTTAATTATCTATTACTTATATTACTATTTAATTATCAACATTCTATTAAAAAGGAGGATTTTTTATGAAAAACAAAAGTAACTTTATAAAAATTATCGCTATAATGATATTATTTTGTCTCTCTTCTCAAGTAGCTGCATTTGCAGACAATATCCCTCCTTCAAATAATGATATTATAGCCTACATAGACGGAATAGGGTTAACTAAAAATGACATAAATGAAGATGGGGAAATAAAAAACATGCCTAAAGCAATGCCTAAGGCTAATATAAGTGGTGGTGGTGCTACTAATAGGCTTCCTTCAGGTAAAAGTAGTGCTCTTATTCAAAAGCGACTTGGTGCTCCAAGATTTTCACAACAAGTAGATGATTACTATATGACAGTATCACAAGCAAAAGATGCAGCATATGCATTAAACTCAAGCACAGTTATTAAAACTGTTGCTAATACAATAGTTTCTAATGTTGTTGGTTCAGTAGCTAAACACATAGCCAAGCCTTATAGTTATATAACTATGTTTTCTGCATTGCCTAGAATAAGTGCAGGTACAAAAATTAATAATTTAACGAAAAAAAATAAAAAGGTTCGATTAAGAATAATAAAGAATCCTAGAGGTACTTTCTATAATGTAAGCGAATGGGATGGACGAACTCTAGACTTCAAGTTAACAAATAACAATGTTACTAAAGAAGTTATTTTTAATAAACAATATAGGTAGGTGATAATATGTTTAAATGTTGTAATTGTGACTATAAATTCAAATGAAATGAAGTTAAAAGACTAGAAACAACTTGCCCAAGTATCAGATGTCCAAGATGTAGGTCTTTAAATAAAGAAAGCTCCATTAGTAAATGGCTTAAGAGAATATTAAATACTTTAACTCTATTTATAGGCTACATACTTTGGTTTAATATATCTGAAAAAATGGCTATATTCATTATAATCTTATGGGGAATATTTTTATTTAAAGGAACCCCTATACTAACAACTTTAAAAAAAGCTGATTAAAGAAGAGGGCTCAAGCTCTCTTTTTTTGTTAATTATATTAATATCACCTATATTTAGCCTCATCAAATTATGTCATATATAAATAAAAGGATATAAACTCTCTCCATCCCCTTAAATTAAACTTCCTATGTCTATCTTAGTATTATCTAAAATACTTACCATAATATAATTTTAATACTTCTCGTTCATGTTTAGATACTTATTCACACGCTTTAAGTAATATAAAAGAAAATGTATCAAGTAAATTAAACGATTTATACTTATCAATGGACGTTAAATAATATTTTTTTTGTGATAAAAATGCTTTATAAAAAGCTATAATGGGTAAAAAGAGGGGTAAAGCTTGAACTCTACTCCTCTAACCTATTGATATTGGTGCACCTAGCAAGATTCGAACTCGCGACCTTTGGATTCGAAGTCCATCGCTCTATCCAGCTGAGCTATAGGTGCTTATTTTATAATTATAATCATTTCTAATTCAAATTTCCACATCAATTCTTTAAATCTACTTAATAGTATAAATTTTACATAACAAATTAAAAAAAATATCCACAAAAAACAAATAAAAAATAATATTTGTTGTGGATATCTTTTTACCAATTGTGGATTTTATCAAACACTTTTATATTTTAGGGATAAAAAAAACAACTAAAAACTAGTTGTTTTTGTTGGAGCGGGTGAAGGGAATCGAACCCTCGTGGCTAGCTTGGAAGGCTAGAGCTTTACCATTAAGCAACACCCGCATATATGGAGCAGAAGACGGGACTCGAACCCGCAACATCCACCTTGGCAAGGTGGCGCTCTACCATTGAGCCACTTCTGCATATATTTTATATTAATTTAATTAATGGTGCAGGTGAAGGGAGTCGAACCCCCACGCCTAAGGCGCTAGATCCTAAGTCTAGTGCGTCTGCCAATTCCGCCACACCTGCACGTTATTTAATTAAATTGGTGGCTCGCC
>NZ_JAIKTU010000002.1:0-354453 GCF_019753795.1 Clostridium sardiniense | reverse complement strand
TATTATACTAGTATAATAGATAACTGCTTTATCTTATTAGAAAGATTAATATCATATTTTACATGATAATTTTAGGAATTTTATAAATAAAAGAGATCTAAAATTTATTTTATGTTATAAATTAGTTCATAAAAATATAGTAATATTTACGTTGAAGAATATATGAAGAGTTAAAAATATAATATCTATAAATAGATTAATATTAAAGATAATACGGGATAAAATACTATTTTACTTATATTGTAAAAAGTTTTAAAACATTTGTTATTATGATTTAATAAAAGTCTTTTATATGATAAAAATTTGTTGTAAAATTAAATAAAATAAGTTATAAGTATCTACATAGAAATTTTAATTTGGACTTATTTAATAAATAATATCAACGTCATGATAAATGAAAAGAGGGAACAAATATGAATAATGAAATAAATACTGATTTATTTGCTAAAGACCTTACTGCATTAATGGAAGAGCTTAATGTTGTAAAGAAAATAAGTAAATTTGGAGAAGATTATGATGATGTAAGAAAGTCAATCGATAATCCAAGAGATAAGGAAATGTTTAGATTATCTGAATATGTTACTATATCTGAATTAGTAAGTAAGAAGCTTGAAATACCAGCAATTAAGGTATTTGAATGCATGAATAAATTATTCCGTACTTTCACTGCAAGCCAAGAAAGAATATTCAAAACACTAACAGCAGATAGTGAAACAAGAGCATTATTAGTAGAAGATTTAATAGGCAACAAAAATATAGAAGAAGTTTATGTATCTATACAAGACGAACCAAGCTTTATTGAATTATGTGACGCTTTAAGAAACGTTTATAGAGCTTAATACTAAATATAATATCTGTAGAGAAAGCCCTTAACAGAGATGTTAAGGCTTTTTTAGTATATAAAAATAAATATAATTTTATCTTTGTGATAAAATAGAAATATGTTAATTTGCTATATGTAATACTAGTATTGTATTATTGTGTAGAATATTAATTTTTTAAATAAATAATAAGGTGTGGAGATATGGAAGATTTAAAGAAAGCAATTAGTGAAATTACAAAAGAAGATATAATAAAAGTAGTTGTTAGCAATAAAATTAACAAGGATGTTCAATATAATAAAATATCATTTGTATTAAAAGAAAATAATGAAAAACAATATTATCAAGTAGAAAAATATACTGATAAGCAAGTATTTCATGAAAATATTAATATAGATGTATTAGAAGAAAAATTATTAGAATTTATAGATGGGAATTATAAGCAAGTAGCTGCTTGGGCAAATGAGTGTACATTTGATTTAAAGATTTCTAAAAAGGGAAAAGTGTTTTTTAGTAAGAAAAAAAGTGATAATGCAAAGTTAGCTAAAAAAGGACATAATAAAGAAAAAAATTACATACTTAAAGAGGGAATGATTATAGAGCCTCTTATAGATTTAGGAGTTTTTACAAAGGAAGGTAAAGTAGTTAATTCAAAATATGATAAGTATAAACAGATAAACAGATTTGTAGAAATAATTGATGATGAAATTAAGAAAAATGATTATAAAGAACTTACAATCCTAGATTTTGGATGTGGTAAATCTTATCTAACATTTGTTTTATATTATTACTTTGTCAAGATTAAGAACATTAATGTAAAAATGATAGGATTAGACCTTAAAGAAGATGTAATAAAGAAGTGTAATGAGATAGCTAAAAGATACAATTATGAAAATTTACATTTTGAGCTTGGAGATATTAATGGATTTAAATATAATAATAAAGTTGATATGGTAATTACATTACATGCTTGTGATACAGCTACTGATTATGCTTTATATAATGCAATAAAGTGGAATAGTAAAATGATATTCTCTGTTCCTTGTTGTCAACATGAATTTAATCATCAAATGAAGGCAGAATCACTATCCATACTTACTAAGTATGGAATAGTACAAGAGAGAGTTGCAGCACTTATGACAGATTCAGTTAGAGCTAATCTTTTAGAATGTGTAGGGTATAAAACACAACTTTTAGAATTTATAGATATAGCACATTCCCCTAAGAATATATTAATTAGAGCATCAAAATCTAATATATCCAAAGGCAAGAAAGAAAAAGCTTTAAATGAAGTTAAGGACTTAATGAATCAGTTTAACTTTAATCCAACATTATATAATTTATTAAAGGAAGATAAGTTTATTTAATGATTAATTTAAGAAAAAATGTAATAAATTTATATGGATATTTTAAAGGTGTTGAATAAGTAATAATAATTATGATATAATAATTATTATTAAGAAACAAAGTGAGGGAGAATTTAATGAAGGATAAAATAACTTTAGTATATGAAAACGGTGAATACACTGTATCTATAAATGATAAATTAATAAGCATAAATAAGCATATGGATAATGCAATTGAAAGATTTACTCAGGTAATAACTGATAATGAAATAATAAAAGCAACACCTTGGGAAGATATGATTAAAGACTTAGAAGACATAAAAGATTCAAGATTAGAAATAAATAGTGAATATCAGACTTTAACTTTTGAAAATATGAAGTACTTCTATAGAACAGGTAAAGTGTTTAATATGAAGAATGGACAAATGCAACAATTACTTGGAGGATATCACTTATTCTCATTTGTTGTTAGAATGGTTGAAGGTGGATATATTAAAGACTATTTAGAAATATTAGATTTCTGTAAGGAAGTATTAGAATATAAAGTTACTTATAGAACTTCAGAAACAAGTATTACAGTTGCAAGTCCTGCATTTAATTATGGATCAGCTGAGTATAACTTTGTTAGTGGAAAGATTAATAAAGGTGCTACTATAGAAAAGGCGAGCTTTAATACTTATAAAGAATATGTATTAAATACTTTAGGATAATAAAAGAATATTATATTTGGAAATAAAAGGAGCTGTTGCACTAAATAATTAGTGTGCAGCTCCTTTTTGGCAATTAAATACGCCTTTGTTTGAAAGAAATCTGTTACAAAAAAATATGACACGATTATTAATTAAAGTAGCCGACCTTTTAAAAGTAAGAGCTAGATTTGAAACATTTGAAAATTTATAAAAAGTACTTCCGAATATTATAGTCTAATAGTAAGTAATATAGTGGGTTTAATGGAAATATATCCATGTAAAAAGTTTACAAATATAATAAATGAATTTATAATATAGTAGAAGTCATAAAATATAAATACATAAATATATTAATTTGTATTGCGTGCTACCAATAGGGCATTAGCTTTCTTACAAGGTTTGTAAGAGAGCTTTTTTTTATATTTCTTATGACATCTTCATAAAGAATAATGCAAACAAATCTAAAATCACAAGGGAGGATAGAAGTAATACTAAATTTTAAATTAGAAATAGGGGGGAAACTATATGAAAAGAAAAAGACTGATTAGTATTGTATTAACAGCTATAATAGCTGCGAACTTTATTACTGTTAAGCCAAAAACAGTACAAGCGACGGAGAAACTGAATTTAGCTCTTAATAAACAGGTAACAGCTAGTAGTTATGAAGTGGAAAAGACTTCACCTGAGAAGGCTATAGATGGGGATATTGTAACACGTTGGGGGACAAGTAAAGATAAGGCTGCTGGTGAATGGATAGAAGTAAATTTAGAAGAATCTAAAGAAATAAAACAAATTAATATTTGTTTTGAGAGATCTGATGCAGAACAAAATATTTTAGGATATAAAGTAGAAATAGAAAATAATGAAAAATATACAGAGGTTTATAGAAAATCTGAAAGAGCAAAGCAAAATGAAAAAATAGTGTTTGATGAAATGAAAACGGCTTCGAAGGTGAAGATAACTATTTTGGATGCAGATGGTGGAAATATCAATTGGAAAAACGTGGGGATAAATGAAGTTGAGATTTATAGCGACACTGTTAAAGAGATTGAATCAAGAGAGGATATTAATCATGTACGTAGTGCATCTATGAGAGCATCTAGTGTAGAAGAAAACTTAGATAGATTAAATGCTACAAATGCTAATGATGGGTCTAAAGATACGCGTTGGGCAAGTAATTATGAGAATCCATCAACACAGTGGTTAAAGGCAGAGTTTCCTGAACTAACAAAAGTAGAGCAAATTAATATTAACTTTTTAAATCGTGATGTATCACCTGGTGATTCTAATGTAGAACAATTTAGCATTAAGTACACAGATGAAGATGGAGTTGAAAAATATATTAAAAAGGATTTTATAAACACTTCGTTAGGTTCTGGAAAAGGGTGGAATACAGATGTATCTATCTTATTAGATGACGCCATTGTTGCTAAAGATATTACAGTTTGCGAATTTGTAGCAAATAGTAGTAATTATAATAATGTAAGTATTACAGAATTAGAAGCTTATTCAAATGAACAAAGTGAAATAGTGTCATTAGATAGTATAGTTGCTGGAATTGTTGGACAAACTCTTGGACAGGATGTTGAAAAACTACCAATGCCATCAATGCCAGAGGGATATACAATTAAATTAAATGGTGCAGACTTTGAGCAAATTATTGGTGATGATGGAACAATCGTAAGACCATTAACAGATAAAAGTGTAAAGGTTTCCTTTGAGGTAACTGAAGAGAAAACACAAGAAACAAAAAAGACTGGTGATTTAGAGTTTATTGTAAAAGGAAAGAATACTCAAATAGCAAGTATGAATAAAAAACCAGTTGTTATTCCAGAAATTGCAGAGTGGTATTCAGATAGTACAAATACTATAGATATTAATAGCATAGATACAGTAGTTTACAATGATAATTCTTTAGTAGGGATTGTAGACGAATTTATTTCTGATTATGAAAACTTTACAGGTATCAAATTAAGTAAAGTAAAGGGTAGTGCTAGAGCAAATGCATATAATTTTATAAAAGAAATTCCAGATTCTTTATTAGGCGATGAAGGGTATATAATGGATATCCAAGCAGATAGAATTATTGTAAAGTCACAAAGTAGTATAGGTAATATGTATGGAATGCAAACTATATTACAAATGTATAAACAAAATGAAAGTTCATTTAATGTAGGAATAATGAGAGATTATCCTCGTTTTGAAACTCGTGGATTCCTATTTGATGTAGCACGTAAGCCGGTCTCAATGGAAATGATCCAAGATGTTTCAAGAACTATGAGATATTATAAGATGAATGATTTACAAGTACATTTATCTGATAACTATATTTTCTTAGAGCAGTATGGAAAATTAGAAAATGAAAATGAAGCATTTAAAGCATATGAAGCTTTCCGTTTAGAATCAGGGTTAACAAATGATAAGGGAGAATCTCCTACAGCAACAGATTACTCGATTTCTAAAGAAGAATTCAACAATTTTATTACTAGTGAGAGAAATCTTGGAATGAAGATAGTGCCAGAAATAGATGTTCCAGCTCATGCTACATCTTTTACTAAAATTTGGCCAGAGATAATGGTTGCAAACAAAGTTTCTATGTTGAATGGTAATAGACCGTTAGTTGACCATATTGATGTATCTAAAAAAGAAGCTATGGATAAAATTAAAGAAATATTTGATGATTATACAAAAGGAAATAATCCAACATTTGATTCACAAACTACAGTTCATATTGGAGCAGATGAATTCTTAGCAAATTATACTGCATACCGTAATTTCTTAAATGATTTAGTACCTTACGTAAAGGAAACTAATACTGTACGTATGTGGGGAGGTTTAACTTGGATTGATGATAAAAAAACTCAAATTGAAAAGGAAGCCATTGAGAATGTAGAAATGAATCTATGGTCTAGTGATTGGGCCGATGGATTACAAATGTATGATATGGGATATAAACTAATTAATACTATTGATGATTTCGGATATATGGTGCCTAATGGAAATAAGGAACGTGCAAATGCTTATGGAGATTTATTAAATATTAATCGTATCTTTAATGAGTTTGAGGCAAACCGTGTAAAAACAAAATCAGGATATAAATATGTTCCTTCTGGGGATAAACAAGTACTTGGTGCAGCTTTTGCACTTTGGAATGATAACATAGATAAGCAATCAGTTGGATTAAGCGAGTCTGATTTATATTGGCGTTTCTTTGACGCTATGCCATTCTATGCTGAAAAAACTTGGGCAGCAACAGGTAAAGAAAAAGGAAGTGCAACAGCACTAAGCTCACTAGCAAATGATAAGGGTAATGGACCAAATGTAAATCCTTACTATCAAGAAGAAAAAGAAGGTGAAGTATATCAAAGTTACGATTTTGAAAATGGATTAGAAGATACTTCAGCTAATAATAGAGATTTAGTTGAGGGAACTGCTAAAGTAGAAAGTGGTGCTTTAGTTTTAGATTCAAAAGGTAGTTATGTAACATCACCTATCGATAAGCTTGGTAATGGGAATCAATTATCTTTCGATATTACACTGAAAAATGCATCAAAGCCAGGAGATATCATATTTGAAGCAGATGCAGCATATGGAACACACGATATAAGAGTTATGGAAAATGGAAAGTTAGGATTTACAAGAGAATTGCATAATTACTATTTTGATTATGAGTTACCAGTTGGAAAAACTGTAAATGTTAAGATTGTTACAGAACAACAAAAAACTAAATTATACGTAGATGATGAATTCGTTTGTGACGCTAACGGAAAATACATTCATAATGACATAGTGAAAAAAGAAAATATTAGTAATGCAACATTCGCATTACCTTTAGAAAGAATAGGTTCTAAAGGTGAGGCTATTGAAGCAGTTATTGACAATGTAAATGTTTCGGAAGCTGGAGGAGTAGAAGATATTTACCATAAGGAGAATTGGAGTGGTAAAACAAATACAGAAACTATTTATGATGATACAGAAGGTAAATTAGAATACGCTTTTGATAATAAATCAAACACAATTTGGCATTCTAATTGGCAAGGTGCAGCTGATAAATTAAATGGAACAAATTCATTTTATGCAGAAATAGATTTTGGTAAAGCTTATAAAATCAATCAATTCTCATTTACACCTAGATTAGGTAATGCTAGTGGCTACATTACTAAGGCAGATTTATATATTAAGAATAAAGAATCTGATGAATGGATTACTATAACTGAGAATAAAACTTTTGAAGCAAATTCAAGTCAAAAGACATTCGCATTTGATGAGCAAGAAGTGCAATATATTAAATTTGTAGCTAAAGAATCAAATGATGGCTGGGTAGCTGTTTCAGAATTTGATATCGCAAATAAACCAGAACAAACATTTACTGTGCATGTTGATTCAACTGAAGGTGGAACAGTAAGTGGCGGAAAAGAAGCAAAACAAGGTGAAGAAGTTACTGTTACTGCCACTCCAGATAATGGATATACATTCGATGGATGGTATCGTTCTACAGGAGATATAGTTTCTGAAAATTATGAGTATAAATTTAATGTAGATGGAAATATATCATTAAAAGCTCATTTTACAAAAGAGGAATCTAAAGTTGATAAGGAAGAACTTGAAAATCTTTATAATGCAAATAAAGATAGATTAGAAGAAAAATATACACCAGACTCTTGGAAAATCTTTAAGACTGCCTTAGATAATGCAAAAATAGTTTTAGATAATAAAGATGCAACACAAGAACAAGTAAATGAAACTATTAGTAATTTAAATGATGCAATATCAAAGCTTGTTGATACTCCTGAAATTTCTGAAGTTGATAAATCTAAGCTTAAAGAAATAATAGATAAAGCAGAAGCAATAGACGCATCTAAGTATACTAAGGAAAGTATTGATGCTCTTAATGAGAAGTTAAAAGAAGTTAAATCTATATTAATTAAGGAGGAAGCTAGTCAGGAAGAAGTGGATGAAGCAGTAAAAGAGCTACAAGTAGCTTTAGATAGCTTAGAATTAGTACAAGATGATAATAATAATAATGGAAACGATGACTCTGGAAATAATGCAGATCCAACACCAGATCCAGAAAAACCAGTTGATCCAGAAGAGCCAGGTGATGGAGATAACGTAGATAAACCATCTGGTGATGATAATGGAAATGATGTAGATAAGCCATCAAATAGTAAACCAAATAATCAAAATAAACCAGGAAATAACCAAGGAGCAAATGATAATATTCCAGCAACAGGCGGAGCAGTACAAACAGGAATATTATTAGCAGGAATGATATCAGCACTTGGTGGATTAACAATGTTAAAGAGAAAAGAAAAATAAAGAAATCTTAAGAATGTAAATATGACAGTAGTAGGATTTAAGCAAAATCCTACTACTGTTTTTTTTGCTACCACAAACTTCTATTTTGTAAGAAACTATCTTTTTCATAGGCTTGTTTAAGTGTAGCTATTTTTATATATAATTTAACCATGGTTACAAAATTTAAAATTATTTCCTTAAAAGATAAAGAAGGAGCTATCGCTCGTGGGTTTTACCCGCTAATGCGACAGCCCCTTTATGATGATATAATAATTAAAGATATAGAATATTATATTAAAAAACTGCTTGATTAAAATTTGAGCAGTTTTTTTATACTTAGAAGTTATTTTATATTATTAAGTTCTAATATCACTATATTGTTTACATTAATATTTCTGTTATTGTTGCTTTTATTAATATAACAGAACTTGCACTAATTACTATGCTTATGGCACCCACACCACGGATTTAACATTGTCATATGCTTTGTTTCTAAAATCTTGATTTATCATAGTTGTAAGGGATACTTGTACCCACAACTACATCTTCAATATTTTCAATAATTAGCCAGTCATCCATGTTACCTTGATGATCGAATTCTAGTGGTTCGATTTCTTTCACATCAGAAAACTCGATTAGACAAAGACATTTTTTATGCCAACGTGTTTTTTGTTTTTCAGAAAGATCTAATTTAGGCTGATTTTCCTCTAATATTTTTGTTATTTCATCCTCTGAAAGTTTCACATAATTTTGCACATTACTGACAGTAGCAGAAGCTGTAATCTTAGCACTTCCTTTTTCCATAAAGTAAAGAGTTTCTCCATTAAAAACACGGCTATGAGGTATTTTTCTTCCTGCTGCAGCTCTTACAATCATTGTTTTTGTACCTTCTAATATTTTATCTAGAACCTTCTCTCCTTTTTTACCAGTATTATCGCAATAGATCAAATGTACCACTATGCATTACCCCTCTCATTAAAATCTTGTTTCTATACGAGTTAAATAAAAAATTTAATTCATAAAAAATATAATTATTTATTAGTCTATATATTGTATTATACATAATTTATGGATAATAAATCCATAAATTATTTCATAATAAGTATACTTACACAAATATACTTTCTCTTTTTTATGAATATTTACAGTTATTTATCTTGAAATTACTAAGATTTATATTATAGCCCCTTTTTCAAAAACTAATCAATTAGCAATATCCATTTAAAATAAAGGTTAATATTTAAATAAAATATAAAAAATTGATATAATATTTATATAGAATTAAACAAATATATAAGTTTTAAAAAGTAGGGGATAAAATGAAAGAGAGAGTTGTAAAGATAAAACCGCAAAAAGGTCTTCATGCAAGAATTATAGCTATGCTTGTACATAAGGCAAATGAATTAAATAAGAAATATGATACAAAATTATTTATAAGATATAAAGATAGAAAAAGCATATCGGCAACAAGCCTTATGCCATTAATATTATTAAAGGTAAAAAAGGGAGAAAATATAATAATAGAAGCTTATGATGGAGAAGAGAAACAAGCTTTATATGAGCTAGAGGAGTTTTTAAATAGCGATTTTCATATAGACGATGAAGAACAAAAGCAAATAGATAATATAATAGAAGATAACAATATAACATGGGAGCAAGTTATTAAGAGTACAGCAAATGGAATCGTTGTTGTTGATGAAAATGGAAACATAATTATGACTAATTCTTCAGCTGACAAAATACTAGATATTAGTTATGGTGATGTAGTTGGAAAAGAAATTTCAGAGGTACTTCCAAAATCATTTATACCTACGGTACTAAAAGAAAAGAAAGCAAAACTTGGTATAAAGCAACTACATAATGACAAAATAATATTTAATAATATAACACCAATAATTATAGAAGGAAAATTAAAAGGTGTAGTATCAGTATTTGAGGATATTTCAAGTTTAGAAAAGATAAAATCGGAGCTTTATGAAGTGGAAGAACTTAAAGAAAGACTTCAACTTATTTTAGAAAATGTAAATGATGGAATTTGCTTTGTAAATAAAGAAGGAATAATAACTTATGTAAATAAGAACTATTCTAATTTATTTAATGAGGGTGAAGAAAATATACTAGGGAAGAATATAAAAGATTTACCAGGAAATGAAGCTAAAGTAGATGCTTTAAAAAGTGGAAAAGGTATAGCTAATTATATAGATAGAAGAAAAGAAGAGTCTACATTAATTGAAAACGTAAACCCAATAATAATAGACAATAAAGTAAGGGGGCTGTTTCGGTAGTGAAAGAACTTTCTGAGGTTCAAGTTTTGTGGCAGATGCTAAATGAATTATCTGATAAAGAAAATTATCTAGAAGAAGAGCTATTAAGAACTAAGGATAATGAGGATTTTCATAAATTTATAGGTAAAAGTGGAAAGACTATAGATGTATTAGCTATAGCTAAGAAGGCTGCTAGAGGAAATGCTACAGTTTTAATTAGAGGAGAAAGTGGTACAGGAAAAGAAATTATAGCAGAAGGAATTCATTTTTCATCTAACAATGCAAAAGGACCATTTGTGAGAGTAAATTGTGCAGCTATACCATCAAATCTTCTAGAGAGTGAATTATTTGGACATGAAAAAGGATCATTTACTGGTGCGATAAAAAGAAAGCTTGGAAAGTTTGAGCTTGCAAATAACGGAACAATTTTCTTGGATGAAATTGGTGAGATGGAAAAGAATATGCAGGCAAAGATTTTAAGAGTACTTCAAGAGAAAGAATTTACTAGAGTTGGTGGAGATGAAGTAATTAAAATAAATGTTAGAATTATAACTGCAACTCATAGAAATTTAGAGGAAATGGTTAGAGATGGAGATTTTAGAGAAGATTTATATTATAGATTAAATGTTATACCAATACATATACCTCCATTAAGAAATAGAAAACAGGACTTAGCATTTTTAATAGGACATTTTATAGAAAAGATAAGTAAAGATATAAATAAAAGAATAACTGGAGTTAATAATGAAGCTATGGAAGCCTTTTTAAATTATTCATGGCCTGGAAATGTTAGAGAACTTGAAAATATTTTAGAAAGAGTAATAACATTGACTGATAAAAATTATATAGATTATGAAGATTTACCTCTGTACCTAAAAAGTACAAAAGAATCTGAGAGGAAGGATGACAAATTTAAAGAAGTAAGTAGAATAAGTAATGATTATATAGAAGAGCTAATATTAGAAAGTGATGATGTTTTGCCTATGAAAGAGTATGAGAAGTTAATAATAGAAAAAGCATTAAAAAAATATGGGAGTTTTAATGCTGCTGGAAAAGTATTAGGTTTAACTCATAAAACAGTAGCAGCAAAAGCAAGACAGTATGGAATAGAAAAAAGAATTGGTTGGGAAAAAGTATCAAGGTAAAAAATATCATATTGATACTTTTTACCAACGAAAATGAATTTTAAGAAAGAGATGTATATAAAGGCATCTCTTTTTTATTTCTTTAAAAGCCTTAAGGGACAAGGAGGTTAAGAGATATTAACTGAACATATTTTAAATAATTGTAGTTTTGGCATAATAAATGCTATTACTATAGGCATAAAGATAAAAGAGAATAACTATAAAGGAGAGTTTTATAATTATGAAGAAGTTAATAAATAATCCAGATAATGTTTTAGAAGATATGTTACAAGGAATGCTTTATGCACATGGTGATTACTTAAAGAGAGTTGAGGGATTTGATGTATTAGTAAGAAAGAATTCTAAAAGTGAAGGAAAAGTTGCCTTAGTAAGTGGTGGTGGAAGTGGACATGAACCAGCACATGCAGGGTATGTAGGAGAAGGAATGTTAGATGCAGCTGTATGTGGAGCTGTATTTACATCACCAACTCCAGATCAGGTATATGAAGCTATAAAAGCAGTAGATAATGGATCAGGAGTACTTCTTATAATAAAAAATTATACTGGAGATATAATGAATTTTGAGATGGCACAAGATATGGCTGATATGGAAGGAATAAATGTTAAAGCTGTTGTTGTAAATGATGATGTGGCAGTAGAAGATAGCCTTTATACAGCTGGAAGAAGAGGGATTGCAGGTACAGTTTTTGTTCATAAGATTGTAGGGGCTAAGGCAGAAGAAGGAGCATCATTAGAAGAAGTTAAGAATGTAGCAGATAAAGTAATTAATAATGTTAGAAGTATGGGAATGGCATTAACATCATGTATAGTTCCAGCAGCAGGAAAAGCTAATTTTACATTAGCAGAAGATGAGATTGAAATAGGAATGGGTATACATGGGGAGCCAGGAACTCATAGAGAAAAAATTTCTACAGCAGACAATATATCAGAACAATTGGTAAATAAAATATTAAATGATATTACTATAGAAAATAGTGATGAAGTTGCAGTTATGGTAAATGGACTTTCAGGTACACCACTTATGGAGCTTTATATAGTAAATAAAAAGGTTCAAGAAATATTAGAAGAAAAGGGAATAAAGGTTCATAAAACTTTTGTTGGAGAGTATATGACTTCACTAGAAATGGCGGGCTGTTCAGTATCAATATTGAAGCTTGACGATGAACTTAAAGGATTGTTAGGTGAAAAAGCTGATACACCAGCATTTAAAGTATTTTAATATAGTTAAATTTAATTAATTATTTATGGAGGAATAACAATGGATGGAAAAAGAGTTATAGAACTAATAAATAAAATAAACGTAAAGATGAATGATAATAAGGAATATCTTACAGAACTTGATGCAGCTATAGGTGATGGTGATCATGGACTAAATATGAGCAAAGGGTTTAATGCAGTTGTAGATAAGTTAAAGGATGATGATGGAGAAAATATAGGAAATATATTAAAGAAATCAGGAATGGCTTTAGTATCAAATGTAGGTGGAGCATCAGGACCTCTTTATGGAACAGCTTTCATGAAGGGAGCTATCGAGGTAAATGGTAAGAGTGATATTAATATAAATGACTTCTTAAATGTATTAAAAGCAGGACTTCAAGGGATAAAGCAAAGAGGTAAAGCTGTTTATGGAGAAAAGACAATGATAGATGCATTAGAACCTGCCATAAAAGCCATGGAAGAGTCAATAAATAATGGAGATGACCCAAAAATAGTTTTAAAAAATGGAAAATATGCTGCAGAAGAAGGAGTTAACTATACAAAAACAATAAAAGCAACAAAAGGTAGAGCTAGTTATTTAGGTGATAGAAGTATAGGACATCAAGATGCAGGAGCTACATCTTGTCTTTATATATTAGAAACTATATACGAAGAAATATAGAGAAAAAGTAATAAAGGAGAAATATATATGGTAGGAATAGTTGTAATATCACATAGTGAAAAAATAGCAGAAGGATTAGTAGAAATGGCTCTTCAAATGGCACCAAACGCTCCAATTATAGCAGCGGGAGGAACAAATGATGGCAGAATTGGTACTGATATAGAAAAAATATCTGAAGCTATAAAAAGTGTTTATTCAAATGATGGAGTAGTAATTCTTTTCGATCTTGGAAGTGCATATATGAATGCAGAGATGGCAATAGATTTCTTAGAGGATGATATAGATAAAGAAAAAATAGAAATTATAGATTCTGCTCTTGTGGAAGGTATAATAACTGCTTCAGTTGAAAGTAGTATTGGTTCAAGTAGAGAAGGTATAAAGGAAGCGTTAAAACCACTATGCTTAAATAAAATGCCTTGATACAAAAAATAAGCTTTAGAAATATTGAAATAAATAAGGTTTATATAAATATATTTACTATAACAAAAAAATTAAATATATGACATCTTATTCTTAATAAAAACTGTTTAATTAAATTAAACAGTTTTTATTATTTATTCAGAAAGTTGCAAGATTAAATTCATTATAAGGCTTGACATATTTCATTATACAATTTAAAATTTAATGACGTTCATATAAGGAGAATTTAAATATGCTAATAGGTAAAGAACATTTAGATGAAGAAAATTACTTAAGATTAACACAAAAAACAATAGAAGAATTACTAGGTAAATATACTGATTTAAGTGAAATACAAGACAAAGAAATAGTAAAGCACAGAAAATTTCTTTGGGATAATAGAAGTGAATTAGATGAGATTGAGATAGATGATAATTGTAGTCAGGTTGCGTTACAAGAAAAGATGCATTCAAGAAAAATAAATAGAATAAGAACTTTAGAGAGACAACTTAATTCGCCTTATTTTGCTAGATTAGATTTTAGAGAAGATGGGGAAGCTGCTGAGAGTTTTTATATAGGATTATCTAGTGTTGAAGATGAAGAAAATTTTGAGTTTCTAGTCTTTGATTGGCGCTCACCAGTTTCAGCAATGTTTTATGATTTTGAAATTGGGCCAGCCTTTTATGAAGCACCAGCTAGAAAGGTAACTGGAACAATTGAATTTAATAGACAATTTAATATAAAAAATGGTGAGATAGTATTTATGCATAACTCAAATGAATCACTATGTGATGAAGCATTAGGTTCAATGCTTGGAGGAAATGCTACTGATAAGATGAAAAATATAGTAGCTACTATACAAAAAGAGCAAAATGACATTATTAGAAATGATGATAGTAGAGTTCTATTTATACAAGGGGCAGCTGGTTCTGGTAAGACTTCAATAGCACTGCATAGAGCTGCCTATATTTTATATAAGCATAGAAAAGAGCTTAAAGCAGATAATATTTTAATATTCAGTCCAAATGAAGTATTTGCAGACTATATATCTGATGTTTTACCTGAACTTGGTGAGACTAATATACTTCAAACTACTTTTGAAATGTATTCAAAGACATTCCTACCATCTAATTATATATATGAAGGTAAGAATGAGCATCTAGATTATATTTATTCACAAAAGGATGATAATGAAGAATTTAGATTAAGAACTATTGGAATGGAATATAAAAACACTACAGAATTTATGGAAGTATTAAATAAATTCATTAGAGATATTCCAAGATTATTAATTAAGGTTAAGCCTATAGTTATAGATGGAAAACAAATTCTAAATAGAAAAGCTGTAGAAAATACATTCTTAAGAAGATTTGAAAATATCCCATTCTTAAATAGAATAAAGGTTATAAAGGAGAGTATATTCTCACAAGTTGAGACTAAGTACTTAGCAAATAATGATGATTTTGAGTACGTAGAGGATAAAAAACAATTTTATGATTATTGCAAAGAACAAGTTGAACTTCAAATAGATGAGATGATAAGCACATTAAATAATGTAGCTATATATAAGATGCTTTGGGAAAATATATCTAGATATACAAGTAAAGATGTAGGTGATATTAAAGAACTTACATTAAGATATATAAATTATGGAGAAGTAAAGTATGAAGATATAACTCCAATTATATATATAAGAGCAGCTATGGAAGGTTTTAGAAATTATAGCCAAGTAAAGCATATACTTATTGATGAAGCCCAAGACTATAGTCCATTATTTTATGAAGTTATAAAACAATCATTTAAAGATGCTTCAATTACAATTATGGGAGATCTTAATCAAAGAATAGATAAACATTCAAATGTTAAAGATAAAGATGGAATAATAAATATATTCCATAATGTAAAGAAGGCCATTTTAACTAAAAGTTATCGTTCAACATTTAATATAACAAGCTTCACAAAGGAATTATTAGATACTCATGAACCTATTGAAGCCATTGAAAGAAAGGGTGAAAATCCTAAAATCCATATCATAAAAAGTGAATTAGAAACAAGGATATTAGATATCATTAATGAAATGACAGACAAGGGATACAAATCAATAGCTGTAATTTGTAAAAATAAAGCTGAGTCAGAAGCGTTGTATAGTAGGCTTAAAGAAGTTAATTCTTCTATAAATTTAATTGATGATGATAAGGCTGAATTTAAGACAGGAATTAATATAATACCATCTTACTTAGCTAAAGGCTTAGAATTTGACGGAGTTATTGTTGCTTATGGTGAGAATTATTCTGGAGAAAATGATAGAAATTTATTCTATACAGTTTGTACAAGAGCATTACATGAATTACATATATTAGCTAGTAAAGATATAGTTGATATCTTACCTAAGGACAAGAGTCTATATACATTAGTTAAGTAATGAATTTATAAATGAATAAGATTAATTTATATAAAGCAACTAGCATATTAATATGCTAGTTGCTTTTGCTTTTTAGAAGTATGTATAAAACATTAATTTGAAATATATGGTAAAATATAATTTGAAGAGAGGGGAGAATTTATGAAAAAGAGGTTAATTGGGATTAGTATCGTTATACTAATTATTTGTTCAAGCATATTTATTATTTTTGGAAGTAAAAAAGATCTATCAAAAAATCAGATGATGGAGGATTTTAACTACTTATTTAATTCTATAATAGATAATTATCCATATTTGGATGTTAATAAAAGAGTTAATGAAGTAGATTTTAAAGCTAATGAAACTATATATAGAGATATGATAAAAGAGTGTGAAAATGATGATGAATTTGAGACAGCTATAAAAATCATTGTAAAAGATTTAAATAATTCACATTCCTATATATTTAATAAGGAAGTACTAGAGCAATTTAGAAATCTATATAATAAAATACCAACAGGATCGTGGTATGACTTAAATAGAAAGGTTCTAAATAATAAAAAGGCTTTAAGAAGATATGGATTAAGTAGAGAGGTTAAAGAATTAGAGAAAAAAGAAAGCGCATTTTATGAAAAACCAAAATTCAAAGATATAATCAATGGAGAAATAGGTTATATGGAGATACTATTAATGAATAATAGTTCCTATATTAAAGAGGATAAAGAAGATATTTTAGGATACTTAGAAAGTATCAAAAATTATGATGCATTAGTAGTTGATATTAGAGGTAATAGAGGGGGAGATTCACGTTATTGGCATTATATCTTTAGTAATATAGTTAATAGAGATTACTATACTGAGTATTATTCTTTTTATAAAGATGGTAAATTAATAAATAAATTTCTAAATTATAATAAAAATTTTATTAAGCCAGTAGAAAAGCTAGACACAAGTAATCTTAAAAAATTACCAAAAGAAGTTACTAGAGATTTTAAAAGCTACTCCAAGGACAAATATTCTGTTGAAAAGGCAAGCTCATCAATAAATTTTAAAGGAAAAATATATTTACTTGTTGATGATAAAGTATTTTCGTCAGCAGAAGCCTTAGCTGTATTCGCTAAAAGTACAGGTATGGCAACATTAATTGGAGAAAAAACTAAAGGTGATGGTATTGGAAGTGATCCTATGTTAATGATGTTACCTAATAGTGGTTTAGTATTTAATTTCACTAAAGAGATGGGAACTACAAGTGATGGAACATGTAATGAAGAGCATAAGACAAAGCCAGATATAATAGTAAATAATCCTAAGAAAACTGGAGATTTTAAAACAGATGAATGCATTAAAAAAGTCCTTGAGTTAGAAGGTAGAAATAATATATAGGAATTTTTATTAAAAGATTATAAAATAGAAAGTAAGTTATATTATTAAATAATAAAAATTATCCATTGCAAAAGGATATTGAAATATAGTATTATTTTATATATAGAATTAAAGAAGAGATTAAAACTTAGAGTTTCGATATAAATGGAGGATAAACAAATGTTAAATATAGGATGTCACTTATCAACAACTAAAGGATTTGAGAATATGGGAAAAGAAGCACTAGGAATTGGTGCTAATACATTTCAATTTTTCACACGTAATCCTAGAGGGGGAAAAGCTAAGAAAATAGATGAAAAAGATGTTGCAGGACTTTTGGAGATAGCAAAGAATAATGAATTTGCTACAATATTAGCACATGCACCATATACATTAAATGCTTGCTCAGCAGATGAAAGAACTAGAGAGTTTGCATTAGAGATGATGGCTGATGACTTAGTTAGAATGGAGTATTTACCAAATAGCTTATATAACTTCCACCCGGGGAGCCATGTTAAGCAAGGGGTAGAGGTTGGAATAGATTATATTGTAAATATGTTAAATACAGTTATTAAGCCAGAACAAACAACAACTGTATTATTAGAAACTATGGCTGGAAAAGGTACAGAAGTTGGTAGGTCCTTTGAAGAAATTGCAGAAATAATTAATAGAGTAGAATTAAAAGATCACATGGGAGTATGTCTTGATACATGTCACGTTTATGATGCTGGATATGATATTGTTAATGATTTAGATGGAGTTTTAGAGGAATTTGATAGAGTAATTGGATTAGATAGGCTACGTGCAATCCATTTAAATGATAGTAAGAATCCTTTTGGAAGTCATAAAGATAGACATGAAAAAATTGGTGAAGGTAATATAGGACTTGAAGCTATTAAGAGAATAATAAACCATCCGAAGTTACGTCATTTACCATTTTTCCTTGAAACACCTAATGAACTTGAAGGCTATAAGAATGAAATAGAATTATTAAGAAGTGTTTATAGTGAATAATAAATTTACAAAAGCCCATGATAAGTATCATGGGCTTTTATATTTATAATAAATAAATTACTGTACATTATATGTAAAAAAATGGTACAATTGTATTGATTATAATATAGAAATTTCAGGGGGAATAATGGAAAAAGAGGGGATAAGAAATATATATAAATTATGTAAGATACTTATGACATCAATTGCTATTTGCTATGGATTACTTTTTTTATTTAAATTTTTTGGAGTTAATGGGGGACCTATAAGTAAGCTAATTCCATTTATAGCTATGATGGCAACGACTATAATATTTATGAAGAAAATTGATAAAAAATCTTTTAGAGATATTGGATTGAGAGGTAATAAGAATATAGTTATTTTAAGTATATTATTAAGTTTAATTGCTACAATACCAATGATATATACTGTACTAAAAGGAGAAAATTTAGTTTTTGAAAGTATGTCTTTTAAAAGTATTATTTGGATTGTTACATATTCATTTATAGTAGGATTTTCAGAGGAAATATTTATTAGAGGGTACATTTATAGTGAAATAAAACCTGAAAAATATAAAATTATTGGTTCATCATTTATATTTGCGCTATTCCATATTATAAGTCCAGAATTCAATCTTATGATATGTTTTATGTTATTTATAATAGGAATTATATTTGCATCAGCATTTTACTATATAAAGAGTTTATGGCCTTTAATTATATTCCATAGCATATGGAATCTTTTCACTGATATTACGCCATATTATAAAGATGTATTAGTATCTATGTTTGTATATGTAATTATGCTAATAAGTACAATTATATTCTTAAAATTAAATTTATATAAGAATGAGAAAAAACAATATAATAAATATAATGAGTATAATATAGGTTAGAAATAAAAAGAAGTTAACTAATTAACTGCTTTTTATTTTTATAATAGTTTTGTAAGAATTAAGTTAAAATAATAAGTTTTTTATTATTTTAGTTTACATTGATAAAAAAAGTGATACAATGTAAATATAATATATTGGAAACGTATACTTTGGAATCTTATTTTTATCTTTTAATTAATAGCAAGGAGAAGATAAAAATGAAAGAATTTAGTTTAAAAACTAAAATATATTTTGGAGAAGGAGCTTTAAATAAGTTAAGTGAAATCTCAAATAAAAATGTACTGATTATATGCGACAAGTTTATGGAAGAGAGTAAAACAACAGAAAAGATCTCAAATAAATTAAATAATTGTAGAATTTCTATTTTTAGTGATATTGTTCCAGACCCTAGCGTTCAAATAGTTGCTCTAGGAGTTCAAAAACTTAAAGATTTAAATGCAGATATAATTATTGCTCTAGGCGGAGGCTCAGCAATAGACGGAGCTAAAGCCATTCGTGAATATTACAATAATCTATTTAAAGAGGATTCAAAAACGATAGAATTTTATGCCATACCAACTACAAGCGGGACAGGCTCAGAAGTTACAGAATATGCAGTAATAACTAACAAAGAAGAAAATTTAAAATATGCATTAACTGATAAATCACTTCTACCTGATGTTGCTATTTTAGATGCAGAGCTTACTAAAACAGTTCCTAAATCTATAACGGCAGATACTGGTATGGATGTAATAACTCACGCTATTGAAGCCTATGTTTCAAAAAATTCTAATGATTTCTCAGATGCTTTAGCAGAAAAAGCATTATGTTTAGCCTTTAATAATTTAACATTAGCTTATAATGAACCAATAAATATAGTTTCTAGAGAAAAACTTCATAATGCATCTTGCCTTGCAGGTATTGCATTTAATGCTTCAGGACTTGGAATAACTCATAGCTTAGCACATGCTATAGGAGGTAAGCTTCATATCCCTCATGGAAAAGCTAACGCTATAATACTTCCTTATGTTATGGAGTTCAATGCTAATATTGATAACAAGTCATATATACAAGAATACGATTTAGTTGCATTAAAATATCAAAGACTTGCAAAAATTTTAGATATAAATGCATGCAGCACTATTATAGGAGTTAATAACTTAATAAGAAATATAATTAAGTTAAAAAGTGATTTATCTATTCCTAAGAATTTAATAGATCTTGGAGTAGATATCAAGGTAGTTAATGGTTTTAGAGAAGAAATAATAGATGCAGCATTAAAAGATGTATGTACTAGTTCAAACCCTAGGGAAGTATCTAGAAAAGATTTAGAAATATTATTAGATAAAGTAATTGGAATTTAAAATAAAGAGGTTAAGCATATAATTGCTTAACCTCTATTTTTTTTACATATTTTCTTATATTTAAAGATTATTAACATATTTTTTCAAGATAAGTATTGTATATATATTGAATTGTCAATATGATAAGGATATATTAACAATAGTTAACAATCTTAACTACAGGTTAATTATTGTTAACAAAAGGTAAGGGGGATAACATATGAAGGATGAAATGTATTACATTGGGAAAGTGGAGAAAATCTGCAAGATAAGTAAAAAAACATTAAGGTATTACGATAAACTCGGCGTTCTATCACCTGATGCTGTACGTGATGAAAACGGATACAGATATTATAGCAAAGGCAATATGCTGTCTATTCCAGTAATAAAGTACTATAAGCAAAGTGGTTTTAAACTTGAAGAAATTAAAAATTTAATTTGTGAATCTAAATGTACTGAGATTGAGGAGAATTTTCGAGAGAAAATTAGAGAACTTGAAGAAGCAGAAAGAAATATAAATTTAAAAAAGCAATCTATAAGAGATTGGCATTCTTTAGTTAAAGAAGCAAAAATGGTTATAGATAATAATTTAAATGAAGTATCAGCTAAATATCTAAATAAGATTGATATGTTATATCTAGATCAAGAGTTTAATTACGATTATATGGATTCAATAATAAATATTGATTTTACTAATTATATCGAAAGTATTGAAAATGCAATTACAGGACCGGTTATAATACAGTTTCCATCTTACGAAGAAAAGATTAAAGGAACTTGTAAAACTATGAGAATAATTCAGCAAGGTCTTATAAAATGTGAAAAAGAAAAAACTACAGAGTTTGGGGGAAACTTAGTAGCCTCATGTTATCATATAGGGTCTCATGATAATATTAATGAGACTTATAAAAAAATAAAAGATTGGATAAAGCTACATAATTATAAATGTGAAGGTGAATGTTACGAAAGATATGTAGTAGATTATTGGACAAGCAAAGATAGTAGAAATTTTGTCACAGAAGTTATGATAAAAATAAAAAATTAGATTAAATTTAAAGGTTATATAAAAAAAGGTTACCCTTAGGTACAATGTTTTTTATATGACCTTTTTTATATTTTAATTCATAATTCTCAGAAATTTGAAAAAATATGATTAAAAACTATAAAAAGAGCAGTTTTTTATAAAAAATAACATTTATAAAAAGATAAAACTTAGTATTGACCTTTAAGTTAGGGGGAGGGCTTATAATTAAATCGAAGAGAACAAAGATAAAAATAAGAAGTATACAAAATATTCCAATAAGAAATAATTTTATAAGCACAATTACACTTCAAAAGTAAACGTTTAGGAGTAAAATGATTGCTAAAAATTTAACAAGGTAATCAGCTTATTTATAAATCAATTAAACGGGAGGAGTCCTTATTTATGACGGAGATATCAGTAGGAGTCAATTCTAAAGATAATGCTAGCGATAAAAGAGTTAGCAAGGCTATGGAATTGAAAGAAAAAATGAAAAGCAATTTCTTTAAAAAGGGAGTTGCAATAGCACTATTTTCAGGTGTTGCGTACGGGCTTTATACAGCATTCTTAACAATGGGAATGAGCAAGGGAGTTTGGGCAGATTGGTATGGAGCAAACACAGCTGGGCTTTCAGCATTTGTTGTAGTTTACTTACTTGCTGCACTTGGAAATGCAATTAATGATACGTGTAGTGCTTTTTGGGCAATTGGGAATTCATTAGTACAAGGTAAATTCAAAGATTTTATAAGATGTTTAAACTCTAAACCAGGCAGAATAATCGTGGGAGCAGCACTTTTAGGGGGACCAGTTGCAGGAACAGCTTATGTTATAGCTCTTCAAATGGCAGGTCCAATAATAGTTCCAATATCAGCTCTTTGCCCTGCAATAGCAGCGATACTTGGAAAAATACTTTATAAGCAAGAAATTACAAAACGTATGGCAGTAGGAATTGCAATATGCGTATTTGCTAGTTTCTTAATAGGAAGTACAGGTTTTTCAGCAGGAGTTTCAGGAACTGTATTTTTAGGAATTTTTATAGCAGTTATAGCAGCTTTAGGCTGGGGATTTGAAGGTTGTGTTGCTGGATATGCTTCAACCATGGTTGATCCACAAATCGGAATTTGTATCCGTCAATTAACATCAGGAATAGCAAATCTTTTCATAGTAGTACCTATAATGGGACTTTTAGCTGGAGGATTAGAGGTTTCTAAAAACTTAGTTATTCAAGCATTCACTAGCGGACCTGCAATGATATGGTTTGTATTAAGTGGATTATTAACATTCTTAACTTTCATGTCTTGGTATAAAGGAAACAGTATGTGTGGTGCTGGACTTGGAACTGCTTGTAATGGTACATACTCATTCTTCGGACCATTTTTCTGTTACTTAATTCTTGGTGTTATTTCAGGAATTGAAGGATGGTCATTACCTATAGTAGCTTGGATAGGAGCAATAATCATGATGCTTGGAATATTAACTATAGCTACAAATCCTTTAGATTTTTTCAGAAAGAAGGAGGCATAAGATTTATGAAACCTTTAAATTACGCTATATTAAAGCATTTTACAAAAGTAGGAGAAGCTTCAGCGTCAGATGTAATGGAAGCTTTAAAAGAAGATTATTCAAGCTTCAAAACATTTACTAAAGCGGCTGTAATAGATGCCTTATTAACAGCAGAAGCTAATGGATTAATCGAAGAAACTAGAGTCGATTTAGACCACAATGAAGAGCTCGTTATCTTTTATTATGCAAATGAAGAGAGTAAAGCTGTAATCAATGGTTATATAAGAGATTAATTTAAAATGGAGGTATTTTAGATGAAATATTATGGTGATGAAGCTTTAGGGCTTGTAGAAACAATAGGTTTAGTTCCTGCACTTGAAGCGGCAGATAAAATGCTTAAAGCTGCAAATGTTGAATTAGTTTCATATGAAAATATAGGTTCAACTCTTGTTACTATAATGGTTAAAGGTGATGTTGCTGCTGTAAAGTCTGCTGTAGAAGTTGGAGCAGAAGCTGCAGGGGCTATAGGAAAACTTACAGCAAAAAACGTTATGCCAAGACCAATTAGAGAAGTTGGGAAAATAGTATCAGTTCATGATATCGATGAATAGAAAGGAAATGGTTAATATGATTAGACGTGAAGCAATAGGATTAATTGAAACGTTTGGATTAGTTTTTGCTCTAGAAGCAGCAGATGCTATGTGCAAAGCAGCAGATGTTGAATTAGTCGGTTATGAAAACGTGGCATCTGGTTATATTTCAGTTATAGTAACAGGAGATGTTGGAGCTTGCACAGCTGCCGTAGATGCAGGTGTTAGAGCTGTAGAAGAGATGGAAGATGGAAATCTTTATAGTTCAGTAGTTATAGCAAGGCCTCATAATGATCTTCAAAAAATAATAGATAAGTATGCTATAGAAGCACTTTAATATAGTTTTAGAAAAGGGGAGAAGAGAATGAATATTATAGATAATGATTTGCTCTCCATGCAAGAAGCTAGAGTACTTGTTGAAAATGCAAGAGAAGCTCAAAAAAGTTTAGCTACATTTCCACAAGAAAAGCTAGATGAGATAGTAAACCGCATGCTTGAAGTAATTAAAGAGTATGATAGTGAACTAGCAAGATTAGCTTTTGAAGAGACAGATTCAGGAAAAGTAGAAGATAAATTAATAAAAGATAAGTTTGTAGTTTGTTATCTTAAGAAAAAACTAGATGGAATGAAATGTGTAGGAGTAATAGGAAAAGATGAAAAAAATAAAACTACTGACATCGGAGTACCTATTGGTGTAATTACAGCTTTCTGCCCTATGACTAGTCCAGTTTCAACTATAATTTATAACGCTGTAATAGCAGTTAAATCAGGAAATGCAATAGTATTTGCACTTCATCCTAAAGCAAAAAATGTCATGAAGAGAACTTTAGACATTTTAATAAGAGCAGCTGAAGGGTATGGACTTCCAGAAGGCGCTATCTCTTATCTTAGTATAGTATCAGAAAGTGGATCTTTAGAACTTATGAAACATAGAGACACATCATTAGTTATGAACACTGGTGTACATGAATTATTGAAAGTTTCAGATAAATGTGGAAAACCAGTTATTTATGGTGGGACAGGTAATGGACCTGCATTCATAGAGAGAACTGCTGATATTAAAAAGGCAGTTAAAGATATTATAGATAGTAAAAGTTTTGATTTTGGAGTAGTCTCAGGCGCAGAACAATCTATAGTTGTAGACAGTCCTATTGCAAATGAAGTAAAAAATGAGCTTATTAAAAATGGAGCTTATTTTATGAGCGAAGATGAATCTAAGTCTCTTGGAAAAATTCTTTTTGACAAGTATGGAAACTTCGAAAAAGAGTTTATTGGGAAATCACCAGAATTTTTAGGAAAAAGAGCTGGGTTTAGTGTTGCATCTGGTGTAAAGGTTTTGATATCAAGTCAAAAGTTTGTATCTTTAGATAATCCTCATTCGAGAGAGAAACTTTGTCCAATACTTTCATTCTATGTGGAGGATGATTGGATGCATGCTTGTGAGAAATGTATAGAGTTACTATTAAGTGAAAGGCAAGGACATACTCTTATAATTCACTCAAATGATGATGAAGTAATTAAACAGTTCGCACTAAAAAAACCAGTTGGAAGAATCTTAGTAAACACTTCAGGAGTATTTGGAAGTATGGGGGCTACAACAAATCTTTTCCCATCAATGACACTTGGTAGTGGATCTATTGGAAAAGGAATGACTTCTGATAATGTATCACCAATGAACTTAGTATATATAAGAAAAGTTGGATATGAAGTCAGGGATAAAGATGAATTTTTAAATTCTATAGGCATGAATAGAGAGGTTAATAAGGTTATAGATGAAGATTTAGATAACTCTTCAGATAATATGAAGCTTCTTAAAAATGTTTTAACTCAAATATTAAAAGAAACTAATTAAAAAGAAAAGGAGTAGATAAAATGGATATTCGTGAATTTTCAAATAAATTTATAGAAGCCACTAAAAATATGTCAGAAAATGAGCGTCAATCATTATTAAAAATGTTTGAGAGCGTTTCAGATGAAATAAAAAAAGATGATGAACCTGTAAAGGCTGAATGTATAGTTTCTTCAAATGATGGCAAAGTTCCAGAAGGAATAACAGAACGTTTAGCAAAACTTAAAGAAAATTATTTAAAACAAGTTCCATCAATCACAACACATAGAGCAAGAGCCATAACTGAAATAGCTAAACAAAACCCAGGAACACCAAAATCAATATTAAGAGGTAAATGTTTCAAACATTGTTGTGAAACTGCACCACTTGTAATTCAAGATCATGAACTTATAGTTGGAGCTCCAAATGGTGCACCAAGAGCTGGAGCTTTCTCTCCAGATATAGCTTGGAGATGGATGGTAGATGAAATTGATACTATAGGTGAAAGACCTCAAGACCCATTCTATATTTCAGAAGAAGATAAGAAATTCATGAGAGAAGAACTATTCCCATTCTGGCAAGGTAAGTCAGTTGATGAATATTGTGAAGACCAATATAGAGAAGCTGGAGTTTGGGAACTTTCAGGAGAATCATTCGTTTCTGATTGCTCATACCATGCAATAAATGGTGGAGGAGATTCAAACCCAGGATATGATGTTATTTTAATGAAAAAAGGTATGGTTGACATAGTTAAAGAAGCAGAAGAAAAGCTAAAAGAACTTAACTATGCAAATCCAGAAGATATAGAAAAAATCTACTTCTACAAATCATTAATTGATACTGCAGAAGGTGTAATGATTTATGCAAAACGTATGTCAGATTATGCAAGAGAATTAGCTGAAAAAGAGACAGATCCTAAGAGAAAAGCAGAGTTATTTAAGATTTCAGAAGTAAATGCTAAGGTTCCAGCTCATAAACCAGAAACTTTCTGGGAAGCAATTCAAGCTGTTTGGACAATAGAATCACTTCTAGTAGTAGAAGAAAACCAAACAGGTATGTCAATTGGACGTGTTGACCAATACATGTATCAATTCTTTAAAGATGATATTGAATCAGGAAGAATGACTGAATTTGAAGCATTTGAACTTGCAGGATGTATGCTTATAAAAATGTCAGAAATGATGTGGATAACAAGTGAAGGAGGATCTAAATTCTTCGCAGGATACCAACCATTTGTAAATATGTGTGTTGGAGGAGTTACAAGAGCAGGTAGAGATGCAACAAACGAATTAACTTATCTATTAATGGATGCAGTTAGACACGTTAAAATTTATCAACCATCTTTAGCTTGTCGTATCCATAAATCATCACCACAAAAGTATCTTAAAAAGATAGTTGAGGTAATAAGAGCAGGAATGGGATTCCCAGCATGTCACTTTGATGATGTTCATATAAAAATGATGCTTGCTAAAGGAGTTTCAATTGAAGATGCGAGAGATTATTGCTTAATGGGATGTGTTGAGCCACAAAAATCAGGAAGATTATATCAATGGACTTCAACAGGATATACTCAATGGCCAATATGTATAGAGTTAGTACTTAATAATGGAGTACCTCTATGGTATGGAAAACAAGTTTGTCCAGATCTAGGAGATATTGATAACTTCAAAACTTATGAAGAGTTTGAAGCTGCTGTTAAAGAGCAAATTAAATTTATAACTAAATGGACAAGCGTAGCTACAGTAATTTCACAAAGAGTTCATAAAGAACTTGCACCAAAACCACTTATGTCAATGATGTATGAAGGATGTATGGAAAAAGGTAGAGGTGTTGAAGCTGGTGGAGCAATGTACAACTTCGGTCCAGGAGTAGTATGGAGTGGACTTGCTACTTATATTGATTCTATGGCTGCAATCAAAAAATTAGTTTTCGATGAGAAAAAATATACATTAAGAGAAATGAAAGAAGCATTAAAAGCTGATTTTGTTGGATATGAAAAATTAAGAAAAGATTGCTTAGAAGCACCAAAATACGGTAATGATGATGATTATGCTGATTATATTGGAGCAGATCTTATAAACTTTACTGAAATGGAACATAGAAAATATAAAACATTATATTCAGTTTTAAGTCACGGAACATTATCAATTTCAAATAATACTCCATTTGGGCAATTAACAGGAGCTACTTCAAATGGACGTAAAGCATGGACGCCTCTATCAGATGGAATAAGTCCAACTCAAGGAGCAGACTTTAAGGGACCTACTTCAATAATTAAGTCAGTTTCAAAATTAGCTTGTGACAATATGAATATAGGAATGGTTCACAACTTTAAATTAATGTCAGGTCTTCTTGATACTCCAGAAGGAGAACAAGGAATCATAACATTATTAAGAAGTGCTTGTGCTCTTCAACTTGGAGAAGTTCAATTTAACTACTTAGATAATAATACATTAATTGAAGCTCAAAAGAACCCAGAAGCTTATAGAGATTTAATAGTAAGGGTTGCTGGATATAGCGCATACTTCGTAGAGTTATGCAAAGATGTTCAAGATGAGATTATAAGTAGAACTATGCTAACACATTTTTAATAAAACTATAGATCATGTAGTAGATTTTTCTACTACATGAACTTAAGAAAGCTGGAGAGTTTAGGTATGAATAATAACGCAAATGGAATTATAGAAAGAAAGGCAAGAATTTTCAATATACAAAAATACAATATGTATGATGGGCCAGGAATTAGGACTATAGTATTCTTTCAAGGATGTCCTCTGCGCTGCAAATGGTGTGCTAATCCAGAAGGGATGATTAAAAAAAATAGAGTCATGTTTAAAAGCAATCTTTGTGAAAATTGCTTAGAATGTGTAGATGTTTGCCCAGTTGGGGTTCATACAGTAAATAGCAGTACAAATAAACATGAAATAAATAGAAGCATAGATTGTGTTGGATGTAAAAAATGTGAAGAAGCTTGCGTAAAATCAGCAATAAATATAATTGGAGAAACTAAAACAATATCAGATCTATTAGAAGTTATAGAAGAGGATAGAACTTTTTATGAAATGTCTGGTGGCGGAGTTACATTAGGTGGCGGAGAAGTTTTAATGCAACCTGAAGCAGCTTTAAGTCTTCTTATGGCATGTAAGAATGTAGGAATAAATACAGCCATAGAAACTTCAGGATATACCAAAACAGAAACTATTTTAAAGATTGCAGAATTTACTGATTTATTCCTATTTGATATTAAGCATATAAACTCAGAGGAGCATTTTAAATGGACTGAAGTCAGAAATGAGCAGATTTTAGAAAATTTAAAAAATCTACTTCAAAATAAATTCAATGTACAAATTCGTATGCCTCTTTTAAAAGGTGTAAATGATAGCGAAGAAGCTATAACTAAAGCTATGGAGTTCTTACTTCCTTATAAAGACTATAAGAATTTTAAAGGTATAGATCTTCTACCATATCACAAGATGGGAGTAAATAAATATAACCAACTTGGCATAGATTACCCTGTATATGGCGACCCTAGTTTGAGCGATGAAGATTTAAATAAAATTGAATCTTATATAAAAAGATATGATATGAACGCAAAAGTAGTTCGTCATTAGAAATGAGTAGAAAAGTTATGGTTAATTTTGAGGAAAAAAATATACAAAGGGTAATTCAAGAATCAGTACCAGGCAAGCAGATAACTTTATCACACATTATTGCATCTCCTATGAAAGATATTTATGAAAGATTAGGAGTAGATGAAAAAGGAGCTATAGGGATCTTAACAGTAACACCATACGAAACTGCAATCATAGCTGCTGATATCGCAACTAAAGTAGCTGATGTAGAGATAGGTTTCTTAGATAGATTTACAGGATCAGTCCTTATAAATGGTGATGTTGATAGTGTTTATGAGGCACTTAATTCAGTAAATGAAACTTTAAGAGATATGTTAGGTTTTACAATATGCCCTATAACTAGAACATGAGAAAGAAACGAATAATGGTTGTTGGTCCAAGCCGCTCTGGTAAAACAACTATAGTAAATTACTTAAATGATTATAATGGTCCTCTAAAGCGGACAGCAGATGTTATTTATGGTGAAAATACTATGGATATTCCTAGTTCTTATATGGAAAATGCTTGGATGTATAAACATATTATCGCCTTAGCACAAGATGCTAAAAAAATAGTATTTGTATTAGATTCTAAAAATCCTAAAGAAGTTATTGGAGACGGCTTTTCAAAACTTTTTAATATAGAAGTTATTGGGGTCATAAATAAGGCAGATAGTAATTATGAAAATATAGATAAATGCAAGCAGAGCTTAAAAAGAATAGGAATTGTAGAGCCATATTTTTTAATTAGAGAAAATAGTGAAGTAGATATAAAAAAACTTAAAGAATATCTACTTAAATAGGTAGGTGAATAGATAAATGCTTAGATTTATTACTGAAGATTATTTAAAAGACTTGTATAGAAAAGAGCCTTTTAAAGAATTTAAGCTTAATGAAGGTCAAAGGCTTACTCCAGGAGGTAGGCAGTACTTGTTAGATAAAGGGATAAAGATAAATAGTAATTTACCTACAGATAGCAAAAAAGAAGAAAAAAGTGATGATATTTTAATAGATGAAAATAAACACGTAAAGTATAAAAGACTTACATATAAATGTAAATCTATTGAAGCATCATTCTTAAAGGCAGCAAGCAAAATAATTAATGAGGACTTAAATTTAGCTCAGAATCTTATAGATTTAGAAAGAGAAATTAAAAACATAAGAGAGTTTACAGAAGGAAAAATAAAATTAGAAGTCATTGATCCTAAAGTTTGTGATTTCAGCAATGAAGAAATAGAAATTACAGATGTGTATATATACCTAAAAAATAGCGAAAAAATATTAAATCTTTACATCCTTTTATGTAAGCTAAATGAATTTAAATATGACATTCTAGAAAGATATGAAAATGATGAGCTAATAAATAAGATTTTAACTAATTTAGAAAATATTATAAATATATTATCTACGACTATATCTAAGGAAATAGGAGGCAGAAGAGTTGAGTGATAAGAGTAAAACTTTCGAGTACTGTGATAAATTAGTAAGCCAATTTGAAAAAGTTATAGAAAAGCCTATCTTAGAAAAATCATCAGTTTATTATATTGGGGTAGACCTTGGAACTGCGTGTGTAGTTTTAGCAGTATTAGATGAAAATTACAGACCAGTTGCAGGAGCTTACAGATATGCTGATGTAGTAAGAGATGGTATGGTAGTTGACTATATCGGAGCTGTAAAGATAGTTAGAGAATTAAAAGAGGAAATAGAAGAAAAGCTTGGTACTGAATTACTTTATGCAGCAGCAGCTATTCCACCAGGGACAGATTCTTTAGATGGTGGTGCTATAAAAAATGTTGTACAAGCTGCAGGCTTTGAACTAACGAATTTATTAGATGAACCTACAGCTGCAAATGAGGTTTTAAAAATTCAAAATGGTGCAGTAGTAGATATCGGTGGAGGAACTACAGGAACATCTATTATAAAAGATGGAAAAGTAGTTTGCGTAGCAGATGAGGCTACTGGAGGAACACACTTCTCTTTAGTTATCTCAGGTGCATATAAAATGAATTTTAAAGAAGCTGATGAATTTAAAAGAGATAATAGTAACCATGAAGAACTATTACCAGTTTTAAAACCTGTAATTGAAAAGGTTGGATCAATAATTAATGATCATATAAAAGGTCATGATGTGAGAGAGATTTCATTAGTTGGTGGTACAGCTTGCCTTACAGGAATAGAAGGGGTAATAGAAAATAAGATTAAGGTATATACGCATAAACCTAAAAATCCAATGTTTGTTACACCACTTGGAATAGCCCTTAGCTGCACAAGTGAAATCATGGACTAAATGGAGTTGTAGCTTTATGTATTTTAGACTTATAAAATCACCAACAGAGGGAACAAAACGTGCTCTTATAAAAAGGATGGGAATAGAAGGCAAGGAAGTAATAGAAAATGTAGATGCTATTGGCCTTGCTCAAGGTAAGCTAATTGATATGATTTATGCAATAGATATTGCTGAAAAGGCAGCAGGAGTAGTGGTTGAAGATATTAAGGGGGTATGCCCTCAACATATGACTTCAATTGCTATATTAGGTGATACTTCATCAGTTCAAGCTGCAATAGAAGAAATCAAATTAAATATGAAAGAAGGCTTAGGCTTATGATAACAGCAAAGTTAATAGATAATATCTGGGCAACTAGAAAAGCAGATAATCTTTATGGATTAAAGTTTATGCTAGCAGAAGAGATTGGTGGAAGCTTTAGTGGTAGAAGATTCATAGTTGTAGATAATATTGGGGCAGGAATTGGAGATAGAGTTATCGTAAGTACAGGATCATCTGCAAGAAGGATGGTTGGAGATGATGATATTCCAGTTGATGCAGCAGTAATTGGAATAATTGATCAGGATTGTAATTTTAGTGAGTAAAGTATAATCTTTGGGGCGATGGTAAGCATTGAACTTATAGGAAATGTACTTTAAATATAAACTGAAAAATTCAGTGAAAGGATGTGAGAGTGTGAAAAGATTAATTTGTGCAAAAGATATGGAAGAATTTCTAACTACAGGGGAAAAGGTTTTTTATATAGACAAAGATGTAATCCTAACTCCATCAGCTAAAGATATAGCTAAAAACAATAACATCTCAATTACTACAGAAAAAATTAGTGAGAAAGAAATTTGTAGTACTAACTGTAAAGGCGTAGAAGGTTTAGATTCTAATAAGTTATTAGAGATGTTTAAAGAGTTAGTAAACGAAGGACTGCTTCAAGAGATGTTAAAAGTTTTAGCTAGCGGGGAAGCTTCAAAGTTTGTATCTTCATGTGATGAAAGTGGACTTAAAGTAGTAAGAGGAAGTTCAGTAAAGATGGATGTATTCGATACTGGAAATCCTAATAATAAAGTTTATTTCCAAGAATTAATAAGCAAAGATGAATCTAAGATGAGTGCTGGTTTTTTAATCATTGAAGATTCAAAATTCGAATGGGAATTAACTTATGAAGAAATAGACTATGTTATTGAAGGAACAGTAACTGTAGAAATTAACGGTAAGACTTATGAAGCGAATGCCGGTGATGTACTATTTGTTCCTAAGGGATCTAAAGTAGTTTGGGGATCACCTAATAAAGCTAAATTGTTCTATACAACATATCCAGCGAATTGGGCAGATTTACTTTAATTACTTAAGGAGGATAGATAATTATGCAAGCAATAGGAATGATAGAAACTAAAGGATTATTAGCTACTATTGAAGCAGCTGATGCTATGGTCAAATCAGCAAATGTTAATATCCTTGAAAAAGTATATATAGGCGGAGGCTATGTTTCAGTTACAGTAACTGGAGATGTTGGAGCCGTAAAATCAGCAGTTGATGCTGGTGTTTCAGCTGTAAATAGACTTGGCGATAGTATTTTAGTTTCACACCATGTGATTGCAAGACCACATTATGATTTAGAAAGTATAATGGAAACTAAACCTGCTATAGAAAGATTAGAGGAAGCTATAGAGGAAAAAGTTTTATGTGAAATGGTAGAAGAATCTATAGAAGAAGCAATCTCTGAAACTGTAGATGAAGCAGTAGAAGAAACTATAGAAGAATCTATAGATGAAGAAATAATAAATGAAGGATCAGAGGAAGTTGAAGCTTTAGAAATTTTAGAGAAGGTTATAGATTTAGAGATTACTAAAGAAGAATTAGACAAGCTTGTAGAAGAGAAAGGCTTAGATGAAGCTTTTAAAATTTTAGAAGATTTAAAAGTATCTAGAATAAGAAAGTTAGCAAAAGAATTTAAAGATCTCGATATTACAAGTAAGACTATTTCTAAAGAAGATAAAGGGTCACTTCTAAATAGACTTAGAAACCACTATAAAAAATAGTGTTTTAAAGAAGGAGGAAAATTGATTTGGAAAATTTTGATAAAGATTTGCAATCAATACAACAAGCAAGAAATTTAGCTAGAAGAGGTAAAATAGCAGCAAATAAAATAGCTGATTTTAATGAAGAACAAATAGATAAAATAATTAAAAATATGGTTAAAGCTGCAAAGGAACATGAAGTTTGCTTAGCAGAGATGGCTGTAGAAGAAACAGGTTTTGGTAAAGTTTTAGATAAAGCTACTAAAAATAATTTAGCATCAACAGTTTTATATGACTCAATAAAAGATATGAAAACTATAGGTGTTATAAAAGAAGACAAAGAAAATAAATTAATTGATATAGCAGAGCCAGTAGGTTTAGTAATGGGAATAGTTCCTTCAACTAACCCAACATCAACTGCAATATTTAAATCAATTATTGCTATAAAATCAAGAAATGCTATAGTATTTTCACCACATCCATCAGCTGTAAAATGTACATCTACTGCAGCAAAACTTATGCATGATGCAGCAGTAGCTGCTGGAGCGCCAGAAGACATAATAACTTGTGTAGAGTTAACTTCAATTGGAGCTACAAATGAGCTTATGAAGTCAAAAGAAGTAAGTATAATAATAGCTACTGGAGGACCAGGAATGGTTAAAGCTGCTTACTCTTCTGGAAAACCAGCACTTGGAGTTGGCGCTGGAAACTCACCAGCATATATCGAAAGAACTGCTGATATTGAAAAAGCTATAAGAAATATAATAGCTAGTAAAACATTTGATAATGGTACTATCTGTGCATCAGAGCAATCAATCATCTGTGAACATTGTAATGAAGCTAAAGTAGTAGAAGAACTTAAAAAACAAGGCGGATACTTCATGACAGAAGAAGAAACTAATAAAGTTTGTAATCTTCTATTTAAGAAAGGAAATGCAATGAATGCAGCATTTGTTGGAAGAGCTGCTGATGTAATTGCAAAAGCGGCAGGATTCTATGTTCCAGAAGGAACTAAAGTACTTATAGGAAGACAAGGTGGAGTTGGACCTAAATATCCACTTTCATATGAAAAACTTACTACAGTGCTTGGATTCTATGTAGTTAATGACTGGATGGAAGCCTGCGAATTAAGTATAGAACTTCTTCAAAATGGTATAGGTCATACAATGAGTATCCACACTGAAGATGTTGAAATAGTTAAAAAGTTTGCTAAAAAACCAGCATCAAGAATTTTAGTTAATACAGGTGGATCATTTGGAGGAACAGGAGCTTCAACAGGACTTATGCCATCATTCACTTTAGGATGTGGAACATGGGGAGGAAGTTCAGTATCTGAAAATGTTACTCCAATGCACCTTATAAATATAAAGAGAGTTGCTTATGGATTAATTGACTGTGACAAAATAGGAAAAGATAGAGGATGCTGTGAGGAAACTTACAATACTAAATCTTTTGAAAATACTAATTTGAATACAGGATTAAGTTTTGGAAGTTCAGAAATGAACTTAAGTCCAGCAGAAATACAAAAAAAATCTACTGAAACAGAAGTAACTGCTGAAAATATAGTAGAAAAAGTTAATAACTTAGATAATGAGGAAGTAATGGATTTAGTAAATAAAATCATAGCAACTATGAAGAGGTAGATTAAAACATGGAAAATTTAGAAGAAGTATTAAAGCTTTTACTTAATGCAGTTAAGGAAAGTGAAGATAAGAAAAAGGAAGTTAAAGAATCATTTGAGATACCTGTTGGAATTTCAAATAGACATATACATCTTTCAAAAAGACATGTAGATATACTTTTTGGAGAAGGATATGAATTAACAAAATTAAAAGATTTATCTCAAAAGGGACAATATGCTTGTAAAGAGACTATAACGATAGGTGGACCTAGAGGATCTATAGAAAAGATAAGAGTGCTTGGACCTATAAGAAGTAAGACTCAAGTTGAGTTAGCTATAGGTGACTGCAGAAAAACTGGAGTATCACCAAGTGTTAGATTATCAGGAAATCTAAAAGAAACTTCAGGGATAACTCTAATAGGACCTAAAGGAAGTGTTCAATTAGAAGAAGGCGTTATAGTAGCACAAAGACATATTCACATGAACAATAAACATGCAGAGCATTTTGGAGTTAGTGATGGAGATATTGTAAAAATTGAGGTAGATGGATTAAGAGGTGGAATCTTAAATAATGTAAGCATTAGAACTAATGATTCATTTAACCTAGAATGTCACTTAGATGTCGAAGAGGCAAATTCATTTGGTATTACACCAAAATCAAAAATTAAGATAGTTAAACACAGTGCTTAAAAATAAATGCACTTAAATAAAAAGTTTATAAAAATAATTAATATAAAAAATAAAAGGATTTTTAGGAGGATTTTAATATGAAATACGATGCTTTAGGAATGATTGAAACAAAAGGATTAATAGGATCAATAGAGGCTGCTGACGCAATGGTTAAGGCTGCTAATGTTTATTTAATAGGAAAAGAATATGTTGGAGGCGGACTTGTAACTGTAATGGTTAGAGGAGACGTTGGAGCAGTTAAAGCTGCTACAGATGCTGGAGCTGCTGCTGCACAAAGAGTTGGAGAGTTAATTTCAGTACATGTTATCCCAAGACCACACTCAGAAGTTGAAGTTATTTTACCAGCTTCAAAAGAAGTAAAGTAATAAATTAATTTTAAAAAGCTCAAGGATTATTATAACCTGTCCCTTTTGACAAGGACAGTTTAAAAAGTCTAAGTAGCGGTAATAAGATGATTTCTGTATTAAACAGGAGTCATCTTTTTTTATTTTAATCGAACTCTATAATTATAAATAAAAGTACTTCATAGAATAGACTTTTTAATTGATTATTCTATATGATACTTTTTAGATAATAATATTATAATAAATTTAAAGTAATGAAGTTTTTTATTATGATAAAATGTAATTAGAACAAGAATAATAGACATTAAAGAAAAACGTATATAATTTATAATAAACTTATAAGATATGGGAGGAATACTAATGATTAATAAAATTGGAAAGGTAACATTATATGTACACAATCAAGATAAAGCAAAGAAATTTTGGGTTGATAAATTAAACTTTGTAGTTAAATTTGAACAGCAAATGGGGCCAGGAATGAAATGGTTAGAGGTTGCTCCTAAGGATGAAGATTTTACTACATTTGTATTATATGATAAAAAACTAATGAAAGAACAAAATCCAGAAGCTAATGTAGAGAATCCATCAATTATATTAAGTACTTCAAATATTCAAAAAACATACGATGAGATGAAGGATAATGGAGTAGAAGTAGGAACTCTTCTAAATATGCCTTATGGAAAGATGTTCTCATTTAAAGATCAAGATGCAAATGAATATTTAGTTCGTGAAGATGTATATTAAGAAAAAGCTACTCAGTATCTGAGTAGCTTTTTTATTATAAAGAAATTATATATGATATTTAATTTTATAAGTTGAGATTATAATTAAGTGAAAAATTTATTCCGAGATAAATTTAATTTAAAGTAGTAAATCTAGGTGTATAAAAGCATGATTTAGGAAATATAAATGCTATAGTATGAAATTTAATTAAATTAAATAATAAAAAGGGAGGATGGTTTATATAAAATAATGATAAAATTTTTAATAATATATTTTAAGGTTATGGGAGGGGAATATGAGAAGGAAAAGAGGGATTAGCTGGTTAATACTATTTGTACTGTCGTTTGTAATGGTATTAGAGAATTTAGGAATTTCGGTGTATGCAACTATAAATAATAAATCAGATGAAATGTCACTTATAAATGATATGACCACTGAAGGTGACAGTAATAAATTCTCTTATTACGGAGAAGGGTGGAGTTGTGGTGATACAAATGATAGCGTTAATGGTGCAGGTGATGAGCACTTTAATGATATAAACACTGATGATACTACTGCATCTACAAAATACTATAAAATTGAGTTTGTTGGAAATAAGATAGAAGTGTATGGGCATAAAAGTTGGAACCATGGAATTGTAAGTTACTCTATTGATGGAGGAGAAGCGATAGAAGTAAGTTGTTATTCAGAGAATAGAGTAGGAAATCAATTATTATTTAGTGCAGATGGATTAAGTGAGGGGAAACATACGCTTACTGCTATTGCAACAGGTAAAAGTGATTCACCAAGAGGAAAGGCAGTAATTCAAGTTGATTATGCAAAGGTCTATCATAAAAGGTATCAAGTAGAAGACATAAATATAGAAAATAATAATATTGAGTTAATGGAGGGAGCCGAAATAAAAATTTTATATAGTTCTATTCCAAGTTATGCAGAGATATCAGATATTAAGTTTACTTCTAATAATAAAAACATTGCAACTGTAGATAAGGAAGGAAAAATAAAAGCTATTTCAGAAGGGGAAACAAATATATCTATTATCTCTGAGGAGTTTGGTATAGTAAAGGATATCGTAGTTAAAGTAAAAGCATCAACGCCATCAATACACGGAAGTATAGTTGATACAAATACGCATTATACACAGGAACAATATGACTTAATTAAATCGATGGGTTTAGTAAATAAAAATTTATATTCTTGGAAGTCAGATAAAACTATATCAGAGATAGCATTAATATCGAGAGAATCTAAATTAAAAAATGTAAACGTTAAAGCAAGCGACTTTATTTCAGGTGAAAATATATTATCAAAAACAAATATTACTACTACCTTTTTAAAAGAAACAAAAGCTTATATAGGAGATGCAGGATATCATAATCAAGATGATATATCAATGCCTAATGGAGAAAAGGCAGATGTTCCAGATATTTTATATACTACAGATCCTGTAGATATAGAATTTAATAAAGTACAACCAGTATGGGTAGAATTTAATATACCAAAAGATACTCAAGCAGGAATTTATACTGGTACTATTGAAGTAACTGCTGATGGTATTAATCATCCACTTATATTCACATATAATATTGAAGTATTAGATGCAGTTATGCCAAATAGTGAAGAGTATGAATTTGATATAGAAATGTGGCAATATCCATATAGTTCAGCCGAATATTATAATGTTACTCCATTTTCAGAAGAACATCTTAAAATCCTAAAACCTCATATGCTTAAATACAAAGAAATTGGTGGGCATGCTATTACAACATCAATTGTAGATGAAGCATGGGGGGGACAAACTTATAGTAAAAATGATATTCGATATCCATCTATGATTAAATGGACTAAAAAATCAGATGGAAAATTTATTTTTGATTTCACTAATTTTGATAAATGGATACAATTTAATAAAGATTTGGGTATTGGAGATAAAATCATTTGCTACAGTATGATACCTTGGGGAAATAAGATTTACTATTATAATGAGGCTACAGGAAATCAAGAAAATATTATATTAAATCCTGGAACAAGTGATTATGAAGTTATTTGGACTCAATTCCTTAATGCTTTAATATGTCATCTGGATGAAAAGGGGTGGTTTAAAGATACTTATATTGGAATTGATGAAAGAACAAATATGGATAAAGCTTTTGATGTTATAGATAAAGTTAAAAATAAAGATGGCTTAGTATTAAAAAAAGCTGCGGCTATGGATCATTTTAATGCTAATTATTTCAATATAACAAAACGTGTTGATGATTTAAGCGTAGGATCTACAGCAGCAAAAACGGATTTAGAAGGTTATAGAAAGTTTGTTAAAGAGAGAAGAAATTCTGAAAAAGAATATAAAACTACAATCTACACATGTACAGAACACTTTCCTAATTCTCTTGCACTTAGTATGCCAGGAGAAAGTTATTGGACAATGTTATTTACAGCAGCACAAGGTGGAAGCGGATATATGCGTTGGGCATATGATGCATGGGTTGAAGATCCGCTAAGAGATACTACTCATTGGGCATTTGAAGCTGGAGATACCTCTCTTATATATCCTGATGAAAAGGAGAGTGAAAATCCAGTATCTAAGTCAAGCGTTCGTTTAGAGAAAATGGCTGAGGGAGTAAGAGATGTTAATAAACTTTATCATATGATAAAAGAGATTCCAGAATTAAAAAGTGATGTAGAAAAATTATTAAAAACTGTAAGAGTAGATTATGCTGGAGTAAAAAATGGAGTAGGAGAACATGGTGGCGCAAAGTTTGCAACAAGTCAGACAAGAGAAGAAATTCCGAGAGATATGGAGAATATAAGAGAAGGAATTAAAAATATTTCAAAAAAATATATTGATATAAAGAAAAACGGAGTTGATAGAGTTGATTCAATTGAAGTTAATAAGACATCATTAACATTAATTGAAGGGACTGAAGAAGCCTTAACAGCCAATGTATTACCAGAGAATTCATTAAAAAAGGAAGTTTCATGGAGTACATCAAATGGAGAAGTAGCAATAGTAGATAGATTAGGTAAGGTTACTGCAAAAGCTGAAGGCGAAGCAATAATATCTGTTATATCAAAATATGATAACTCAATTAAAAAGGAGATATCAGTAAGTGTAGTAAAACCAGATTATAGTGAAAATAATATATCTTACTATGACTTTAATAATATAATTGATAACAAAGTTATAGATAATTGGGGTAAACATGATGGAGTTTTAGATGGAGCAGAAATAATTGATGGAAAAGTAGGAAAAGCACTACAATTTAATAATGATAGTGATAATGTAACTATTACCTCTCCTGCAATATTATCAGAAGATTGGACACTTGCAATGTGGGTAAAAAAAGGTGATATTAAAAATTTACCTGCATCTATAATGTGGGATGGAAATGAATTTAAAAATGGAGATAAAGAAACAGAGTCAATAGATATTGAAAGAGATAGTAGTGGTAATATGGGGGTCCATGTAAAGCAAGGCTTCTTAACTTTTAGAAATATTATTCCTGATAATGAATGGATACACTTAGCTTGGGTAAATAATAAATCTGAAGGATTAAGAATTTATATTGATGGAGTATCAACAGAAGTTAATTCATGGACAAAAAATAATTCATTTACTGCACCATTAAAGATAATTGGAGGAAGAAATTATATTGGTGCTATTGATGAGGTTAAGGTATATAATCGTGCTCTTTCTAAAAAGGATGTTGATGAACTTAGAAAGGTACCTGGATTAAATGTGCTTGATAAATCTGTTGAGATTATGGTAAATGAGACAAGTCAAATAGTTGCAGAATTGGTAAGTGATAATAATGATAAAACAATAAAATATATAAGTGATAATCCTGAGGTTGCGGCAGTAAGTCAAAATGGTTTAATTACAGGAGTAGCATATGGAGATACATTTATAACAGTAGTTAATGAAGCAACAGGATTTAGTAAAAGAGTAGATGTGCGTGTTAATAAGAATATGAATATAGGTTTTACAATACCTGAATATAAATATGATTCTAATAAGCAAATAGTAATAGATCGTGAATCAGGACAATATTTAGGACAACCAGATATGATTTTATTGGATGATGATAAAACACTGTTTACTGTTTATCCTAAAGGACATGGATTGGGAGAGGTATTGCTAAAGAAATCTACTGATGGAGGTGTAACGTGGTCTGAAAGATTAGAAACAAATCCTACTTGGAAAGAATCAATGGAAACTCCAACAATATATAAACTAAATCTAACAGATGGAAGCACAAAATTAATTCAAATCTCAGGCGGACCAGGATGGGGAAATGGATTCAGAGGTTGGACAACATCAATATCTGATAATCAGGGAGAATCTTGGAGTGACTATAAAAAGTGGCATGAAGGATCAACAACAATTGTTGCGATGGCAAGTTTAGTACAATTAAAAGATGAAAATGGAAACTTTATTGATAAGTGGATGGGTGTGTATCATGATTATGGTTATGTTAACTATAAAACTTATTTAACATTTGATGAATTGGGAAATGAAGTATGGAGTAAACCAGAGCCATATTTATCAAAATGGAGAGACGTTGAAAAGGAAACACAATTATGTGAAGTTGGAATGTTTAGATCACCTGATGGAAATCAATTAGTAATGTTAGCTAGAAGTCAATCGCATAGACATAAGTCAACAATTGCATTTTCAAATGATGAGGGAGAGACATGGAGTAAGCCAAGGGAAGTTCAAGGAGCTTTAAATGGAGAGAGGCATAAGATATCCTATGACCCGATAAGTGGTAGATTACTAATTACATTTAGAGAAATTATTTTAGATTATAACAATAATGGCATAATTGAAAATAATGATTGGATGGCTGGTGATTGGATTGCATGGGTAGGAACTTATGATGACTTAATAAATGGTAATGAAGGCGAGTATCGTATAAAATTAGCAGAAGATTTTACACCTACAGCAAAATCAGGGGATTGTGGATATGCTGGAAATGTTGTATTACAAGATGGAACATTTGTTTTAAACTCTTATGGTAATTGGGATAAAAATGATCAAAGTAATAAGCCGTATATAATTGGTGTTAGGCTGAAGCTTGGAGAAATAGATAATGCTTTAGGGCTTGTAGATAAGGAAGAATTGTTAAAAGAAATAAAGGTATTTAAAGCCTTAGATAAAAAGTTATATACAAAAGATTCATGGTCAGATTATAAGAAAAAAATTAATAATGCAAAAGAAGAGGTCAATAGAAATGACATACAACAAATAGAAGTTGATAATTTAGTAATCAATTTAAAAAATGCAGCAGAGAAATTAGTACCCAAAACAGATAATATACTAGTTCCTAATGTCACAAATATTAAAAAAGTAGAAAACTATAATTCTATAAAACTAAGTTGGGATGAACCGAAGAGTATTAGTAAAGTTAAAGAATATATAGTATATAAAGATGGGAAGGAATTTAAAAGAGTACCAGTAGGAACAAATGAATTAAGTATTCATGACTTAAAATTAAATAATATTTATAAGTTTAAGATATCAACTAAATATATAAATGGACAGATATCAGAACCAATATCAATAAATGTAAAAACAAAGATTGCTGAAAGGAATCTTTGGGAAGCACCATCATTTGTGGTTAAAGAATAAAATATGAGAATTTAAATCTAAAGCCTAGGTATAACTATTCATAGTTATACCTAGGCTTTTATTTAATTTAGCAATTAAGCTGCATTAAATGCTAAAGGCAAGAGTGATTTCTATTTCTATAATAAATATTAATTTGAATATTTTGTTATAATATAAAAGTAAATATATTTATATATAGTAAATAAGAGGTGTAATTGTATGAATAATAAAATATTTATTATAGAAGATGAAGAGAAAATAAAAGTAGAGTTAAGTACATTTTTAGAAAGGTATGGATATAAAACTAAAGCTGTAAATAATTTTGAAAATGTAATTGAAGAAGCATTGGATTATAATCCAACAATAATATTATTAGATGTAAATCTTCCATATTATGATGGCTATTATATATGTAGAGAGATGAGAAAAAAGAGTAACGTTCCTATAATAATAGTTACAAGCAGAGATAGTGATGTTGATGAACTTATGAGTATGAATTTAGGAGCAGATGATTTTGTAACTAAGCCATATAATCCTCAAATTTTATTAGCTAGAATAACATCAGTTATAAAGAGAACTTATAATAATGAAAATAGTGAAGTATTCCAATATAGAGATTTAAAATATAATTTATCTCAAAGTGAAGCAGAATTTAATGGAAATAAAATAGAATTAACTAAGAATGAAAGTAAAATTTTATATGTGTTTATGAAGAATAAAGAGAAGATAATATCAAGAGATAAAATAATGAAAGAATTATGGCAATCAGATGAATTTGTAGATGATAATACACTAACTGTAAATATAAATAGATTAAGAAAAAAATTAGAAGAGATAGGTGCCAATAATTATCTACAAACTAAAAGAGGACAAGGATATATATTAATATGAGTATAATAGAGTTCTTTAAAGAGAGAGTAATATTTTTAATAATAAATATTTTAATACTAGTATTTACAGGAGTACTATTAAAGGCTTTAAAAGTAAATTTATATGCAATAATCTTTATAGTAGTTATAAATTTTATCGGAATAATAGTATTGCATATTTATGAATATATAAAAAAGAAAAAATACTATGATGAAGTTTTAAGCAATTTAAAATCACTAGATAAAAAATATTTAATTTCTGAGGTTATGGATGAAGCAGATTTTTTAGATGGGAAAATATTATATAGCATAATACAAGAAACTAATAAATCTATGAATGATGAGATTTTAAAGTTGAAGCTTAATATTGGTGAATATAAGGAATATATAGAACTTTGGGTTCATGAAATAAAAACTCCAATATCAACATGCAGGTTATTAATAGAGAATAATGATTTACCAGTAACAGAGAGTATAGGAGAAGAGATTGAGAAAGTTGAAAATTACATAGAACAAGCTTTATTCTATGCAAGAAGTAATGCACTTGAGAAGGATTATATTATAAAAGAAATAAAGCTAATAGATTGTATAAAAAGCTCTATAAAGAAAAACTTAAATCAACTAATAGAAAATAAAATAAAAATTGATATAACCAATATTGAAGATATTATTTATTCAGATTCTAAGTGGGTGGAATTTATATTAAATCAGATAATATCTAATTCAATTAAGTATAGAAGAGAAGATAACAATATACTTAAGTTTTATTCCGAAAAAATTGATGAAAATATAATTTTAACAATCGAAGATAATGGTATAGGAATGGATGAAAAAGATGTTTTAAAAGCCTTTGATAAAGGATATACAGGTTCAAACGGACGTAAGTTTACAAAATCAACAGGTATAGGCTTATACCTTTGTAATAAGCTATGTGAAAAGCTTGGGCTTAACATAAAGTTAGAATCCTCATTAAATGAAGGAACTAAAGTATCTATATTATTTCCAATTAATAAAATGATGCTCTTTGATTAGTTTTATAATTCTATGTGACAAGTTTGTAAGTTTTCTGTTAGGTTCTATTATGGATGTAACTTTATATGAAGACTAAAATAGAATCATAGAAAGAATTTTGGAGGGAAAGTTATGAGCAAAGAAGTATTAAGGGTTAGTAATATAGAGAAATACTATGGAAGAAAGGGCAATATTACAAAGGCTATAAATAATATAAGCTTTTCAGTAAATGAAGGTGAATTTATTGGAGTTATGGGGGCGTCAGGTTCAGGTAAAACAACTCTTTTAAATTGCGTATCTACTATAGATAAAGTAACAAGTGGGAAGATATTTATATCAGGTAATGATATAACAAAATTAAATGCTAAGAAAATAGCTAAGTTTAGACGTGAAGAGCTTGGCTTTATATTTCAGGATTTTAGTCTTCTTGATACATTAACTGTATATGAAAACATAGCATTAGCTTTAAGTATTTTAAGGCTAGATCATAAAGAAATAGATAGGAAAGTTAAAGGAATTTCAAAAAGATTAAATATAGAAGAAATTTTAAAAAAGTTTCCATATGAGATATCAGGAGGACAAAAACAGAGAGTTGCAGCTGCAAGAGCAATAGTTACAAGTCCTAAAATGATATTAGCAGATGAACCAACAGGTGCATTAGATTCAAAGTCTGCTAAGGTGCTTTTAGAGAGCCTAGATGATTTAAATAAAAATCTAAGTGCAACAATACTTATGGTTACTCATGATGCCTTTACAGCAAGTTATACAGATAGGATATTATTTATAAAAGATGGAAAGATTTTTAATGAACTTATCCGTGGAAATGATACAAGAAAAGAATTCTTTAGCAAAATTATTGAGGTTATAGCAGTTCTTGGAGGTGACTCTAGAGATGTATTTTAAGCTAGCTTTAAGAAATTTAAAAAGAAGTCTAAAGGATTATACAATATATTTTTTTACACTTATATTTGCTGTATGTGTATTCTACACATTTAATTCAATAAAATCTCAAAGTATTATGATGGATTTAAATTCCTCACAATCAGAATCATTTGACTCAATACAAAATGTTATAGGAGTAGCTTCAATATTCATATCATTTATTTTAGGATTTTTGATTGTATATGCTAATAATTACTTAATAAAAAGAAGAAAAAAGGAATTTGGTATATATATGACACTTGGAATGGAGAAGAGTGAATTATCTAAGATAATATTTATAGAAACATTATTAATAGGGATTACATCATTAGCAATTGGACTTTTTATAGGAGTTCTAGCATCACAAGGGTTATCAATTTTGACAGCTAATATGTTTAAAGTAGACCTTACAAAGTTTCAATTTATATTTTCTTATAATGCATTCTTAAAAACAATAATTTGTTTTGGAATAATTTATATTATAGTATTATTATTTAATTCAATAATAATAAATAAGGTTAAGTTAATTGATTTATTAGAAGCATCTAAGAAAAATGAAAAATTAAGAGTAAAAAATATTTGGATATCTGTAATAATATTTGTAATAAGTATTATTATGATAGGATATGCTTATTATAATATATTAGATAATGGAATAGCTAAACTTGACTTGATAAGTGTATTTTGGGGAAGTGTTGGAACATTTTTATTTTTCTTTTCAATATCAGGATTTTTCTTAAAGGTAGTGCAAAGTAATAAGAGAATATATTTAAGAGATTTAAATATGTTTGTGTTTAGACAAATTAACAGTAAAATAAATACTGCATTTATATCTATGACATTTATATGTTTAATGTTATTTATAGCGATATGTACATTTTCAGGAGGGCTTGGAATAAATAAAGCTTTAAATTCAGAGATTAAAGACCTTACACAGTTTGATGCAACATTTTGGAGTAATAAAGGAGTAGATATAGATAAGGTATTAAAAAATAAAGGGGTAGATATTAAAAAATATTCAAATGAATATGTAAGCTATACTAATTTTAATAGTGGAGTTAAATATAGAGATTTTCTAGATGAAGAAGGAATTAATGATGGAAAATCTTATTACCCTATATCTGAAAATATGGATATTCAAGTAATAAAACTTTCAAAGTTTAATGATATTATGAAGATGTTAGGTAAGAGTACAGTCAAATTAGAGAAAAATAATTATATGGTTTTTGGAGATATACAAGATATGATAGGTAGTCTTCAAAGATCAGTAGATAATAATAAAGTAATAAATATTAATGGATATAAACTTACGCCTTCTAAGAGAAGTGTATTAGATATAACTACTTATAATCAAATGCTGAAAAATAATATATGTACATTTATAGTAAATGATTCTATAGTAGATGGATTAAAGCCTATTAGCTCCTTTTTAAATACTGATTTAAATGGAGATAAAGATGAAATAGAAAAAGAATTGAAAGAAAAAATGAAAGCTATAGATAATAAAGAAAATAATATTTTCTTAATAACAAAAGATGATCTAATATCATCACAAGTAAGTACTGGAGTTATGATAGCTTATTTAGGAATATATATTGGTATTATATTCTTAGTGACATCAGCTGCAGTACTAGCGCTTCAACAATTATGTGACTCAACAGATAATTTAGAAAGATATAAATTACTTAGAAAGATAGGTGTTGATGATAGTATTATAAATAAATCCTTATTAATTCAAATAGGAATATATTTTATGGTGCCTTTATCATTAGCATTAGTTCATTCAATAGTAGGCCTTAAAGTTTCTTCAGATATAGTATCTATATTTGGAAATGAAAGTATATTTAAAAATATAATTATAACTGTTATTGTACTTTTAATTATATATGGTGGATATTTTATTGTTACTTATACATCAGTAAAAAAGACTATAAGAGAAAAATTAAATAAAAGATAAAAAATAAACCACTCATAGTATGAGTGGTTTATTTTAATAGTTCATTCTTACTAACCAGAATTTCATATTTTTATTGCTCCATCCTAAGTCCCAAGGAACATTATTTCTATCTGTATTATGGCAAGTTACTAAAGAATACCCTTTAGAGTCAGCACCAGTAACCATAGATATATGAGTTATATCTCCCTTTCTCTCATAAGCTATGAAGTCTCCAGGTAAAAGCTTGTAAGATGCTTTATATACTTGTTCATAACTACCTCTAGCAAGTACATATCCACGGCCACTTCCTATCATATAATGAGTAAATTTATCAGCATTTACCCAAGGACCAGTAGCACTGCCTTTTGCATAATTCCAAATAGCATTTTTCTTAAACTTTCCACCTTCATGTAAAATTTGAGATGCAAAGTTTGCACAATCCCCACCTTCAGGATTAAAGTCTCGATAGGCTTTATTATATTTATATCCATATTCTTTTGCTGTTGCAGAACCACAATACTGGTCAGCATAAGAAACGGCATTTTTTCGTCTATCATTAATACCTGATAGATCTCTTGGGGGTTGAGCATTTATATATTCTTTGATTTTATCCATTTTAATATCTTCAAGCTTTAATGAATCAGCAAATGGATCAGTGTACCATTCTTTTGTGATTATCCATTCATTATCTTTTTTAGTAAGGTTAATTGAGTGATAAGTTCCTATTCTTGAAGAGTTTACTATATGAGGTTGATCTTCATAAACATATGTATATTCTGTATTACATAATACATAAAAAGAGCAGGCTTTATCAGAAACTTTAGCTTTTCTAAACACTATATCTGGAGTTATATCGGTAAATTTAATACCTTGCTTTTTAGCCCAGTTATTAATATACTTTACTTTTCGTTCTTCATATTCATAAGCCCATTGGCCATATTTTGTATCTGTGTCATACAAAGATTCAATTGAATCTAAATCTTGAGTTAACACTGATTTACTCTTTGATAAGAATATATTTTTAACAAAATTTTTCATTTCATCATCTGGGTTAGATTCTGCAAAAGCTTTTAAAGGAATCATAAAAATTGTACATAAACAAATAAAAGCAATTATAAATATTTTAAGGTATTTGAAATAAGATTTTGATTTTAGCATTAGACTTATCACCCCTTTCATAGAGAATAAATTATTTTAAACTTTTATCAATTAAATCTATATACTTCTTAGTATTTTCTTCATCTATAGGAGCACCATCAAACCAATTCTCGCTATTTTTAGCATCTGAAAAATATTTAGCTTTTAGAATGATTTCAGGTCTATATTCGAAGTGTAATATATCAAAGTGATTCCATTTTCCACCCCAAACAAAATTATGTTTTTCAAATGCTTCTACTAATTCAGTAGGATATTCTGAAACTCTTTTACTTCCTTTTTCTTTAGAACTCCATTTCCAATAATCTCTTGGATCACTTTTTAAATCAATGGCAATTCCATAAGCATGAGGACTAAGTCGTCCTGTTCCAGATATAACCCTGTAATTATAAGTACCACTAGCAGGATATAGTATAGCACCTATATCATTTCGTCCTTTTGATAAAGGTATTATTTCTCTTAAGGCATTTTCTAATGATGCATTAGCAGAATTTTGACTATTAAATTGATAATTAGTATAGCCATATTTAAGTCTAGATAAATTTTTTTCTATAGTACCTTTAGAACTTCCATATACCTCATTTAATAAGTCATAATTTCTAGCTCTACCTGGATCAAAACCTTTATCCACAACAGAGTTATTTTTAGTAATTGGATAGTATTGTTCCATCATATCTTGTATATCAGGATTAGCTAATTTCTCCTCATAGCTTTTTTCTCTCTTATCATCATATAGAATTTTTTTGCCAGATTTCATAATGATATATACCTTATCATCAGATTTTTTTTCTACACCTTGTATATGCTCTGGATAAGCAAGCATTAATGATAATATATCTCTTTTCATTTCTATTAGATAATCTTCACTATTAGAGGCTTTTGGAGTTATAGGAATATTTAAAATAATTAAAAATGATACCATAAATATCTTCAAAAATTTTTTCATAATTAATACCTGCCTTTTAAAATCATATTGAATATAGTTTATCCTAAGAATAATTCTAATATGTAATATATATAGGCAGCGAAATTTGGAAAGTAACTTATATATTTCATTATTTGCGTAATTAAAGAGAGTTGAAAATAATATTTACTTTTTTATATAAAATTAAAATGTTAATATATAAATATATATTTTAGAAAGAGGTTTTGATAATGAGCTTAGTAATGACATATGAAGAATATAATATTATAAATAAAAAATTTTTAGATTTTACAAATAAAATAGCTGAGGAAAATTTAGAGAATTATAGTGAAGAAAAATTAGAAAAGCTTAAAAATTATAAAGCTAAGTTTGAAGAGATAATGGAAAAGAGTAATGAAGAGTTAGCTTCAGAAGATAATGAAAATAATCTAAAGGATTTAAGATATTTAGTTTTAGATAGTTTATTCCTTGCAGCAGATCTTACAAACTTTTATAGCTACAAAGAATCAGAAAGATTTAAGATGAGGGTAGCAAACTATTTGAATAAAAGAAGAAGATCTGAATTTGGATTTTAGTGAATATATATATATAAAAATACTCAGTAACTAACCGCTACTGAGTATTTTTTATTTTAGTCTGGCAGTGATAAATTGCAGACTGTTAGCATATTTATTGTATCTTCAACTGCATGGCGCACACCAGCTAGTATTATTAAATCATTTGCTTCAAGTACAGTATCAGCGTTTGGCATTATTTCTTCATTATCTCTAATAATTGAGAAAATTCTACATCCAACAGGTAATTTACATTCCTTTAATGATTTACCAAGATACAATTGATTGCTAATTAAGAATTCACGTATTATTATTTTTTCTTCCTCTGCAACTTTTTGAACTGTATTTTCATCTTCAACTATTAATTTTTCAAAAAGTATAGGGAATAAAATACAGGATATAACAGTAGTAACAATGAAAGCAGAGTAATCAGAATTATTTATATACCTTAAGTTTAAAGCCATCTGAGCTCCGACTATTACTAAACTAAGTTGTGCTGTTAATATCATTGAAGATGCTAATGAATTTCTCATACCATATTTCTTTTTTAGCAATAAGCAAGGTATAAATTTAACTAAGAAGAAAATAATTAAAAATACAGGTATCTTTGCAATGGAACCAGGGTTTTCAATTATAGCATTTAAATCTATATTTACACCTATCATAATAAAAAATATTGGTATTAAAAATCCATATCCAATTACATCTAATTGGTGAGATATTTCTTCTTTTGCTTTTCCAACAAGTAGTGAAAATATTATTCCAGCTAAGAAAGATCCAAGTATAATCTCAGAACCAACTTTTTCAGCAACTGCAACTAGAACTAATACAAGAGCAAAAGCACCTCTAATACTTAAGTGTAAATTCTTAAAAGCTACTGCTGAAAAATCATTTATCTTAAATAAAATTTTAGCTAAAAAATACATCAGAAAAGCAACACCAAATATTATTAAAAATGTAAAACTTTTAAGTGATAATCCATAAGTAGTTACTGATGATACAAAGGTTATACCAATTAAACTTACTAATTCACCAATTAATCCAAAAATCAATAAAGATTGACCAAAGTCACTATTTAAAATATGCTTTGCCTTTAATATAGGAACAAGTAGTGCTGGTGCTGCAGCTGTAAATAGTAGTGCAAAAAATAATGTTCCACTATCTATTCCAACAAATTTTAATGAGAAAGATAATATTATTGATACTATAAGAGATATAATAAACATTTTTATACTTAAAAATATCTTCGAATCAATAATTGATTCATTATCTTTTAATTTTAAATCATCAAAATTTATTTCAAGACCACTTAAAAACATTAAATAAGCAAGGCCTAGATTTGATAAAAATAAAATCCAAACATCGGGTTTTATAATATTTAAAAAGCTTTTTCCGAGAATAATTCCTATAAAGATTTCTCCAACCTGATAAGGGATTTTTATTTTCTTTAATTTTGCTACTAAAAATGGCGTGAAGAAAGCTACCACAGTCAAAATTAGTAGAGAATCATAATTTAAAGTCTCTTCCATATAGAATACCTTCTTTTTCTTAAGTTTATAAACTATATTGTAAATAACATAATTTAATTTCGCAAGTTTGATATATGTAATTAGATAACATTAAGTTAATAATAATAGAAATAATTATTCATACTTAATTTATAGTATGTTAATTGTATTGATTAAATATTAGATTATATAATTCAATTAAATTGTTTTATAAAACTATATAATTAAGAGTTGTTAAGATTGGTATATGCATTAAAAACATAAAAGGATTAGCAATATAATAGGAGGAAACTTTAATTATGAAAGATTTAAATTTAGATTTTAAAAAGACAGCATTAGTGATTATTGATTTACAAGAAGGAATAGTAAAAATGAGTAATGGGGGCGAGGTAGTAAAGAAAGCCAAATTACTTGTAGATTTATTTAGAGAAAATAATGGTTTTATTACATTCGTAAATGTTAATTTCTTAGATGGAAAAGATAGATTAATGCCTATAACAGATAGTGAAAAAAAACCTATGAATATGCCACCAAAGGGATGGTCTGATTTAGTAAAAGAGTTAGAGGTAAGAGAGGATGATTATAAAGTTACAAAGCGTCAATGGGGAGCATTCTTTGGAACAGACTTGGATATTGAGTTACGTAGAAGAGGAGTAGATACCATAGTTTTATGTGGTATTTCAACTAATATAGGGGTAGAAAGTACAGCACGTGAGGCTTATAGTTATGGATATAATCAAATCTTCGTAACTGATGCAATGACTGCGGCAAGTAAAGAAGAGCATGAGTGTACTATAAAATATATTTTTCCAAGGATAGGAAGAATAAGAACTACAGATGAATTTATATCAGAAGTAAAAGGTGAATAATTAAGCTTTAGTATGGGTTTTATAAAATTAAAAACTTACTTATAATATTACTATAGAGGGAACTTTATTTATAATGAATTTAATAGGGTATGGAGGTAATATGAAAGAATTATTAAAGAAGATTTTTAAAGATTATAAGCCTGGAATAAATGATGGAGATGGAAGAAAATATTATTCTGTAATAATACCTATAATAGCAATAGATGGGGAATATAAGATTGTATTCGAAGTAAGAAATGATAATTTAAAAGATAACCCAGGCGAGATATGTTTTCCAGGAGGGTCAATAGAGGAGGGAGAGTCTCCAAAGGAAGCGGCTCTACGTGAATGTTATGAAGAAATAGGTGTAAAGTATTCTGACATAGAAATAATATCAGAACTTGATTTATTTATTCCAAATAATAATATGGTTATATATCCTTTCTTAGGATATATAAAAGATAGAACTAGTTTTTTCATAAATAAGGATGAAGTAAAGGAGCTGCTGATTGTTCCATTAGATTACTTATTAAATGCTGATGTAAAATCTGTAGAAAATAAAATTATTACTATTCCAAGCGAAGATTTTCCATATAAGTATATAAAGGATGGCAAGAATTATAAATTTAGAGAAGGCTCCTATAGGGTTGTATTTTATAAATATGATGATTATATTATATGGGGAATGACGGCTAAAATATTAGAAAACTTTTTAGAAATAATAAAGTCGAGTACTTAATTATATATAAATATAAAAGTAGATTTACTTAGTGGATATAATATTAAGTAAATCTACCTTTATTTTTAGAGAAATAAAATTAAACCTATCTAAAGTCTACTTTAAGAAAGGCTTACAGAATTAGAATAAGTAATAAATCTTACAGTTGGTAACGACTTAAATTAAAAGGCTTACATAAATGAAAGAATAATGTAATGAATTTAAATATGAGATTAATTAGTTAAAATTTATAATTAAGTTATATTAATTATAAAGGAGATATATGTATGAAAAAAGTAATAGGAATAATAGTAGTTGTACTATTAATTGGAGGTGGACTTACAATAACTAATAGAAATACAATACTTAAGTTAGGAACAACAAAATATTATCTTAAGACAGTAAAAGATTATAAAGATATTAGCAATCAAAATAAAGAACATCATACTCAATATGAATATAATATAAAAGGTTATGACAAAGATGGAAATGAAAAAGTATTAACTTTTACAACTAATAAAGTATTAAAAGTAGATAAATATTTAGAAGTGGCTGAAAAAAAAGATGAGGTAAAAGCCTACGAAGAAGTAAAAGCAAATGATTTACCTAAAAAAGTTAAAGAAATATATAATATTAAATAAATATATAATATTATAATAGTTAAATTCATTAGAAATAAAGAAGATAATGTTTTTGGGGAGTTGTTATTATAAAAAAGTTCATAATTTAATTTTATAAGAAACTATATAAAAATACATTTTTATATAGTTTCTTATTTTAATATTATTAAGTTTAATAATATTTCTAATTATAATTATGTGTATTAAATATAAAGAATAATATTTTTAGACAAACACATAATATTGTCTAAATACAATTATTTTTCTTTGAATTATAATATTAAATAAGAGATACAATAACTTGAAATAACGAAGTGGAGTGAGTTTTATGAGAAAAATGAGAAGTAAATCAAACAAAAATAATACTAGAAATGCACTACTTGCATTAGGAGCAATAGCAGGAGCTGCAACTGTAGCAACTATTGCTACAAAAAAGATAAAAAACAAATCTCAAGTACCTGAGAAATCTGTATTAGATATAAATAATGAAGATAGACAAGTATATTTCGTTGGTGGTGGATTAGCTTCATTAGCTGGAGCTCTATATCTTGTGAGAGATTGCAATTTTAAAGGCGAAAATATTCATATCTTTGAGGGAATGAAAATATTAGGTGGTAGTAATGACGGGATAGGAGACCCTGTAAATGGATTTGTATGTCGTGGTGGTAGAATGCTAAATGAAGAAACCTATGAAAATTTATGGGAGTTATTCTCAAGTGTACCTTCATTAGATATGCCAAATATGAGTGTAACTGAAGAAATACTTAACTTTGACCACTTGCATCCAACACATTCACAAGCACGTTTAGTTGATAAGTATGGAGTTATCTTAGATGCTCACAGTATGGGATTTAACAATGCTGATCGTATGGCTCTTGGAAAATTACTTATAACTCCTGAAGAGAAATTAGATGATATGACTATACAAGAATGGTTTAGCCATACACCACACTTCTTCCAAACTAATTTCTGGCATATGTGGCAAACAACATTTGCATTCCAAAAGTGGTCTAGTCTTTTTGAATTTAGACGTTATATGAATCGTATGATTCTAGAGTTTTCTCGTATAGATACTTTAGAAGGGGTCACACGTACACCATACAATCAATATGATTCACTTATATTACCATTAAAAGCTTATTTAGATGAATTTGGAGTAGATTTTAATACAAATTCAACAGTAACAGATTTAGATTTTAAACCAGGTGATGAAATTACAGTAACAGCTATACATTTAGAACAAGATGGAGAAGAAAAAGTTATTGAATTAAATTCTGGTGATGTATGCATTATGACAAATGGTTGCATGACTGATAGTGCGACTTTAGGAGATATGAATACACCAGCAGAATATAATCCAAACAACCCAATTTCAGCTGATCTTTGGAGAAAGGTAGCTAATAAGAAAGAGGGGCTTGGTAATCCAGAGCCATTCTTTGGTCATCCAGAAGAAACTAACTGGGAAAGCTTCACTGTTACTTGTAAAGGTAATAAGATATTAAAGATCATAGAAGAAATAACAGGAAATATACCAGGTAGTGGAGCGTTAATGACATTTAAAGATTCAAGTTGGTTAATGAGTATCGTTGTTGCAGCACAACCTCACTTTAAGAATCAACCACTTGATACAACTATTTTCTGGGGTTATGGTTTATACACAGAAAAGATTGGTGATTATGTAAAGAAACCAATGCGTGATTGTACAGGTAAAGAAATGTTAGAAGAACTTCTATATCACTTACATTTAGAAGATGAAATGGATGAACTTATGGGTACTGTGGTAAATGTAATACCATGTATGATGCCATACATTGATTCACAATTCCAACCTCGTAAGATGAGTGATCGTCCAAAGGTTGTTCCAGATGGATCAACAAACTTTGCAATGATTAGCCAATTTGTTGAGATTCCAGAAGATATGGTATTCACTGAAGAATACTCAATACGTGCAGCAAGAACAGCTATATATAAATTATTTGGAGTAAAAGATAAGAAGATTTGTCCAGTAACTCAATATAAGAAGAATCCAAAAGTATTAAAGATGGCTTTAAAGACATCATATAGATAAGTTTATATAAGAGTTTTATAAATGAAGAACTTAACTCTTTAAATTAAAAATCGCAATAGAATAATTAAATTCTATTGCGATTTATTTATTAGTTATCAAAATTTATAGTAAATTTATCTCCGATTTTTTTAAAGTCATCACTAAGTTTTCCTGATTTTTCTGGGAATTTAACTGCATATGGAGTAAGTGATATACTTGTGGCTTTATCTGATAGTTTACCTAAAACAGGTTCTAGTTTTAGTATACCACCAGTATAGTTTCCTGAAGATAGATCAAATTCAATTGGATTATTTAAGTTATCTGTGCCTACTAATTTAATATCATATACATTTTTATCAGTAGAGTTATTATTTTTAATAGTATAGAATATTTCTTGTTCCATAGAATTTGAAGTAAATTCATTTAAAGTTACTTCATTCCCATTATCTAATGAGAAACTATTATTTAAGGCTATCCTTTTAGTATCTTTAGATAAATCGGAGCCGTTAGCTTTAAATTCAAATATCCATGGACCATATATAGGCTTATTACCTACTAGAACATCAGAATAGATTATTTTTATATCTATTTCTTTACTTAAATCAATATCAGGTAATATATAATTTGTTATTGATGCCATAGTTGATGTATCTATTGCTTTTGAACTACCAGTAGAACCAGATTTTATCCTTTTTCCATTTATAAATATTTTAGAATATTCATGAAAACCTTCATTAGTAGCATCGCCTTTAGAGGATTGAATAGTTGATGATACTATAAGTTCATTGTTGTTTAGTATAACATCATTTAGACTAATTGTTACTCCATTTTTTGATATATACTTATTAATTATAGTAGAGTACTTATCTAAATTTTTATTAAGACCAAGATAGCTTGAGATATTAGAAGTAGCTATAGTAGCAGATACAAGAATCTCAGAGCCTAAATTAGTTGTTACAAGGGCAGTTGTTAATAGTAATGATATAGCAATAGCTATTGGTAATTTCTTTATAGACTTTTTATTTTTAATTGACTTTCTAAAGTTATTTTTCATTTTTTTCTTTTCTATATCGTTTAACTCATATTTTATATAGTTATCTATACCTATATTAGAATCATTTAAAATTTCATAAATATCTTTTTTCATTTTTTAAAGCCCCCTTATGTGAGATAGTCTAAAAATCTCTCTTAGTTTTTTCTTTCCACGAGATACTCTGTTATATATAATTTCTTTTTTTATCCCAGTTTCTTTAGAGATGGTTGTTACATCGTCTTCTTCAACATATAGTTTTAAAAATAAACTCTTATCAGCTTCTTTTAAACAGCTTAAAAGAGACTCTAAGTCATCGTTTAACTCATTTCTATCTATATTATAAGAAGATTCATCTTTTATACTTATACTTAGGTCGTCTATATTAGCATGCTCTAATTCTTTTAAGTATTTTCTAACATAATCAATAGATTTGAATTTTGATATACCAGATAACCAGTTTTTAAATGTACTTCTAGTAGGATCAAATTTATCTATGTTGACCCAAACAGCCATTAATATATCATTTATGCAATCATCTTCGTAGTTAGGCATCTTATACAAATGTTTTTTAACTATAGTTTTTATTATCCATCCATAATTATCAATTACATAGTATAATGCATCATCATTTTTTTTCTTTAATTGTTCAATAAAATTTTCTTCTACAATTTTCATTGTTACCTTCCCCTCAAGCGCTTGATGATTAGTATATTTTTACTTTACACTTAATATTTCGTAACATAAATAGCAAAATCTATCAAAAATAAAAAATATATATTTAATGCAAAATAAATTGATTATAATAGTAGATAGATAAAATTTATAAATATAATTTACTTTAAATTAGAGAAATAGAAATAAAGAGAGGAAGTTATAGTTATGCCAATGCTAAAAATTAAAGGAATATCAAAGGAAGAAGTTAAAAAGGAAAGTACAAAGCTTGTAGACTCATTAGTAGAAATAATAGAATGTCCAAGAGATTACTTCACTATAGAAATAATAGGAAATACATTTATCATGGATGGTATGGAAGTGAAACCTTCTCCAATGATTGATATATTATGGTTTGATAGAGGACAAGATGTACAAGATAAAGTAGCAAAAGTTGTAACAGATTGTTTTAAAAAGGATCGTGATTGCTTAGAAGTTGTATTTTATAAATTAGATGAGTCTCGCTATTATGAAAATGGAGAACACTATTAGTTATTAAAAGAATAATTTTATATTGATAAGTTAAAAATTTGATTTAAATAAGTTTTTATTATATAATAATTATTATTAGTTAAAATGATTGTAGAAGGTGATAGTGTGGAAAACATAATTTTAGAAAAAGGTATGATGGCCCCAGATTTTACTTTAATGGGATCAGATAATAAAGAACATAAATTAAGTGATTATAGAGGAAAGAGAGTAATCTTATACTTTTATCCAAAGGATAATACTCCAGGATGTTCATTAGAAGCTCAAGATTTTAAGGCTTATCATGAAAAGTTTTTAAATAATAATACTGTGATTTTAGGGGTAAGTAGAGACTCATTAAAATCTCATGATAAATTTATTACAAAATATGACTTGCCATTTGTTTTATTATCAGATGAAAATGAAGAAGTGTGCAAATTATATGATGTATTAAAAGAAAAGAATATGTTTGGAAAAAAAGTTTTCGGAATTGAAAGAAGTACATTTGTTATAGATGCAGACGGTAAGATTGAAGATATCTATAGAAAAGTAAAAGTTAAAGGACATGTAGAAAGTTTAGTATAAGAGTTTAGAATTATATTAAAAGTATTCTTCACTTATGTTATAATAGTAGCGATTATTAAGCAAATGGAGGATACATACAATGTTTACTGATGAGGAACTTCTAGTAATTCAAGATGCACTTAAGATTGCAGATGAAGAATATATAAGATTAATTGATCTAAATAAGAAAAATAAATCTAAATTAGTAGCGTACAACAGAAAGCAAAAAAGGCTTTGGCTAGTTCAGAATAAATTAAAGAAGATTATGGAAGAACAAAAATAAGAAAGTTGTTCTTATTAAGCCAGAGGGAAGTTAGAGTATCTCTGGCTTATTTTATTTAGATTAATATAAGGAAATAATTTGGGGACTACAGAGAGATTTGTATAAAAATAAGGTAGAAGCAATAAAAATGCTTCTACCTTTAATTGATTTAGATAGTTCCATCTAATCCACGAACTTCTATACCATATATTCTTGCAGCTGAGTCTGAACCTTGAGTAGGTTTTTTAACAATAATTTTTACATATCTAGCTTTAGTAGCTTTAAATGTAGTTAGTGTTGTTGCAGCTTTATTTTTATCTATTGAAGCTACTTCTGTGAAAGTTTTACCATCTTCACTTACTTCTATTGAATACTTTTCTGTATTCATATCAGGGCTTTCACCACCATTTTCAGCATGCTCTACATATACTTCACTTACAGTCTTAACATTACCAAGATCTATAGTTATATCATGTGGAGCTGTTCCAGTTGCACACCATTTAGTATCACTTTTGCCATCTAAAGCAAATTCAGGAGCTTCATTAGCATTTACAAAGCTTGAAGCTGTAACTTTTTTCTTACTTGAAAGATCTTTAAACTTATTACCAGCTTCTTTAGTTACAGTTATAAAGTATTCCAATAACTTAACATCTTCACCTTTTTCATTTTTAGCTTTTAGAGTAACAGAGTATACGCCTTCTTTAGCATAACTTACAGATGGAGTATTTTCAGTGCTTGTCTCTACATCGGCACCAGGGAAGCTCCACTCTATACTTTCAGTTATTTTAGAGCTAAGGTTTTCAAATTTAATCTTTTCGCCGGGTGCAACTATTGTTTTAGATACTGTAAAGTTTGCTTTAGGAACATCATTTGCTGGCCATTCCATTTCAGCAGAAGCTTCCTTGCCTCTAACAGAATCTTTATTAACAGCTACTACTTCAAATTTAGTTTTATTTTCTTTTTCTTCTCTTTCAAGTGCATTTAAGAAGAAACTAGTATTTGGAGTAGCACCTAAGAATGATTTCGATTTATCTTCATTAACTTTATATATTTCATAGTGACTAACGGCATCTTTATTTTCATTTTCCCATGAAAGTCTTACACCAGCATACATATTATCTTCTTCAAAGCTAGTATCATCAATATTTAACTTAGTAACATTAACTTTATCAGAATCCTTAGAGTCTTTTATTGTTATATTACCTAAGTTTAATGAAAGATTACTTATAGCTTCATCTGATGATACACTATAAGATATTGATTTGATTGACTTTCCAGCTAGCTTAGAAACATCATAAGTAACTGTTGTCCATTCTGATTCGATAGCTTTATCAGCTTTTATAGTTTCACTGCTTCCATCATGGAATTCTAAAACTAGGTCAAGATTTACTTTTTTACTTGCTTTAGCACTAGTTGAGAATTTAATATCTTTATTAAGTTCAAGGTCAGCACTATAAAGTTTTATAGTAGAAGGTTTTGAAGCTTCTAAATTACCAGATAAATTTATTGAATTTCCACCATAGAATGCATTAGAAAAATCTAATGAAGCCTTTAATGTATTGTTACCTTCATTATTAATAATCCATCTATAAGTAGGCATTATATCTGCAAGACTTCTATTATTCCAGTCAAGAGATGATACCTTTTCTCCATTAATAAAGAAGTTATAACCATTACCTATATTGAAGTTAGTTGAGAATGGTAATGAGCTCACAGCTGTTCTTTCAACAGCATATTTTGAAATACCATTCCATGTAGTTCCTTTAGCTTCTGTATCTTTAGATGGATCACCAAATTCATTAACCCATAGTCTATTTTCTTTAGCTTGGAAATCTTCTATAGAGCTTGATGAGAAGAATGTCCAACTTGGGCAATAAAGACCAAGGGAAGTAAATGGAGTATTATCTTTTCCTCCAAATAGATCCCAGCGGATAGGAGTATTTGTACCATTAGCTTGTATATCAATACCTGCATATAGATCATATGGATCTACTCCAACTTTTTTAGCTCTTTCATTTGAGGCTTTAAGAAGTTCTTTATCAGCTAATTTTTTATTAGTCCACCAGAAATTTAAGAACATACTATCAGCTACATCTTTTTTATCACCATCTATTAAGAAGTAATCATTTTTCTCAGTAAGGGCATTTTGCCAATCCATTTCACCATCTTTAGTAATTGAATCATACCACATCACTTCTAAATCATTTGATTTTTCTTTGAATTGTTTTATAAATTCTTGCATAAGCTCTGAGTGTTTTTTAGTAATCTTTGATGCTTCCTTAACTGTATCTTTTTGGTCTATAAAGTCATTTTCACCTTTTGTTAGGCCAGTCTCTTGATTTATAAACCAACCATCAAAACCTAAAGTTTTAGCAACTTCTATAAGTTTATCTACCATAGGGAATTTACCATCTTTGTCCTTTGTTAGGAATTCATCAACCCACTCAGCTTTTCCGCCATGTTCAGTTGTTGGGAAGAATATAGTTCCAAGGACTGGAACACCATTTTTATGTGCAGAATCAGTAACATCAGCACTTGGAGGTACTATAATACCTTCTCCGCTTGATCCACCCCAGTAAACAAGTTTATCTATATATTGCCAGTAGGAGAATGTATTAGATGAAAATTTATTTGAACCTTGTGATGGGTTACCACTAGTGCTAGCATTCATAATTGATATTGCTACAACGTCCATATCTTTCTTTTGAGTTTTATTTACAGGAGATAATTTCTCCTTATCGACTCTTTTAGCTAATGGAACCATACTTTTATTGAACTCTAAATTTTTATCTTCAGATGGATTCCAAGCTAAAAGTTCACTTGGGAACCAATGTGGTGCAGTTGGTTGATTTTGCATAACAAGGTCAGTTTCTTGTTCAGCAGTAATTTTGTAATTAATGTTACTATTATTCCCTACAGTAGAACCTGTAGAGCAGGAAACAAGATTAAAGCCAAGAGTAATTGTTAATACTGCTGGGACTAATAATTTTGCACCCTTATTCTTATGTTTTCTTAAATACATGTAGATACCCCTCTCTGAGTTAGAATAAAATTGTTAATTTTTAAAATAAGTAAATAAAATATTATAATATTTTGAAAACAATTACATGAAAAGTTTACCATATGTAAAAGAATAATATATAGTGGATAAATTTTAAAAAAGTGAACAAAATATACATTTATTAAAGAAAAATAAGACTCATGGCTAAATTAGTCATGAGTCTTATTTGTTTTATGTTTTTATACGAAATTCATTAGAACATTTTCTGCAGGTTACGATTATATATTTTTTTCCTCTAGGTAGTCTTAATTTTTGTCCACACTTAGGGCACGATACTATCTTAAATTTAATCTTTTGATTTAATTTATACTTAAAGTTATTAAATAATGAACCTATATGCTCTAGACTAACCCTAGGCAAATTGTCTGGAAGTCTTTTCCCAAATTTACTTAAAAGTTTGTTTACAAAAGTAGTAAATTTATTTAATTCAATTGTACGTTTATAGATATTCTTAGAGAATGTTCTATAAATAACTAGAATTAATAAAAGTAATCCTAGAATATTAGTGTGACGATTCATATTTAAAAGACTGCTTATTATAAGTAGACAAATTGATAATATATCAATTCCATATGCACCATAAAATATATTCATATATTCACCTCTCAAGTTTATAGGAGTATTTTAACATAATATATTATAATTAGTAAGCTAAAAATATTATATTGAAAATATCCTGTCCTTTTTTGTTATATAGATTTAATATATGAAGTAGTTATTTATAATGAATTTATATAATCTATTTTATATTTAAAAATTTAAAATAATTAATAATATATTAAAAATATTGATTTAAATTAAAAAGGCTTAATAAAATATGTTATAATTTACAATAGTTTAATTTAACGTAAATAACAAAATTAATAAAAAGGGGAAACAAAAGTAAAATGAAAAGAGAAAGTATAATAAAAATGTTAATCTTGTCTGCTGTTGTAGCAGGTTCAGGTGCAACACCAAACTTAGAAGCAAATGCAGCAACACTTATTAACGATAATGCTAAAAATATTAGTAGTGATGTAAAGAGCGGTTGGATAAATAAGGATGGCAAAAGATATTATGTAAAACCTAATGGAGAAGTAGCAAAGTATCTACAAACTATAGATGGAAAAACGTATTATTTTAATGGATCAGGAGAAATGGTAACAGGCTGGCTTAGATATGTAGATAATAATGAATGGCATTATTTTGGACAAGATGGAAGTATGCAAAAGGGATGGCTTACTCTTGGAGATAAAAAATACTATTTAAATGATAAAGGAGCAAGAGTAAATTATCTACAAATTATAGGTGGAAAAACATATTATTTTAATGGTTCAGGAGAAATGGTAACAGGTTGGCTTAGATATGTAGATAATAATGAATGGCATTATTTTGGACAAGATGGAAGTATGCAAAAGGGATGGCTTACTCTTGGAGATAAAAAATACTATTTAAATGATAAAGGAGCAAGAGTCACAGGAAATATTAAAATAGATAATAAAGAATATAACTTTGATAAAAATGGCATATTAATAGAGTCAAATCAAGGTTGGGTAACTAGAGATGGAAAAAGATATTATGTAAAACCTAATGGAGAAGTAGCAAAGTATCTACAAACTATAGATGGAAAAACGTATTATTTTAATGGCTCAGGAGAAATGGTAACAGGCTGGCTTAGATATTTAGATAATAATGAATGGCATTATTTTGGACAAGATGGAAGTATGCAAAAGGGATGGATTACTCTTGGAGGTAAAAGATACTATTTAAATGATAAAGGAGCAAGAGTAAATTATCTACAAATTATAGGTGGAAAAACATATTATTTTAATGGTTCAGGAGAAATGGTAACAGGCTGGCTTAGATATTTAGATAATAATGAATGGCATTATTTTGGACAAGATGGAAGTATGCAAAAGGGATGGCTTACTCTTGGAGATAAAAAATACTATTTAAATGATAAAGGAGCAAGAGTCACAGGAAATATTAAAATAGATAATAAAGAATATAACTTTGATAAAAATGGCATATTAATAGAGTCAAATCAAGGTTGGGTAACTAGAGATGGAAAAAGATATTATGTAAAACCTAATGGAGAAGTAGCAAAGTATCTACAAACTATAGATGGAAAAACGTATTATTTTAATGGCTCAGGAGAAATGGTAACAGGCTGGCTTAGATATTTAGATAATAATGAATGGCATTATTTTGGACAAGATGGAAGTATGCAAAAGGGATGGATTACTCTTGGAGGTAAAAGATACTATTTAAATGATAAAGGAGCAAGAGTAAATTATCTACAAATTATAGGTGGAAAAACATATTATTTTAATGGTTCAGGAGAAATGGTAACAGGCTGGCTTAGATATTTAGATAATAATGAATGGCATTATTTTGGACAAGATGGAAGTATGCAAAAGGGATGGCTTACTCTTGGAGGTAAAAAATACTATCTAAATGATAAAGGAGCAAGAGTAAATTATCTACAAACTATAGATGGAGAAACATATTACTTTACTAGTAATGGAGAAATGGTATCAGGATGGGTTAAATATGTAGATAATAATGAATGGCATTATTTTGATCAAGATGGAAGTATGCATAAAGGATGGCTTACTTTAGATGGTAAAAAATATTATTTTAATGATAAAGGAGCAAGAGTAAATTATCTACAAACTATAGACGGAAAAACATATTACTTTACGGGTAATGGAGAAATGGTATCAGGATGGGTTAAATATGTAGATAACAATGAATGGCATTATTTTGATCAAGATGGAAGTATGCATAAAGGATGGCTTACTTTAGATGGTAAAAAATATTACTTTAATGAGGTCGGAGCTAGAGTTACAGGACAAGTAGAAATAGATGGCGAAATGTATGAATTTAATAATGATGGAGTATTAAAGGACAACCCATTTGGTGAAGGAAAGATTACTGATTATACAATGAATCTTAGATCAGAGCCAAGTCTTAATTCTGAAGTTTTAACAACAATGCCACCAAATTCAAAGGTACAGATACTTGGAAAAGTAAAGGGAGACCTTACTTATTATCATGTTAAATATGTTAATAATGGTCATACATATTATGGATATGTAAGTATTTATTTAAATGGAAATACAGCTGTGCAAGTTTATGATGACAATAGAGCAGATGATTATTTAGGTGTTTTATCAGAAAAATATGAATCAAATGGAGATCCAGGTTCTGTATCTTCAGGAGAAGGAGATTACGGCGGTAAGTCTTATGGTGCATGGCAGTTGTCATCAAATATGGGTTCATTAGGGGGATTCATAAACTGGCTTTCAGGTAAAAATGATAGTTTTTATAAAGAATTAACTAATGCAAGAAAGCTTGATAATGGATCATATGATAAACATTTTGATGACGCTTGGAGAGATATTGCAAAAAATCATTATAATGAATTTTATAATTTGCAACATGAATATACAAAAATAACTTTCTATGATGATTTAATAAAAAGATTGAAAAACAGTGGGGATTATACTAGTGTGCTTAATAATTTTGCTGCTAAAAATGTACTTTGGTCAACAGCAGTGCAGCATGGTGGATATGGAGCTTATAAAATAATAGCACCTCTTACACATACTACAAATGTAGAAGATTTTATAACATCTGTATATAAAGAAAGAGGACGTAGGGATTCAGATGGTAATTTAGTTTATTTCAGAAGTTCTTCAAAAGCAGTTCAAGAAGGCGTTGCAAGTAGGTATGTAAGAGAAAGAGAAGATGCTATAAGAATGTATAGAGATAGCCTATAGTTATGGATTGATTTAGATGAAAGTTTTTCTTCCATCTAAATCAATCTTAATTTTTAATGAAAAGAGGGATTATGAAATGAAACATAAGAAAAGTTCTCTATTAAGTATATTAATGGTTGGAATTTTAATTTTAGTGCCAATGTATCTCTTTGTAGGTTGTGGTAATAAGGATGAAGATAAGCAAGCTACCAATACACAAACTACAAATACGGAAAATGCAGCTAGTCAAAATACAACTAAAGAAAATCAAGATGTTAATAAAAGTGAAGTAAAAAGCAATGAAAATAATAAAAAGGTAGTAACAGCAGAAGAAAAAAATAAAAATGTTAAGTCAGAAAGTCAAGTAGCGAGCAAAAAAGAAGAAACAAAACCTTCAACTAGTAAATTTACACCACAGGATGCTATAAATATATGTGAAAAAAAATATGGTAAAGATTCAGATACTATTTACGCAAGTAGTGAAAATATGAAAGATGTTAATGGTGAAAAAGGTTATTTAGTTCAAGTTAAATCTAAAGAACTTATGAAACAAGGTGGAAATGGAGTTGCATTTACTGTACTTGTTACTCCAAAAGGACAAATAATAGAGCTATAAATAGATATGATTATATAAGCTTAGTTTATTATTGTAACATGCTACAATAAATATTCTATTAATAAATAAAATTTTAAAAAAGGACAGGGTTATTATAAAAATTAACCTGTCCTTTTTCATTATATTAATAGCTTTAATAATTGGGAAATAGATATAAATTAATGAGTATTCTAACATAATAGCTTATATTTAGTAAGGGTAATAGTTATTAAAATAAGTAGTATTTAGAATATGTATAATATATATAGGGAAAATTTAAGGTATAAGGTAGTATTAGAAAAATTAAATTTATATGCTAAGGAGAAAGCTTATGAGATATGTAATAGTATGTGTTGTAATTGGAAGTGCTGGGGGCTTTAATAATAATTTAAGAAAAGAAGTATTTGAAAAATTTAATGTAAAATCATCTAAATTACCAGCTCACTTTACTATAAAGGCACCTTTTGAATATGATAAGAATATAGAAGAATTAGAAGATTTAATTAAAGACTTTTGTAGTAAATATGATGCTAAGCCATATAGTATAGATGGGTATGATCATTTCGATAATAGAGTAATTTACATGAAAGTTAATATGTCTAATGAAGGTAAAATGATGCATGATGATTTGATAGATAGAATGGAAAAAATAGACTATATAGAATTCGATAAAAATGATGGTAGAGATAAAACCTTTCACATAACAATTGCATCAAAGAAGCTAAGATCTATTTATAATGATGTATGGAATTATGTTAATAGCTATCCATGTCAGTTTGAATGTTTATTTGATAATATAAGTATCTATAGATGGCAAAATAACACTTGGGAATTATATAGAAAATTTAATATTTAATAGAAATAGAGCTTTTATAATTTATATATTTACAATAATTATAAAAGCTCTATTTTATTTAAGTAGGACTTATTCTATAAAATGTCCTGTACGTTCTATACAATTTTCAATTTCACTCTTAGTAGCAGGTGGATTATATATAACTTCCACAGTTCCACGGCCAAGATCTATACAAACATTATCAACTCCATCAATTTTATCTAATGAATTTTTCATTTGTGTTTTAATAGTTTCATTTACTAATCCATCAACTCTATAATGTTGTCTTTCCATATTTTCAACTCCTTTAAAAATTATAATTATAGTATGTTCAAAATTTAAAGATAGTATTAGCTATTTTCTGTAATTAATAATCAAATAAAATTATTAAAACTTTAAAGAAACCATTTACAAAGAATAAAGGGTGGTATATAATAAATTCATACCAATGAATTAGTACCTATAAATTTAATACATAATTATAAATTGAAAGATGAAGGAGAGAGAGTATGAGATTTCCAAAAGATTTTTTATTTGGAGCAGCATCAGCTTCTTATCAAGTTGAAGGCGCATGGAACAAAGATGGAAAAGGATTAACTAACTGGGATGTATTTTCTAAAATACCAGGCAAGACATTTGAAGGTACAAATGGAGATATTGCAGTAGACCATTATAATAGATATAAAGAAGATGTTAGGCTTATGGCAGAGATGGGACTTGAATCATATAGATTTTCAGTATCATGGGCTAGAATAATTCCAGATGGAGATGGAGAGATAAATAAAAAGGGAATAGATTTCTATAATAATTTAATAGATGAATGTTTAAAATATGGAATAGTTCCATTCGTAACATTGTATCATTGGGATTTACCACAAACACTAGAAGAAGATGGTGGTTGGACAAACAAGAGAACTATAAATGCTTTTGTTAAATATGCAGAGACTTGCTTTAAAGCATTTGGTGATAGAGTTAAGCATTGGATAACTTTTAATGAAGCAATAGTATTTTGTAAATTAGGATATATTGCAGGGGCTCATCCACCAGGTATTGTAAACGATCAAAAGAAATATTTCCAAGCGACACATAATGTATTTGTAGCTCATGCAAAAGCTGTACAAGTATATAAAAGTCTAAAACAGTATGGGGAAATTGGAATAACACACGTATTTAGTCCAGCATTTAGTGTTGATGATAATATAGAGAATATATTTGCAAAAGAGCATGCAAATTATTATGAAATATTTTGGTATTATGACCCAATCTTAAAGGGAGAATATCCTAAATACATAGTAGATATTTTAAAGGAAAAAGGACTAACTCCTGATTGGACAAAAGAGGAACTTGATTTATTAAAATCCACTGCAGATAGTAATGATTTTATGGGACTTAACTATTATCAGCCTCAAAGAGTAGCTAAAAACTATGAAGTAGTAGAACTTAAAGAAGCAGATAGAGATAAGTCAACAGGAAAACCAGGTAATCCTTCATTTGATGGAGTATATAAAACTGTAATGATGGAAGATAAGGTTTATACAAAATGGGGATGGGAGATATCACCAGAAGGATTCTTAGAAGGTCTTAGAATGTTAAGAGATAGGTATGGTGATGTAAAATTATATATTACTGAAAATGGGCTTGGAGATGAAGATCCAATAATTGAAGATGAGATAGTTGATATTCCAAGAATTAAATACATTGAAGAGCATTTAAAAGCAGTTAAAAGAGCTATTGAAGAAGGGATAAATTTAAAAGGATATTATGCATGGTCAGTAATAGACTTATTAAGTTGGCTAAATGGCTATAAAAAACAATATGGATTTATATATGTGGACCACAAAAATAATTTAGAGAGAAAAAAGAAACTATCTTTCCAGTGGTATAAAAATATTATTGAAACAAGAGGAGAAGATTTATAAAGAATTAAATTAAATAAGGGAGAGGTATATTATGGGGCATGTAGAGAAGGTTTTTAATAAAATGATGCCAGCATTTATGAAATTTGCAAATTCAAAAGTAGTAAGTGCACTTAAAGATGGATTTGTACTAACAATGCCATTAACACTTATAGGATCAGTATTTATGCTAATTGGAAACTTCCCAATTTCAAATTGGAATGGAATTATGGAAAGTATATTTGGTGCAGGTTGGGCTGCACCACTTAACCAAGTTACAGGCGCAACTTTTGATATTATAGCTTTAGTTGGTGTATTTGGTATAGCATATTCTTATGCAAAATCTTATGATATAGATGCAGTTCCATCAGGTATTTTAGGAATTATATCATTCTTAATAGTAAGTAATTCCTTTGTTGTAAGTGAATCAGGGGAAGTCATAAATGGAGTTATCCCTAAAGCTTGGACTGCTGGACAAGGTATGATAACTGCTATATTAGTTGGTCTTGCAGTTGGTGCAATATATTCTTTATGTATAAGAAAAAATTTAAGAATTAAAATGCCAGAGAGTGTTCCACCAGGTGTATCAAATGCATTCTCAGCACTTATACCAGGTTTTATAATAGCAACACTATCAATGATAGTTTATATAGTATGTGATAAGCTAAAAGGTATCTCAATGACTGAGATTATATATGAGATTTTACAAATTCCAATGCAAAATCTTTCGGATTCATTAGTTGGTATAGTAGTTATTATGGCTTTAATATCTATATTCTGGTGGTTTGGATTACATGGACCTAACATAGTAATGGGGATTATGGCTCCAATTCTTACAGCTAATTCATTAGGTAATCAAGCTGTTGTAGATGCTGGACAATCTTTAGTAGTAGGTGAAAATGCAAAGGTAGTTACAGTTCAAATGGTAGATATTTATGCTAAATTTGGAGGGGCAGGTATAACCTTAGGATTAATAATAGCAGCATTAATAGTTGCAAAATCAAGACAAGTTAAAGAATTATCTAAAATGGCTCTTGTACCAGGTATATTTAATATAAATGAGCCAGTAATATTTGGTTTACCAATCGTATTTAATCCACTTATGATTATACCATTTATTTTAGTTCCAATATTCGCTGTATTAATGACTTACTTCTCAATAACTTTAGGATTCATAGAACCATTCCTTGCAGTACAAGTACCTTGGACAACACCATCTATAATATCAGGTTTCTTATTGTCAGGATGGCAAGGGGCTGTACTTCAAATAGCAATACTTGCTATGTCAGTATTTATGTACCTTCCATTTGTTAAGCTACAAGATAAGGTATCTTATAATGAAGAGAATAAAGTAAATGGAGCTACTAATTAATAATTGTATACTAGCTTAATTAAATAACTTAAATAGGCTTCTTTACACTAAGTGTTATATAAAATATACTTATGTAAAGAGGCTTTTAATATTATATAAAAAGTTATATTAAGAGATTAAAATATTTGATAAAATACATAGTTTGTAGAATTATCTATATGAGATTAAATATTAAAAGAAAGATGGAGTAGAGATATGGCGGTTAAATATAAACTAGTTTGTGATGAATTAGAAAAAGAGATATTAGAGGGAAAATATCCTTATAGTAGTAAATTACCAACAGAAGAAGAACTTATGAGAAAGTTTGATGTAAGCAGAAATACAATAAGAAAAGCGATAGAGATATTAGTTGATAGAGGATATATCTATCAGGTTCAAGGAAGTGGAATATTTTTAAGGGAGTTTTCTAAGCCTGGATGTATACCTTTAAATGGAATGAGGGGCTTAACTAAAGAATTTTCTAAGGATATTTTAACTAGTGAATTATTGGAGCTTAGTGTTATAAAAGCTGATTTAGAATTATCAGAGAAGATGAAATGTAAAAATGGCACAGAAGTGTATCATATAAAGCGTACAAGATATTTAAACTCTGAGCCATATGCTTATGAGGAATCTTATTATAATAAAGATATAATTCCGTATTTAAATAAGGAAATTTGTGATGATTCAATATATGAGTATATTGAAACAGCATTAAAGTTAAATATTGGATTCGCAGATAAAATAGTATATTGTGAAAAATTAAATGAAGATGAAGCAAACCTTCTAGGATTAAATGAAGGTGATCCAACATTAGTTGTTGAAAATACAGCTTTTTTAAATACTGGATTAGTATTTAATGTATCAAGAGAAAAGTATAATTATACTAAGACGAAGCTGTTAAGCTTAGGTAAAAATTAAAATTTGAGATATATAATTATAAATTAAGTCAATATTGTGTTATTAATAATCAAATTAGTGTAAGTATATGTATAAGATGTTAAGTATAATATAACTATAGATGTATTATGTATAGAAAAGTACAATCTTAGAATACAAATGTTATAAGGGTAGGGAGTTAAAATGACAGAAAAAGAAAAAATGTTAAATGGAGAATTATATTTGTCTTTTGGAGAGGAATTATTTAATGAAAGGCAACATGCAAAAGATGTTATTTTTGAATATAATTCATTGCCACCAAGAGAAGTGGAGAGAAGAAATGAATTACTAAAAGGTTTATTAGGAAAGACAGGAGAAAAGTTTTTTATTGAACCACCATTTAGATGTGATTATGGATATAATATAGAACTTGGTGAAAACTGTTATATGAATTATAATTGTACAATATTAGATTGTGCTAAAGTTACAATTGGAAGGGATGTACTAATAGGACCTAATGTAAATATATTTGCAGCAGGACATCCAATATCACCAAAGGAAAGACTTGCAGAACTTGAGTATGCATATCCAATAGAAATTGGAGATTGTGTTTGGATAGGTGGAGGAACAACTATAAATGCTGGAGTTAAAATTGGAAAGAATTCAGTAATTGGATCAGGTAGTATTGTAACTAAAGATATTCCAGACAATGTTGTAGCAGTCGGAAATCCATGTAGAGTTATAAAGTACATTAATGAGATAGATTAATTATAAAATTTTATAAATTGTATGAATAAGGATATTTATTAAATAGATATCCTTATTTTTATTTTATTGGGATATAATTGAATTTATAGGATTTTATGATATACTAATATTAGATGAACATCTAATATATATCTAACATATATATGATATAGAAGTGGAGGTAATTATATTATGAATTTCAAATTCAAGTATAAGCCAGTTATAAACTATGAGACATTTATTATTAATTATGTATGGAGAGAGGAAATTAATAAAACCTTAGGAATAGTAGACATTAAATGTGGTCTAGATGAATATTTAGATTTATTTGATTCAAAACTTAGCAGTTTTATTAAAAAAGAAATAGAATTTTTTAAACCGCTTGAAGGAATAACAGCTGCAACTTCAGGTTTTATAGAAGATTTTGAAGAATTATATTCAGTACAGGATTACTTAGATCAATTTAATAAATCTACAGAGAAAGAATTGTTCAATTATTTAGGTGAAGCTTTTATTGGGGAGTTTTCTAAGGATGATAATGAAGGATTGGGAAAAGTTAAGCATAGTATGGCACTTATGAAAAATTATATATCTAATTTAGAAGGAATAGATGAAAATCAGAAAAAAAATATTTTAGATTTATATGATTCACCTAATGAAACAAGGATGAGATTAAAATATATAATTGAAAAATTTATAGATGTATATAGTGAGTTTGAATATGAATTAGAAGAGAAATCAAATAAAGAAAAAATTAGATATGAAAAGCTTCTGAATAATAATTTAGAAAAATTTATGAAAGTAAATCATTTAGACAAGATTAAATCTATTATTGGAGAAGATAATGATATAGATATTTATGTTTCATATTGTAATAAAGTTGGAGTTAGATTCAATAAGGTAGAAAATAAATTAAAAGCAATCATTGGGTATAAGAATATTGAATTTGATGAACTTAAGAGTTTGGAGAAAAATCTAGAAAAATTCTTAAAGCTTATAAGTGATAAGACTAGGCAAAAGATTATATCATTAATAGCAGATAAGCCTTGGTATAATCAGGCTATGGCAAAAGAGCTAGATATAACTCCAGCTACCGTTAATTATCATATTCAAAGCTTTTTAGTTATAGATTTAGTTAGCGTGGATGAAAAAGATAATAAGGTATATTATTCTCTAAACAAAGATATGGCAAATAAATATATAGACATTTTAAAAGGAAAACTTAAACTTATATAAGAAAATAAAGGGGAATTTATTATGAGAGAGTATATGTTTAAACACAAGTTTTATCTTTTTACAACTGTTGGGGTAAGGGTCACTGGAGCAGTTATGCAAGTTTTTATAGCAATTATAATACAGCAGATAGTTGATAGTGCTACAGGTGGAGATTTAAATAGATTTACTAAAGTTGCTATATTTTCAGTAGTATATTTTTTATTAATGGGAATTGTTGAGTACTTTACTGGAGCGACCCAAGCTATGTATCTAAAGAAAACTATAAATACATTAAGGGAAGATATATTTAGAGGAATATTAAAAAAGGATTATAAAGATTTTAACTCTAATAATACTGCTGAATATATTTCTAATCTGACTAATGATATAAATTTAGTAGAAAATGAGTATATAGTACCATTTTTAATGATGATAGGAGATATAATTATTTTTATTGGTACTGTAATACTACTATTATATATTAATGTATGGGTAACTATAACTTTATTTTTAACAGGTGCTTTAATGCTTATAGTACCATCAACATTAAGTAAACCTATGGAGAAAAGACAAAATAGTGTATCAAATAGTTTATCAAGCTTTACTAAAAGTATTAAGGATATCTTTTCAGGATATGAGGTAATTAAATCCTATAATATAGAAAAAGATATTATTAATGAATTTAGTGATAAAAATGTAGATATATCAACAAAGAAGTTTAAAAGTGCTTATATAAGAGCTGTAGCAGATGCATTATCACATGTATTAGCTATAGGATGTCAATTATCCGGAATTGTATTAAGTGGATACTTTGTTATAAAGGGAAATTTAACAGTAGGAAGCTTAGTTGCAATTATGCAGCTTGGAAATGGAATAAATGGACCAATAATGTGGATTGTGCAAAAGGTAACACAAATAAAGGGAATGAAGGGTGTAAATGAAAAGTTAGGAAAGATTATAAAAAGTGGAAAAAAAGAATCCAAAGGGGATACTATAAAAAGCTTTAATGACTCTATAAGGTTAAAAGATGTTAAGTTCTCTTATAATGAAAGAGATATCATATTAAATGGAGTAAATTATAAATTTGAGAAAAATAAAAAATATGCAATAATTGGAGAAAGTGGCTGTGGAAAAAGTACACTAATTAAATTGCTACTTGGATATTATAATGATTACGAAGGTGAGATAGTTTTAGATGATAAAGACGTAAAGGATGTTAGTAGTGAATCCCTAGGTAATTTAATATCTATGATACATCAAAATGTATATATGTTTCATAGAAGTATAAAAGATAATATAGTATTATGGAAAAGCTTTAGTGGAGAAAAGATAGAAGAAGCTTTAAAAGTAAGTGGAGTATACAAGTTTATTGCTGATATGAGCGATGGATTAGAATCATCTGTTGGAGAAAATGGTTCAAATATATCAGGTGGACAAAAGCAAAGAGTAGCAATTGCAAGGGCAATAATTCAAGATACCCCTATTCTTATATTAGATGAAGGAACTTCAGCTTTAGATATTAAAACAGCTTATGATATAGAAAGCACGTTATTGGATATTAAAAATTTAACTATAATAACTGTTACTCATAAGCTAAATGAGGAGATTTTGAGCAAATATGATGAAATAATAGTAATGGATTCAGGTATAATTATTGAATCAGGAAATTATAAAAATTTAGTCAGTAAAAAAGGTAAGTTTTATGATATTTTAAATGCTGTATAAAAGTAATGTTTCATATTATGAGATAATTAAAAACAAGCGGTAAAAACAAGTGTAGATTTTTTCTATACTTGTTTTGTTTTAATCTTCATAAAATCTACAAAAATTTAATTTAGTATTATATCTATAATAAACTGGAGAGAGGGATGATTTTTCTGAAGAAACATAAAAAGATAATAGGAGGAATCCTAGTAGTAGCAGTGCTTATAGGTTCTATAACATTTATTAAAGTTTTAAACAAGAGTAATGAGGAAGAGAATAAGAGTAAGAGAGTAGAAGATGATATAAATGATGAATATAGACATGTTAAAGCAAAAGGAAACCTAATTAAGAAAAGTTTTGATGGTAGTTTTCTAAATCCAATAGTAACATTAGCTGAAGAAAGTCCAAGCTTTAAGATTGAAATAGATGGATTAAAAAAAGATGATAAACCAATGATTATAAATACATTTACAGGTGATACTGTAGAAATGAAAAATGAAGGAGGGGGTAAATTTTCTTTAGATATGAGCATGGAAGTATCTAAAGATTATGCAGTTCTTTTAAATAACAGGTTAATTGGAGCTACTAGAGTAGTTCCAGGTTATGATAAAATAAATGTAGAAGAAGTATATAATGACGCTATAAAAAGATTAACTTGCGCATTTTAATTGGAGGGGTATATGAATTATATAATACTATTTTTAGAAGGTATAATAACCTTTATTTCACCATGTATATTACCAATGGTTCCTATATACATTTCTTATTTTATGGGAAGTGATGAGGAGAAGAATAAAAATATTGCACTTAGAAATTCTATTGCATTTGTTCTAGGATTTTCTATATTATTTACTATATTTGGAGCACTAGCTGGAACTTTTGGAAGTGTTATTAATGAATATATGAAGTTATTTAATGTTATTTCAGGTGTTCTATTAATCATATTTGGACTTAATTATATAGGGATATTAAAAATTCAATTATTACAAAGAACTTTTAAATTAAAAAGTAATGTAGGAAAGAAAAATGGATTAGTTTCATCTATATTATTTGGAATGATATTTGCAGTAGGATGGACACCTTGTGTAGGACCTTTCTTAGGTTCAGCACTTATGATAGCAGCAAACTCACAATATCATATGGAAGGAATATTCATGCTTTTAACATATAGTTTAGGACTTGGACTTCCATTTATACTATCAGCATTATTAATAGATTCTTTAAAGAATACATTTAGTTTTATAAAGAGAAATTATAAGATAATAAATATAATATCAGGAATTTTATTAATTATTATAGGAATAATGATGATGACAGGATATCTTAATTTACTATTATCACTACTAACATTTTAGGGGGAGATTTTAAAAATGAATGAAAAAAAGAGGTTAATATATATAATTATAGTTTTCGTTGCATTAATAGCTATCGGAGGAGTTTCTTATAAATATTTATCTAATAAATATTCTAAAAGCCAAATAGAAAATCAGATGCCAAAGCAAGGTTCTATAGGTAACGAAGCAAATAATAATATTAATAATGTTACTAAGGCTCCTGATTTTACTGTTTATAATGAAGAAGGAAAGGCTGTTAAATTATCTGATTATAAAGGTAAAAAAGCAGTAGTTGTAAACTTCTGGGCAAGTTGGTGTCCACCATGCAAGTATGAAATGCCATATTTTCAAAAAGCAAAAGATAAGTATGAGGGTAAAGAGGTTGAAATACTTATGGTAAATCTTACTGATGGAAGTAGAGAAACAAAAAAGACTGCGCTTGAGTTTATGAAAGAAAGTAAATATAATATGAATGTGTTATTTGATACAGAGTTAAATGCAGCAAAAATATATGGAATACAAGCATTACCAAGAACTTTATTTATAGATAAAGACGGTAATTTAGTAAATGATCATACAGGACTTATTACTCAAGATATGCTTGATGATAATATAGATGATCTTATAAGAAAATAAAAGATTTATATAATAAAAAATCAGTTATATATTAGACTGATTTTTTGTTATATAATTAGATAATTTAAGGCGCTGGAGGATAATTAAATGAGAGAAAACATACTCATAGTTGATGATGAATTTAAGATATTAGAGGTTGTTAAAATTTATTTAGAAAAAGAAGGATATATAGTATATACAGCAGGTAATGGTATAGATGCTCTTAAAATATTTGAAAAAAATAATATAGATTTACTGGTTTTAGATCTTATGTTGCCGGATATATCAGGGGAAGAGGTATGCGAAAAGATAAGAGAGTTGTCAGATGTTCCAATTATTATGTTAACTGCAAAATGTGATGAGGATAATATATTAAATGGATTTAATATAGGTACGGATGATTATATAACTAAACCATTTAGTCCAAAACAGTTAGTTGCAAGAGTTAATGCTGTATTAAAGAGATGTGGTAATTTAAATGAAAATAAATTAGTGTTTAGAAATGGTGACCTTATTATAGATGTAGATAAATTTGAGGTTACTAAAGATAATAAAATAGTTAATCTTACTGCCTCAGAATTTAAAATTTTATTAGAACTTTCAAGAAACCCTAAAAAAGTTTTTACAAGATCAGAACTTATAGATAAGGTTATAGGGGAAGAGAATTATGTGTATGATAGAATAATTGATTCTCATATAAAAAATATAAGAGCGAAAATAGAAGACGGAAGTAAAGGAAATAAATATATAATAACAGTGCATGGTATAGGATATAAGTTTGGTGGTGAATAAATATTTTGAATAAGTTAAAGCATAGACTTACTTTAATTTTTATATTATTTTCTTTAGTAATAATATTTTTAATTGGAATACTAGCAAATATATCAATAAAATCTAATTTTAATAAGTACATAGAAGATAGTATAGATAAAAGAAAAGATGAAATAGTTAAATCTATAGAAAATAATTATAAATCAGAAGAATGGAATAAAGATAATATAAACACCATAGGTTTAGATTCAATTGAAAATGGATTAATTATTAAAATTAAAGATAATAATGGCAATGTTATTTGGAATGCTAGAGAAATTAATAATTTATTATGTGAGTCAGTATTAAAAAAGATTAGAAGTAATACAAATAAGATTAATCCAAGACTAAAAGAAGGAAATACAATAGACAATATAAATCTTACAAAAGATAATAGAGATATAGGAACTTTAAGTATAGAATATATAGGACCATTTTATTACAATGAATCAGATTTAATTTTCTTTGAAACACTAAATAGAGTATTAATTATTGTTGGAGGATTAGCGATAATTATTTCAGTAATAATTGGATTTAGTATATCTCACAATATAAGCAAGCCGGTATTAAAAGTAATAAAGGCAACAAATCTTATAGCAGAAGGAAATTACTCTCATAAAATTAATGTTAAAAATAATATAAGAGAGATGAATCAAATGATTAACTCTGTGAATAAGCTAGCAGATAATCTAGAGGAACAAGATAAATTAAGAAAAATTTTAACTAGGGATATATCTCATGAATTAAGAACACCTCTTACTACAATACAAATACAGGTGGAAGCTTTAATTGATGGGGTGCTTGAGCCATCGGAGGAAAGATTGAAGAGTATATTTGATGAGATTCAAAGGCTTAATAGGTTAGTTGAATCTTTAGAAAAGTTAGCTAGATATGAGAGTGATTCATTAGTATTAAATAAAGAAAAAACTAATATTAAAGACTTAATAGAGACTCTTCTAGTTAATTTTGAGAAACAGTTCTTAGATAAAAATATAAAGATAGAATTAAATTTAGAAGATATTATATGTGATATTGATAAAGATAAAATAAGTCAAGCTATAATAAATATAATATCTAATAGTATTAAGTATACAGTAGAACAAGGATATATAGAAATATCAGATTATAGAGATAGAAGTAAAACCTATATATCTATAAAAGATAATGGTATAGGTATTGATGAAAAAAATATAAAGTATATTTTTGAAAGGTTCTATAGAGCAGATGAATCTAGAACTAGATCATCAGGTGGAGTTGGAGTTGGACTTACAATATCAAAAGCGATAGTTGAAGCTCATGGTGGAGATATAAAAGTAAAGAGTAAAATTAATAAAGGAAGTGAATTTGTAATAGAGATACCAAATTCCATATAAAATGATAAGCGCAATGTTATGTATTATTTGCATAATATTACGCTTATTTATTTTACTAGTATTTTTTATCAAGATTAGAGCTAATAAATTAATTATAAATAGATATTTAAATAAGTCATTAACTTAGAAATAAAATTTGAAAAAATTATAGAAAAGCTGAAAAAATTATAGAATAAGTCTTTAAAAAGATAAAATGTTATAGAAAAATATGTAAAAAGAAATATTGTATAGTAAAATTAATTTGTAATCAGAAAAAGAGAGGGGAATATTTTATGGGGGATATAAAAATAAGTGGAAAAATAATTGAAATGATAACGATACCATTTAAAGTTGTACCAATATATTCTATTATAATTGCTTTACAAAAAATATTGCAGGGATTAATTCCTACATTTCAATTAGTAGCTATAGCAAAGTTTTTAGATACAGCTATAGGTGTAGTTAATGGAACTTATAATAAAAACGAAATTATAATACCACTTATAACAATTGTAATGCTGATTGCTTTTGATTGGATTTCACAGCAGTTAGTAGGCTTTGTTGAAGTGAGGCTTGAATTAAGACTTAGAGAAAAGCTTAGGGGATTAATAACAGAAAAAAAAGCTAAGCTTAAGTATAAATATATAGAAGATAAGGAAACTTGGAATTTAATATCAAGGATATCTGAAGATCCTGAATTAAAATGTAAGAGCACTTATATAGATTTATTAGACTCAATATCATTAATAGTAAGAGTAACAGGTTTAATTTTTATACTTATTACAAAAGTGTGGTGGGCAGCCTTATTAATCTTGGCAATATCTATTCCATTATTTTATTTATCTATAAAATCAGGGAAAGCAAACTATGATGCTTTTAGAGAGATGGCTGAATATAGAAGAGAATCAGATTATATAGGTGATGTTATTACAGGAAGAGAAACAGCAGATGAAAGAGCTTTATTTAGATATACAAGTGAGCTTAATAAAAAATGGCTTAAACTATATGAGAAAGTAAGAAAACATCAGTTAAAAATAGAACTTAAATGGTTTGCTAAGATGAAACTTGGAGGTATAATAACTGCTTTAATTTCAATAATCATAGTGGTTATACTTTTAGTGCCAGTAAAAAATGGATTATTAACAGTTGGTATGTTTATATCTATAAGTAGCTCAGTCTTTGATATTATTCAAATAATGTCATGGCAATTAACAGCCTATACCGAAAATCTTGTAAAGAACAGAGAGCACTTAAAAGATTTAGCTAAGTTTATGAGTTTAGAAGAAAGTATAGGTGCAATAGATAAACCAACTATAGGTAGTGTTAAATTAGAAAGATTAGAATTTAAGAATGTATCATTTAAATATCCAGGTACAGAAAAGTATATACTTAAAGATTTATCATTTGTAATAGAAGAAGGAAAACATTATTCCTTTGTAGGAATAAATGGAGCAGGAAAAACTACTATAACTAAAATAATAACAGGATTATATGATGAATTTGAAGGTGAAATTTTAATAAATGGAAGAGATATAAAAGAGTATAGTCAGTGTGAGCTTAAAGAATTAACATCTGTAGTTTATCAAGATTTTGCAAAGTATTCTATTTCGATTAAAGATAATATAGCTTTGGGGAATTTAGAGTGTATGCATGATAAGTTAAAAGAAAAGGAGCTTAAAGAGGCAATAAATATTGTAGAGTTAGATGATGTAGTAGATAAATTAGATAAAGGATTAGAAACAAATCTTGGGAAGATAAAAAGTGATGGACTTGATATATCAGGTGGTCAATGGCAACGTATAGCAATGGCAAGAGCTATTGTAAGTAATGCTTCATTAAGAATACTAGATGAACCAACAGCTGCCCTAGATCCTATAAGTGAAAGTAATGTTTATGAAAAGTTTGAGAAAATAAGTAAAGGACAAACTACTATCTTTATAAGTCATAGATTAGGTTCAACTAAATTAGCAGATGAGATATTTGTTATAGAAAATGGTTCGATAATAGAGACGGGAAATCATGAGGATTTAATAAGTATGGATGGAAAGTATGCTAATATGTATGAAAGTCAAAGGAGTTGGTATTTATGATAAATAATAAAAAAGATAGAAGTATATCTATTTTTAAAATCCTAAAGAAGATAACACCTATGGTATTAAAAGCAGCTCCGATATATTTTATATTTATAATATTAGTAAATATTATTCATGCAGCTTTCTGGGTTTTAAACACAGTAGCAAGTCAAAATTTCTTTGATTCTGTAGCAGCTTTAACAGTTGGTGAAAATACGATGGCAAAAACTATATTAATGGCATTAATGTTAGGTGGGGTCTTAATAGGAGCTCAAATGCTAAATGGGATATCCAATTTTATGGGGAGTAGCTGGTGGAGTAAAGTAGCTGGATATATAACTAGTATAGTAAATAATAAAGTTGGAAATACGGATTCAATTTCTTTTGAAGATACTAATGTTTTAGATGATATAAATAAAGTACATGAAGGTGTTAGAAATAGTATAGGACTCATAGGAGTAATTACGATGATTGCTTGCATGTACATTCCATACTTTTTATTTATGGGAATATATTTATATAATTTAAAACCAATACTTGCATTAGCGCTAATTTTTATATTTATTCCAGTTGCATTAACTCAGTTTATAAGAATTAAAGTGTTTAGCAAATTAGAGGACGAAGTAGCTCCTATTAGAAGAGAATATAAGTACTACGAGGAATGCATAGGTAGTAGAGAATATTTTAAAGAAACACGTATTTTAGGGGCATTTAGATACTTTAAAAATTTATATTTAGATTCTTTAAAGTTATTAAATAAAAAAGTATGGTGTGCAGAAAAGAAAATAAGATCTATGGAACTTGGCATGAAAGTTCTTACGCTACTTGGATATATTGGAGTACTATATTTATTATTTATTTGTTTAATTAATGGAGATATATCCGTTGGAGCATTTGGAGCTGTATTTTCATCAATAGGAATGTTGTTCTCAATAATGGAAGAAGTAATATGTAGACATATAGGAGAAGTAACTCAAAATTTAGGAACAGTAAGGAACTTTATAAGATTTTTAGAACTGCCAGAGCGAAAAGGAAAAGAGGTTGAAATAAAAGATGTACCAGATATAAAGCTTGATAATGTATCATTTGCATATCCATCTTCAAATAAATTATCTATAGAAAATATAAATTTACACATAAAATCAGGAGAGACAATTGCTATTGTTGGAGAAAATGGGGCAGGAAAAACCACATTAGTTAAGCTTATTATAGGGTTATATCTTCCAACTAATGGGGATATATTAGTAGATGGGTTTAACACTAAGGAAGTTTCACAAAGATCTTTATATAAAGAAGTGTCAGCAGTATTTCAAAGGTATCAAAGATACAAAATGACTTTTGGAGAAAACATATCAATAAGTAATATTGAGTATGTTGATACTTATAATGTAGATAAAGATATTGCACTTAAAAAGGCAGATTTAACTATGAACAAAGAAATATTTAAAGATGGCTATGATACAATGCTATCAAGAGAATTTAATGGTGTTGATTTATCAGGAGGACAGTGGCAGAGGGTAGCAATTGCAAGAGGATTCTATTCAAATCATAATATGATAGTTTTAGATGAACCAACAGCTGCAATTGATCCAGTTGAAGAAAGTAAGATATATAATAAATTTAAAGAAATGTCATATGGAAATACATCTATAATAGTTACTCATAGGTTAGGATCAGCTAAGATAGCAGATAGAATTATTGTCATGGATAATGGCAACATTATTGAGTGCGGAACTCATGAGGAACTTATAAGTAATGATGGTAAATACAAAGAAATGTATAATGCTCAGAGTAAGTGGTATGTAAAATCAGAAGGTGAAGAAATTATGGCATGATAGTAGAAAAAGGTAAATTTAATAATAAAGAATAATTTAAGATGAATAATTTCTTATGAAGAGTAAAATTATAAAAAGTTTTTAAAATACTACTTTTACCATGATATATATAGTATGTTATATTAAAAAGTCCAGCAAGTTTATTTGCTGGACTTTAGTTTGTAATAGTTTAAGATGATTCGTCTAATAATTAACTTAACTGGTAATATTACTTTTCTTTATACTTTTTATAGCTTGATATAAATTAAATAGAACTAATACGATTAAGCAAAATAATATTATATAAATATAAGGCAATGAATTCATATAATAATCTGTATTTATATTTTGTGGCAATCTAGAATCATTATCAACTTTTATAGTCATCAAAAAGCTTATAAGCGTAATTGTTGACATAATAATATTAAATAAATAAGCTTTACTGATTTTTTTAATATTACACACCTCCTTTTAAAAAGTTATTGTTGTAAGATATAATTAAAAGTAATATATGCTCTTTGCATCGTTATATAATACAATTGTCACATAATTTATACATTTAATTATATTGTAATTTCCATAAAGTGATAGTAATTTGTAAATATATTTATAATTAACTCTAAGTTTTTTGTTTTCTTCTTTAAGTCTTTTAAATTTTCTTTTCAAACTTGCTATAACAGTGTCTTTATTGTTGTCTTATATTAACTATCCTATATCTAAATTACTCCATTTAAAATTTCAATCCTCTTTTAAATATATATTTAATAATTTATATTATAAAGATGTATATTTATAAGTATGAATTTGATAGAAATATAAAAAAGTATGTATAATAGAGAGATAAAGACACTTTACTTAGGAGGAAATAAAATGAAAAGTAACTATCATACACATAATTATAGGTGTAAGCATGCTAAGGGAACTGTAGAAGAATACATAAAAGAAGCTATTGCTGAAGGATTTGATGAAGTTGGTATTTCAGATCATCTGCCTCATCCAGGAAAGAATATTGATAATAAAAGCAGAATGAAGTATGAAGAGTTAGAAGAATATTTTAATGAAATAAATGAAGCAATTAAAAAATATTCTGATAAAATATCTATTAAAAAAGCTCTTGAGTGCGAATACTTCGAAGATTTCGGATGGCTTTATGAAGAACTTATGGAGAAGTATAAAGTTGATTATCTTTTGCTTGGAGTACATTTTTTCCCATATAAAGGAGAATGGTTTTATGTAGGTAGTATAGAATTAACTCCAGAGATATTAGAATGTTATGTAGACTATGTAGTAAAATCTATGGAAAGTGGATTGTTTAAATGTGTTGCACATCCAGATCTTTTTGGACTTAGTTATAGGGAGTGGGATGAGAATACAATTAAGCAATCAAGAAGGATTTTACAAGCTGCTGAGGATTTAAATATACCTCTTGAAATAAATGTTAATGGATTTAGAAAGCCTATGGTTAGATATAATAATGGTGAACGATATAGTTATCCTATAAAAGAATTTTGGATGTTATCAAAGGAATACAATATAAAGAGAATAATAGGAATTGATGCTCATGATCCTTGTCATATGAGAGATTTAGATAAAGGATTAAATTTTGCGAAAGAACTTGGATTAGATATTATAGATAGATTAGAACTATAATGATTTAAAATAGTAAAAGTGAAAATTATATATAATTAATAACATAAAGTAAAAAATAAGTACTTAGTAAAATTATAAAAGCTAAAGATAGTATAGAAATATCTATTATCTTTAGCTTTTTATAATATACGTTAAAGTTAGGGGTATGGTATTACTCGGTCTCATTAAATATATTTATAAGGTAAGTTATTTAATCATTATGATAAACTATAAAATTATTTTGAATAACTTTAATATAAATTGAAAACTATAAGGTTAGCAAGGTAGAGACTTTAGGTAAATAGGAAGGAGTGTGATGCATATGACAGTAGAGAAAGTTAGATTTCTAGCTGAAAAAAATATAAAAGGTATACCAAAGATTATCTATATAAAGGGAGGTAATATAGAAGGTATAATAAAAAAATATGTAGATAGATGCTCTTTACTAAATATTGAAGGAAAGATATTAGAATTTAAAGATAATGAAGCTTATTTAAGCTATGATAGAGAAGAGGTTAGTTCCTTAATTATTTATGGAATAATAGATGATGAAGAAGATATTTATGAAAGAGCTAAAAGGTTATTAGAAGATGATTGGAGTTATGAAATAATAAAAGAATTAGATAGTAATAGTATTCCATCAATAAATATTGATAGTAATAATCTTAAAATTGGATATGGTAAAAATTCAATTATTTTATCAAAATCAGAAACTTCTAGTTTAGAAATATCAGAGATTATTTCTAATTTAAAGGACAATGGTATGATTCCTATAATTGCAGTAACAGGAACAAATGGAAAGACAACAACAACAAGGCTTATACATAACACTTTATTATCATTAGGATATAAGAGTGGAGCATCTACTACTGGAGGAATATATATAGGAGATAAAGTAGTTAAGACAGGAGATACAACGGGATACTATAGTGCTTTAGAAGTTCTTAAAAATAAGAATATAGATATTGCCGTACTTGAAACTGCAAGAGGAGGAATAATTAAAAAAGGGTTAGGCTTTAAAAATGCTAAAGTTGGAATAATCACATCTTTATCAGAAGATCATATGGGGATGGAAGGAATTAATACAATAGGGGATTTAGGAAAAATAAAATCATTAATTAAAGAAGGTCTAGATGACGATGGTATTATGCTAGTTAGAGCAACTAAAGATATAGTAAGACTTTTTAGTAAGAAAGATAGATTAATATTATTTGATAATGATTTAAATGAATTAATAAAGGAACATATAGAAAGTGGCGGAGAGGCATTTTATACAAGGGGGGGATTTATAGTACATAATAAATTTGGTAAAGAAATTGAATTAGTAAATTTAAAAGAACTAGAGTTTACATATAACGGATTATCTAAAAGTAACACAAGAAATGTAATAACAGCGATAGCTGCAATAAATAAAATTCATAATAATATTTATGAAGTAATTGATGCTATAAAAGGATTAAAATGTGATTTAAATACTAATAGAGGCAGACAAAATATTATTAATATAAAAGATTTTAAATTAATAATAGATTATGGACATAATAGCGAATCTTTTCATGAAGTATTCAATATGGCAAAATCTTTAAATCCAAACTTAATAACTGGAATTATAACAGCTGCTGGAGATAGGAGCGATGAACATATAGTTGAACTTGGAGAAATAACTGCATCTTATTGCCATAAGGTAATAATTAAAGAACAGGAAGACAGACGGGGAAGAGAAGAGAAAGAAACTGCAAATTTATTATATAAGGGGCTTAAAAATAAAGGATTTAATGATGATAAAATAACTATATTACTTAAAGAAGAAGAAGCTATATTAAAAGCTTTAAATGAAGCAAAATCAGGAGAAATAATAGTATCATTTAGTCAATTTTTAAACGTAACAATTCCAGCTGTAAATAAATATTTAAGAGATAACGGATTAGAGGTTATTAATTAATAAAAATGTGTGTTTATAAAGTTAAACACACATTTTTATTTTTAATTATTTAAGGTATGTTAGCTTTCAACCATTGCGCCACCATTTACATGGATAACTTGTCCTGTTACATAGGATGAATCATCAGATGCTAAGTATACATAAGCAGGAGCAAGTTCAAAGGGCTGTCCAGCACGTTTCATAGGTACATCAGATCCAAAGTTAGTAACTTCTTCAGCAGAAAAGCTTGAAACTATAAGTGGAGTCCAAATCGGACCAGGTGCAACGGCATTAACCCTAATTCCATCTTTAATTAGTGATTGAGAAAGAGATCTAGTAAATGTTACAATTGCTCCTTTAGTTGATGAGTAATCTATAAGATTCTTTTTACCTTGATAGGCTGTAATAGATGCAGTATTTACTATTGTGCTTCCTCTTTTCATATGTTTTATGGCTTCTTGTGTAAGATAGAACATGGGATATATATTCACTTTAAATGTTAATTCAAGTTGAGATTCTGAAATACATTCTATACTTTTTTGTGGAAACTGAACACCTGCATTATTTATTAATATATCTATGCCTCCAAGAGTATCAACTGTAAATTGAATTAATTCTTTGCAAAACTTTTTATGCATTATATCACCAGATATTAGATAACACTTACCACCATATTTTTCAACATACCTTTTAGTAGTCTCTGCATCCTCATCTTCATAAAGATAAGAAATTACAATATCGGCACCTTCCTTTGCAAAAGCAATTGAGACTGCTCTACCAATTCCACTATCTCCACCTGTAATTAAAACACGTTTATTTTTTAACTTGCCACTACCTTTATACTTAGGGTTATCAAATATAGGGTTAGGTTTCATTATTGATTCAATTCCAGGTTGAAGCATCTGATGTTGAGGAGGAAAGTTTTTGGGTAAATTTTCTATATTTATATTATTGTCATAATATGAATTCATTTAAGCCTCCTAAAGAATTTATACCGTTAGTTATTTTATGAAAGACTAGATATATTTGTGAAAAGGTGCAATATATGTCCTGTGTATATCATTAAAAAAATGGAATAATAAAAATGAGGTGATTTTATGGAATCTGTATGGAGTGAAAGTTGTAAGTTCAGGGAAAGGGAAGTTTTAAATAAAGATATAAAAACTGATATTTTAATTATTGGAGCTGGAATAGCAGGAATATTAACGGCATATATGCTAAAGCAAAATGGTAGAGAGGTAGTTTTAATTGATGGAGCTGAAACAGCAAGTGGAAATACGAAAAATACTACTGCAAAGATAACATCTCAGCATGATTTAATTTATAATAAATTAATATCAGAATTTGGAGAAGAAAAAGCTAGGCAATATGCAAAAGCAAATGAACTTGCTATAAAAAAATACAAAGAAATTATTGAAGAAAGACAAATAGACTGCGACTTTGAAGAGAAGGCAGCATATGTATATTCACTAGATGAAACAGACAGTCTTAAGGAAGAGGTAGAAGCGGCTAATAGAGCTGGCATTAATGCTGAATTTGTTGAAGAGACTAATCTTCCTTTTAAAGTTAATGGAGCTGTTAAGTTTAATAATCAGGCACAGTTTAATCCACTTAAGTTTTTAGAAAATATTTCAAAGGATTTAACTATCTATGAAAACACAAGGGCAGTAGAAATTAGAGAAAACTCAGTATTTACTGATAGGGGAGAGATAACTGCAAATAATATAATTATAGCAACACATTACCCAATAATGAATGAACCAGGATATTACTTTTTGAAAATGCATCAAGAAAGGTCCTATGTTATAGCTTTAGAAAATGTAAAAGATATTGAGGGGATGTATATAGATGTTGCCGAGAGCGGATACTCCTTTAGAATGTATAAAGATTTACTATTGTTAGGCGGTATAAAGCAAAGAACAGGAGATAATGAAACTGGAGGAAGCTATTATGAGTTAAGAAGAGTTTCAAAAGAATTATTTCCAAAGTCAAAAGAAAAGTATCATTGGTCAGCTCAAGATTGTATGACCATAGATGGAATACCTTATATAGGTAGATATTCTGATGATACACCTAATATATATGTTGCTACAGGATTTAATAAATGGGGAATGACAAGTTCCATGGTATCAGCCATGATAATATCAGATATGATTTTAGAAAAAGAAAATGATTTTTCTGAAATATTTTCTCCAAAAAGATTTGATTTGTCAGCATCAATAAATAATGTTGCTAAAGATATAAGTGAAACAGCTAAGAACTTTATTGCACAAAAAATATATATTCCAAGTAGTCAAATAGAACATATTCAAAATGGTCATGCTGGAATTGTTGAATATAATGGAGATAAGGTTGGTGTTTACAAAAATAAAGAGGGAAAAGAATTTATTGTATCAACAAAATGTTCTCACTTAGGATGCCAACTTCATTGGAATGCGGATGAATTAACATGGGATTGTCCATGTCATGGATCAAGATTTGATTATGAAGGACGATTAATAGGAGGTCCTGCAATTAAAGGACTTGTAGATGATTAATTTCCATGGTGAAAATAAGACAAAGAACTTTTTTGAAGGATGGTATTTTAAGCATCAAAAAAATGAGAACACTATAGCCTTTATACCTGGAATAAATATTGATAAAGATGGAAAAAAATCAGCATTTATTCAAGTGATAACAAATACAAATTCTTATAATATTAAATACTCATTTTTAGATTTTAAATGTAGTAAAGATGAGCTGGAAATACAAATTGGTAAAAACATTTTTTCAAAAGAAGGTATTGATATAAATATAGAGGATAGAGACGTATCTATTAGAGGGAAAATTAATTATAAGGAACTTACCCCTATAGAATATGACATTATGGGACCATTTCGTGAAATCCCATTTATGGAGTGTAATCATGGAGTTATAAGTCTATATCATAAGTTAACTGGTAGTATAAAGCTAAATAATAAGGAAATAGATTTTAAAGATGGAGTAGGGTATATAGAGAAGGATTGGGGAAGTTCATTTCCTAAAGAATATTTATGGATACAATGTAATTGCTTTGAAAATCATAAATGTTCAATAATGGTATCTATTGCGGATATTCCATTTATGGGAATAAATTTTAGAGGTTGCATATGTAGTGTTTATTATGAAGGCGAGGAATATAGATTAGCTACATATAATGGAGTGAAAATAGTTAATTGTAGTGATAAATTTGTTTTATTAAAAAGAGGAAAGTATAAATTGAAAGTTTACTTCACAAACAATAGTGCACAAAATTTATTGGCTCCAGAGAATGGTGATATGTCAAGAATAATACAGGAGAATTTAGCATGTAGAGGAAGATTTGAATTTTATATTGAGGATGAATTAATATTTAATTTATATAGCAATAATTGTAGTTTTGAATATTTAGAGAAATAGATAGACTATCTATTTCTCTAAATATAGTATAAATAAATTAAAAAGCAATATATAAACCTATTTTAGCCATCTCACTTTAAGGTGTAGCTTTTGTTATATATAGTGAATAAATATTTTCATTATGGAATAATTTGCTTATTTTTATAGAAAAATGTATAATGTAAAAGGATTTTTTAAGAAATATAAAATAGGGGGATAACTAATGATAAGTAAAGAAATAAGAGAGCAATCTAGATTAGATTTAAGGGGGAAGTGGCTTAAGCTAGCATTAATTACTTTAGTAATTTTTATAATAGTATTTGTTGTTAAGCATTTTACTAATGAAGTTTATTTAGGATCTTTAATTAGTTTAGCAATAAGTTCAATTCTAGGAACTTTTAGTAAAGCATTTTATATAAATTTTTATAAGACTAAGGAAATTAATGTAGAAAAAGGGTTTCCTAATATAAAAGTCTTTTTAAGATATTTTGGAATGGAATTTATGCTATTTGCAATTATTTTCATAATTTATTTACTAATGTTTTGTTTATTAATTATAGGAACTTTAGGGTTTATAGCACTTGATTTTAATAAGTTATTTAGTATACAAGCTATTATACCTTACTTAGTAATTATATTTATAGTAAGCATGATTGTAATCACAATTATAGTATTATTTTATTTTGCTGTACCATTTTTAATTGTTGAAGGTAATAGTATATTTAAGAGTTTAGGAGACTCAATAGTACTGATGAGAGGTAAAAAGTGGAGATTATTTAAGCTACAACTTTCATTTATAGGATGGGCCATTCTATCGATTTTATCATTCGGAATAGGTTTTTTATGGCTAACACCATATTATTGTGAGAGTATAACCATGTTTTATTTTAAGGTAATACTGGAAGAAGAATAGTATAAATGTAGTTAAATAAGATAAATTCACATAATAGGGAGAAATAATGGAAGAAAAAATAATAGAAAATAATAATAAAAGAAAACTTACAAAGAATAAAAAGTTAATTTTAATAGCAATAATTATATTAATAATAGGTACGTTATTGAGTATATTAGGATATAAAATGTATGATAGATACATCAATAGACCTAAATATGTAACTTTAATGGCACAGACTGAAGCGCAGTTAAGTCTTCAGTTCAGTAATATAAGTAGTGAATTAGCGTATTCGATGGATCAAAGTGATGAAAAATTAGCGGCTAGAACAAAGTGTAAAAATGCTATAGTTTCATTATGTGATGAAATGAAAGCTAATACACCAGAAGATTTGCAAGATTATCTTAGTAAAGTTAAAGAAGATGGAAGTAAAGAAGGGTTAGAAAATGTACAGGCAGTTGCAACTTCATTACAAACATTTATAGAAAAGTCATCAGATAGGTTTAAAAAGTATGATATAGAACAGGATGAACTTAAGGGAAAAGTAAAAGATATTCTTTTAAAAAAAGGTTTTTAAGTTATTAAATATATAATATATGGTACTTAATCAATATAAATGAATATACTTATTATTAGGGAGGGCATCTTAAAAGGTCATATTTCTTTTAAGGTTTCCTCCTTTAAGCATATGAGGAAGAAGGTGTATTCATAAATATGGAGAGATTAGAAAGAATTTTTAAAGAAGCATCCCTTAGAGCAGTAATTTTTTCAAAAGATAACTTAGGCGTAAAACTTGACTTTTCAGAAGATAGCTTAGTATGGCTAGATGATATATTAGAAGTATTTCATAAAGCAAATGAAAATACTCAATTTGATAACGATAGAATATTAGATTTATCTATGACATTTGGTGGATATCTTGGAGAAGTTATTAGTAAAAATATTGGTGGCGTATGGGAAGAAAATGATGGGAAGACAATATTCTTGGAAGTAAATGATAACAAGGTATTACCTTTAAATATAGTTTATAAAAGAATAAATATTGGAGAAAGGGCATCGGTAAAACGGTGGTATAGTAAGTTTAAAGAAAAATTATGTTAGAAGAAGAAGAGCGGAAGATTTAAAAGCAATCTAGAATAAAATATCTAGATTGCTTTTAATTTATTATGAATTATAATATTTTTTATAAGAATTTAAATGATTTTATTATATAAAAATTTTAATCTGTTAAATAACCTTAAAATAAAATATAATGGTTAATAGAAGTTTAAATTATTAAAACTAGGAGAATACGTATGAAAAGATTTAAAAAAGTATACATAGAGATAACTAATATATGTAATTTGAACTGTAATTTTTGTCCAAAGACAAGTAGAAAATTGCAGTTTATGGATGAAGAGGCCTTTGTTAAAGTGATAAAGCAGGTAAAGCCATACACTGATTATATATATTTTCATTTAATGGGTGAACCATTCTTAAATCCTAATTTAAAAAGATTTTTAGAAATAAGTTATGAAAATGGATTAAAAGTAAATATAACTACAAATGGGACATTAATAAATAATGTTAAAGATATATTACTAGAATCAAAGGCGCTTAGACAGGTTAATATATCTCTTCATAGCTTCGAAGCAAATGATAATAAGATATCTTTAGAAGAATATATAGATAATGTAATGAGTTTTATATTAGAGGCAAGGGAAAAGAGTAAGGTTATTACATCAACAAGGCTTTGGAATATGGATAGTGATGAGCTAAGAGGAAGTAATAAGTACAATAAAGATATAATAAATATGATAGAATCAAAATTAGGACTTGAAATAGATTTAAAGGAATCCCTTAAGAATACTAGAGGAATAAAACTTTGGGATAGAGTTTATTTAAATATGGCTGAAAAGTTTGAATGGCCGGATATAGATAAACTTAGTACGGATTGTGAAATGTTTTGCTATGGGTTAAGAGATCAAATGGGAGTTTTAGTAGATGGAACAGTAGTTCCCTGCTGTTTAGATAGTGAAGGAAATATAGAACTTGGAAATATATTTAAAGAAGATCTAGAAAATATATTAAATGGCGATAGAGCGATAAATCTATATGATGGTTTTTCAAGAAGGTGTGCAGTAGAAGATTTATGTAAAAGATGTGGATATGCAAAAAGATATAAAAAATAATTAGTAAGTATAAAGAGATAGTTGAAAGTTCAACTATCTCTTTATAAATATGCTACTAGTTTTTATGGTAGATTTAATTTTTTTAATTAGTATGTTTTTTACGAGCTTCGATTAATGATAAAACTCCTTTTAAAGATAAGAATAGTACAAATAAAATAGATGTATAAAATATAATTGGACCATCCATTAATGAGTTATTAAAACCTTTTAAACGATATAAAGTAGGAACTAAAAATAAAGCTATAGTAAATAAAATTAATATTACAAAAATATTATTAAGAAGTTTTTTCATAGCAAATCACTCCTTTTATTCCATTATATACTATATATTGTATATATTATAGTGTTATAATATATGGAATAGTATGGTATAATTATAATGTTAGTGTAAAATAACAACAATTTTAAAGAAATAAATAAAAAAATGTTGCAAAAATAGTATATTAATGTTATATTAAATGAGCAGTTGGTACGTATAGTGCTAATTACGGAGCCTAGTGTGACTTTCGCCGGTCGCTAGGCTCCATTTATTTTATATAAATTAATATTGGTATTTACTTTAGATTTATATTTCTAAAGTTTTTAGTTTATATAAAAATATTTTCTACAAACTTATTTATATTTTCTATTATTAAAACATAGTATTTATAGACTCAATTCTATGGGAGGAATAGATTATATGATAAAGATTAGAAAAGCTAAGGAAGAAGATTTTGAAGAGATTAAGGGTCTTGTAGTAGAAATAAATGATATACATGCTAAAGCAAGACCAGATTTATATAATTTTACAGAAGATCCGATCACAATAAATGAATTTTACGAATTATTAAGGTGTAGAACTACTGATATATTTATAGCAATAAATTTATGTAACAATGAGATAGTCGCATATAGCATTTTAAATATTATAAATAATAAATGTTTGTTATTAACAAAAAATAAATATTATGGATACATTGAAGAATTTTGTGTGAAATCAAATTATAAAAGAAGAGGAATAGGAAAAACTTTATTTAGTTATATAAAAGCATATGCTAAGAAATTAGGTTTATCTTCATTACAGTTAACTGTATGGGAATTTAATGAAGATGCAAGATATTTCTATGAATCGTTAGGTATGATTACAAGAAATAGAAGAATGGAAATGGAAATTTAATATATATAGTTTAAAATAATAAAACACCACTATTTTAAATAGTGGTGTTTTATTATTTTTTAAAAACCTCGGTTTTTAGCGTCAATTCCACTTTCATTTATTCCTGGTTGCTTCGTAGTTGTTGTGAATGTATTCTTTGACCAATGTTGTGGATGTTTTGATCCATTAGAATTATAATTTGTTTTTGAGTAGATTCTTTCATTCTGATACTTCATAAAATCATCTCCTTAAAATTCATTACAGTAGTAGTATTCTACCTATGGACAAATTTTATATTATAATAATGCTTCATTTTTTAATAAAAAAAGGGAGATAGTACATGGAAAATTGTGTTAATTAGTAAATGGTAATGATAAAATAAAAATAATAAGAAAATTAAATATATTAGGAGGTATAGATATGATAAGAAAATTGAATGAGGATGATAGAAATATCACTTTAAAGTTTTTATATAGAGAAGCTTCTATAAATTTATTTATTATAGGAGATATTGAAAATCATGGATTTGAAAAAAATTTTATGACCGTATGGGGAAGTTTTAATGAAGAAAATAAATTAAAGGGAGTTTTCTTAAAGTACTATGAAAATTATATTGCATATTATGACAAGTTTGATAGTGATGTTGAATGCTTTAAAAATATCATAAGGTGTAATGATTGTAGAAATAAGGTTATATCAGGTAAATCTAGTATTATAGACGATTTCAAAAACGTTTTTAAAGAATTTGAAATTAAAGAAACAAATTTTTGTGAACTTAAGGATGAAAGTGGATTAAAAGGATATGATGACAGTATAAAGGTAGCAACAGACAATGATTCAAAAAGAATATGTGATTTTATCAATGGAATAAAAGAGTTTAGCGATATATCAGGAATTTCAGAAGAACAATTTTTAGAGAATATGAGAAGCAAATCAGGTAGGACATATTATATTGAGAATGAACAAAAGACTATTATTGCAAATGTTCAAACTACTGCAGAAAATTCAAAGTCTGGAATGATTGTAGCTGTTGCAACAAAAGAAGAATATAGAAATAGAGGGTTAGTGACTAAATGTTTAAGTAAACTGTGTAAAGATATGCTAAAAGAAGGAAAAACTCTATGTCTATTTTATGATAACCCTATAGCAGGAAAGCTTTATAAAAAACTAGGTTTTAAGGACATAGACAAATGGACTATGATAATAGAAAAATAAAATTAATTATGGATTATTTTAACAACGTATATTATAATATTCATAGCACTTATGGGAAAAGTTTGTAAATATAGTAGCTAATAAATATTTTAGGGTGTTAAATATATGAGAGAAATAAAATTAAGTAATGGATGGAAATTAAGATCATTTTTAGGAAATTTAAAAGAAGAGAATGGGAAAAAAGAAATAGTTATAGTAAATGAAAATGATGATACTATCGTAAATGTTGAGGTATTAGAGGATGGAAATTTAAATATAAATTAAATATTTAATATAGTAGTTTATAAGCACTAATTTTTATAATTAGTGCTTATTTTTATAAATTAATTTTAAAAATATGAATGGAATCCATGATAGTTTATATTTGTTGTGCTGGAGGTGCTACTTCAGGAATGTATAAAAAGGCGGCAGAAGAAGAATTAGAAAAATATAATATTCCATGCAAAGAAATTGATATGAAAATATTTGGAACGATGGATGGAAAAAAGGTATTAGAAAATATAAAGAAATATATTAAATAGGAGTATTTAATATATTTATTAATACAATAAATTAAAATATATGTAAATAATATGTTTTATGTATAATAATGGATAGATTTTATGGTAAGGTAAGTATATAGAATTAATAAATTTATTAAAACCTTATAAGGGGGAATTAAAGGATGAAACTAAAGATAAGCGGACCAAAAGAGAATATAAAGAGTGTAAAAAATTTTTTTATAGAGCTCATAGAGGCTATTCTATGGTTTCTATTCCCATTCTAATAAAACAATAAGAAGAGATAAATTAATTAATTTATCTCTTTAAGATTTTTATACTGAATTGGAAGTTTTATGATAAAGGTAGTTCCTTTATTTAATTCACTTTTAACGTTAATCTCTCCATCATGAATAGATATGATTTTTGAAACTATAGAAAGCCCAAGTCCAGTTCCATTTGTATTTCTTGAAGAATCACTTTTATAAAATCTTTCGAAGATTCTATTAATATGTTCATTAGCAATTCCAATTCCATAATCTTTAAAAATAATATTAATATATTCAGTAGTCTCTTCTAAAGAAATATTTATTATAGAACCTTCATTTGAAAATTTAATAGCATTTTCAATAAGGTTAGTCCATACATGAAAGAGTAGGTCTTTATCGCCAGTAATATTAGCTTTCGGAAGATTAAGTTCAAAGGTGATATTTTTGCTAGACCATTTACTTTCTAAAGATAAAATACTTTTTCGTATCTCTTCATCAATAAAGAAATCATCTTTTTTTATATTGTCATATATGTTATCTAATGATGATAATCTTAAAAGATTTTCACTAAGTAAGCTTAATCTACTTGTTTCTTCATTAATAATATCAGAGTAATATTTTCTATCTTCTATATTTAACTCATAAGATAGAAGTGTTGAAAATCCTTTTATAGTAGTAAGGGGAGTTCTGATTTCATGAGAAACAGAAGATACGAACTCTTGTCTCATGGTTTCAGTTTTATTAAGCTCAGAAATCATGTAATTAAATGTATTTATAAGTTCACCAAGTTCATCTTTTCTACGATTTTGAACCTGAATATCATAACTACCTTTACTTATATATTTTGATGCCAATGTTATTGCCTTTATAGGTTTAACAATATTTTTAGCAACTATCATATAAGAAATTGTACCAAGAAGTAAAACTATACATAGGTTTAAAAACATCCATTTATGAATTCCAAGAGCATTAAATAAATTAATAGGTTTAATAAATAATGCATAAGTCTTATCATTAAACTTAAAAGACGATGCAAAATATTTATTTGAAGAGTCTAGATAAGTGCTAGAATTTATATCTGAATTATTATTTTTACCATTTAAAACTTCTAAGACTTCATCTTTAGGAATGTTAACATGAGAATTATCTTTTGAAAATTCATCAACTAAGCCATCTTTATCATAAATAGATATATTAGATATATGAAATATATCCATATTAATTATTGAATTTATAGAAGACTTATTATTATTTTTATATAATGATTCTATATTTTCAATTGTATTATTTAAAGTTTTTTGTAAGGTGTTTTTTATTTTAAATGAGTAAATAAACGATGTTATAAAAAAAGAAAGTATTATACTAGATATAATTACACAAAAGAAAATGCTTACTAACTTAAAATATATAGACTTTTTCATATATTATTCTCCTTCAATTTTATATCCAAGACCTCGTATAGTTGTGATTTTAGCTAAACTGTTATTAGAAACTAACTTTTCTCTTATTCTTTTTATATGAACATCAACTGTTCTATCATCACCTTCATAATCAATTCCCCAAATATCTTCTATAAGTTCATTTCTTGTAAAAACTTTGTTTGGAAAACTACTTAATTTAAATAACAATTGAAATTCCTTGAGAGGAAAGTCTATTAGAGTATTATTTATTTTTACAGAGCATTCTTTAAAATTAATAAGAAGATCACAATAAGATATTATATCTTTAGATATTTTTTTATACCTTCTAAGAAGTGCTTTAATTCTTAGCAAAAGTTCAGGAACTTCAAATGGTTTAACTAGATAATCATCAGCACCTTTATTAAATCCATCTATTTTATCATTAAGTTCACCCTTAGCAGTTAAAAGTAAAACAGGTATATCAAGTATATCTTTTATATGCTTAGTGACTTCTAAGCCATTTACTAGGGGCATCATTATATCTATTATTGCTATACTTATCTGATTATTTTCTATAACATCTAAGGCTTCTTGTCCATCAGAGCATAATATTACAGTATAATTTTCTCTTTTAAGTACTTCGTTTAAAAGTGTACGTATATTTTTATCATCATCTACAACCAAAATATTAATCATTAAATCTTCTCCTAATATGCAGTAATAATTTTTAGTATATATTATTAAGAGCTTAAATAAAAGGACTATATCATATCAAATTTCCTAATATAAGTGTATAAATATATATTAGTTTGATATAATAAAGTCCTTTTAAGGTTTTAAATATAATATTCTATTCTGAACGTAGCGCGTCAATTGGAAGAAGCTTTGAGGCTTTATTTGCAGGCATAAGTCCAAATACTACACCTATAAATATTGAGAAGCCAAGACCAAAGAATACAACTCCCCATGAAATGCCAGATGTTACACCAAGCACCGAATTAAATGCCATAGAGCCTAATATTCCAAGGATAGCACCAATTATTCCACCTATTAAACTTATTACTATAGATTCAATTAAGAATTGAATTAAAATATCTTTTCTCTTTGCACCAAGTGCTTTTCTTATACCAATCTCTCTTGTTCTTTCAGTAACTGATACAAGCATTATATTCATTATTCCGATACCACCAACTAATAATGATATACCTGCAATAACACCAACAGTTGTTGTCATTGTACCTTGCATTGTTTTTATTGTATCTAATATTTGCTGCTGATTTATTATAGTATAAGGTTTAGTTTTATCTTTATCAGAATTTTTAATATCAAAAGTTCTATCTAGTTTTCTTTCGATAGCAGTCATAGTATTATCTATATTTTCAGTATCTTTAACCTTTAAGTACATAGTTGAGACTGATGTATTTTTTATAAGTCTTTGAACTGAAGTTATAGGTGCATAAATTTTGTTGTCTGTTGAATTTAAAGCAGAGCCATCTTTAGCTAATATACCAACTACCTTATATTTAATACCATTTAATCTTACATATTTACCTATAGGATTTTCAAATCCAAATATATCAGTAGCAATGGTATTACCAAGCACAACGATTTTATCACTATATTCAACATCTATAGGAAGAATAAATCTACCATCTTCTAACTTTTTATTTTCTAAAGAAATAAAATTATTATCTGTTCCAGTGATGGAAACCATTTTGTTATTATCACCATATCTTAAATCTATATTGCCGTTGACATCAGCAGACATTTTGTCTATGTTCGGTATTTCTTTAAACTTTTTTGAGTCATCATAAGATAATTTATCAGTTGGATCCTTTGAAGTAACCATAACACTTATTAGGTTAGATCCTAAATCTGTCATTTGAGAGTTTACGCTTTCAGTCATTGAATTTGCAACAGATACTAGAAGAGTTACTGAAAGTACTCCAATAATTATTCCAAGCATTGTAAGTATTGAACGCATCTTATTTGATAGAAGTTGTTTAAAAGCTAATTTAAAGCTTTGTATTATACCCATATAATCACGCCCTTTCCTCGTATAATGTTCCATCTTTAATTCTGATTATTCTTTTTGCTTGATCTGCAACACCAAGGTCGTGAGTTATCATTACAATGGTTCTTCCTTCATCATTTAAATCTTTTATAAGTGACATAATCTCTTTACTTGTTTTTGTATCTAAAGCTCCGGTAGGCTCATCACAAAGGAGAATTTCAGGATCAGTTACAATGGCACGTGCTATGGCAACCCTTTGCTGCTGTCCTCCTGATAATTGCGTAGGAAGATGGTTTCTTCTATCAGCTAATCCGACTTTCTCTAAAGCTTCCATTGAACGTTTTTTTCTTTCAGATGAAGACATACCTCTATAGATAAGTGGTAGTTCAACATTCTCAAGAGCAGATAACTTACTTAAGAGATTAAATTGTTGAAATATAAATCCGATTTTTTTATTTCTTATTTCAGATAATTTATTATCATTTAGTGTTCTTACATCTTCTCCATCTAGAAGATATACTCCTGTATCTACTTTATCTAAACATCCTATAAAGTTCATGAAAGTAGATTTACCAGAACCAGAGGGCCCTACAATTGCAACAAATTCTCCTTTTTTTACTTTAAGAGAAATATTATTTAACACTTGAAGATGTTCATCCCCCATAGTATAGCTTTTACAAGCATTCTTTATATCAATAACATATTGCTTCATAATTAATATCCTCCTAAAGATTATTTTGAACTATTCATCATTGGAGGGAAGCCATTAGTTTGCTTCTTTACTAATGTAGGAAGTTGCACCTCGTCCCCTGAAGAAAGACCTTCTGTGATTTGGATAGAGTCATCATTATGGATTCCTGTTTTAACTATCTTTTCTTCTTTAGTTGAAGGAATTATAACGTAATTTTCTCCAGAATCATTTTGATTTATTGCTTCAATTGGAATATATAAAATATTATCTTTCTTTTCAGTGGTTATTGTTCCAGTACCAGTCATACCAGCTTTAAGGCCATTTATACTTTTATCAAACGATACGATAACACTATATGTAGTAACTCCATTTACAGTGTTGCCAGCATCAGCTATACTTTCTATTTTTCCTTTGAATTTTTTATCAGGAAATGCGTTTATATCAATATTTACAGTTTGACCTTTTTTTAGATTAACTACATCAATTTCATCAACAGTAAGTTCAAACTCTAAATTATCATAATCAGGTTTAATTTTATTTTCAGGAACTACCATACCAGATGATGATACAGAAACCTTTAATTCACCTTTACTTACAGTTGCTGTTTGATAAACATCAACATTTTGCTCTATTTTTTCTTTTGCTTTTGAAATTGTAAAAGCAGCACCAGCTCCTAATATTGCAATAGTACATATTACAGTTATTATAATTGTTTTTGCTTTTTTACTCATTTATTGATCCTCCTAAATTAGTTTGATGACTAAATAATAATTAATAAATATTAACTTAACATGAACTAACTTCAATTATTTAGTATTTCTAAAAAGTGATATTTTAAACATATAATGATAAAAATATAATTTTTTAGAAAAAATAGTGAATATTCAAAATATTTACTGTATAATGTAATTAAATGTTTACATTAAGAATATAAATCTTTTATCAGGGAACAATAATGTTCAGTATTTAAATAAAAAGGAGGGGCAAACAATTATGCATACTAACTTAATACCAAATATCGATAGTTATGTAGCAAGGTACATGGACGAGAATGGATGTAGCTTTGAACAAGCATGTGCTGAACTAGAATTAGATAAAGAGAGTGTATTCAATCAACAATATAATAACGAATTAGAATAATTAAAAAGGATGCTATTAGAGCATCCTTTCTTTTGCATTTAAAAATATAGAGTTAGTAATTACTACTTTTATATTTTCACATTAAATGGTCATGTTTAATTAAATGATATAATTAATTTAGTATACTTTAATTAAATTAGATCCACTTTGAATTGTATTTTGAAACGATAGTTAATCTTATGAAAACGATCCTATAAATATAATTATATAACTATAAATTCTTTTCTTCAATTTAAATTATATTAATTTTGAAAAATTTATTTGAAATGGATATAATATAGGATAAGAGATTATTTTGAAAGATAAGGAAAGAGGTAAAAAGATGAAAATAAATAGAAATGATGATTGCTGGTGTGGCAGTGGAAAGAAGTATAAGAAATGTCATGCTGACTTTGATGAAAAGTATGATTCTTTAAAAAGACAAGGATTTTTAATGCCTCCTAAAAAAATTATAAAGAATGAAGAACAAATAGAAGGAATAAGAAGAAGTGCAAAGATTAATAATTCAGTATTAGACCTTGTTTCAGAAAAAATAAAAGAGGGTATGAGTACTGAAGAGATAGATAAGATTGTATATGATTATACAGTAAGTCAAGGAGCTATACCTGCCCCTCTAAACTATGGTGGATTTCCAAAGAGTGTTTGTACTTCAATAAATGAAGAAGTATGCCATGGAATACCTGATGAAAGTATAATTTTAAGAGATGGTGATATTATAAATGTTGATGTATCAACAATAAAAGATGGATATTATTCAGATGCATCAAGAATATTTATTATAGGAAATGCTTCAGAAGAAGCTAAAAGATTAGTTGAAGTATCAAGAGAATGTCTTCAAAAAGGAATTGAGGCTGTTAAGCCTTGGGGATTCTTAGGTGATATTGGAGCAGCAGTTCAAGAGCATGCCGAGAAAAATGGATATTCTGTTGTTAGAGACTTTGGTGGACACGGAGTTGGAGTAGAGTTCCATGAAGATCCATTTGTTGCACATGTTGGTGATAGAGGAGAAGGTATGGTACTAGTACCAGGAATGACATTCACTATAGAACCAATGATAAACCAAGGTGATTATGGAGTGTTTGTTGATGAAGATAATGATTGGACTGCAATAACAGAAGATGGATCATTATCATCACAATGGGAACATACAATTTTAGTTACAGAAGATGGTATAGAAATAATTGCTTATTAATTATTAATAAAAGGTGTAGAAAATTAATTTTCTACACCTTTTATATTATAAAAAGTTAAATTAAAATTAAGTATTTTAAAAAAACGATGAACTAATTGTAAATTTAAATATACATAGGGAGAAAGTAGTAATAATCTATTATAAATATTGTATAATAATGTTGAATTTATGGAATTTAAGGTGATTATATGAATAAGAAAAAAAGATTAGGTGATCTTTTAGTTGAACTTGGATATATAACAGAAGAACAAGTTAATGAGGCTGTAAAAATACAGAAAACTACAGGGAAAAGACTTGGTAGAATTTTTGTGGATTTAGGATATATAACAGAAGAAGGATTATTAAATATATTAGAACTTCAACTTGGAATACCTAGAATAAATTTAGATCTTATAGATGTGGATATGAATGCAGTATCAACAATATCGGAAGGACTAGCTAAAAAGTATAATCTAATACCAATAAAGTTTAGGAATGGAAGACTTATTGTGGCTATGTCAGATCCACTTAATGTTTTTGCAGAAGAAGACGTAGCATTATCGTCTGGGTATAAAATAGATATTGGAATAGCAATGGAAGAGGAAATTGTAGATGCCATTGCAAAATATTATTCAAAAGATTACATAACAAAAACTGAAGCTAAATTAAATGAAGAAATAGATGAAAAAATAGATGAAAACCTTATAGTGGATAATAAAAATGATTCTCCATCAGTTAGACTTATAGATAGAATTATAGAAAATGCAATAAAAAATCATGCAAGTGATATACATATAGAACCACAACAAAATAAAATAATAATAAGATATAGAATAGATGGTAAGCTTAGAAAACAATTTGAAGCTCCAAAAGAGCCATTAAATTCTATGGTTACGAGGATAAAGTTATTAAGTGGTATGGATATTGCTGAAAGAAGAGCACCACAAGATGGAAAAATAGTAATTAAGATTGATAAGAGAGAAATAGATTTAAGAGTATCAATATTACCATCTGTAAATGGAGAGAATTTAGTTATTAGAATATTAGATAAAAATTCTTTTGAATTTTCAAAGGAAAATTTAGGATTTACAAGTGAAGAAATAGAAATTATAAATGATATAACCAATAAATCATATGGAATGTTTTTAGTTACAGGACCAACAGGTAGTGGTAAAACATCAACACTATATTCAATACTTAAAGATATGAAGAATGAAGAAAATAATGTTATTACATTAGAGGATCCTGTTGAATATACCATGGATGGAATAGTACAAGTAAATGTAAATAGTAAAGCTGGCCTTACATTTAATTCAGGTCTTAGAGCAATTTTAAGACAGGATCCAGATATAATAATGGTTGGTGAAATAAGGGATGAAGAAACAGCTACTATGGCAATAAGATCAGCTATAACAGGTCATAAAGTTTTAAGTACATTACACACAAATGATGCACCATCAGCTATAGTAAGACTTATGGATATGGGGATACCTTCATATTTAATTGCAGCATCTTTAACTGGGGTAGTTGCTCAAAGATTAATGAGAAAACTTTGCAATAATTGTAAAGAAGAATACTTAGCAAATAATTACGAAAAAGAAATTTTAGGTATTAGTAAAGAAGAGAATATTAAGTTATATAGACCCGTTGGATGTCTTAAATGTTCAGGGACTGGATATAAGGGAAGAACAGGAATATTTGAGATTATGGAAGTAAAACAAAATATAAGAGAATTAATATCAAAAAGTGCAAACTTCTATGAAATAAGTGATAAAGCAAAGAAAAATGGAATGAAGACTTTATTTGAAAGTGGAGTAGAGGTTGTAAAAAAAGGTACAAGCAGTATGAATGAATTGATGAGAATAACTTTAATAGAGGGATAAAGGAGTAGAAAATATGCCTTTATATAAATATGAAGCAAAAAACCTTGAAGGTAAAATGTTAAAAGGAAAACTTGACGTAGAAAATTTAGACGAGCTTAGAAAAGTATTAAAGCAAAAAGGCTTTTTTCTAGCTAAATATGATACTGAAGGGAAATCACTTAACATAGATCTTAGTATGTTAATGAAAATACCTAAAAAAGATATTTCTATATTTTGTAGGCAAATGTATTTTTCATTATCATCAGGAATAACAGTATTTAAAAGTATAGAGATAGTAAAAAATCAAGTTGAAAATAAGAAACTAAAGAATATATTAAATAATGTTTTTAGTGATATTGAGAAAGGAAAGTTGCTTTCAGAGGCTTTTAAAAAATACAAGGATTTACCGAATCTTTTTATATATATGATTGAAGTTGGAGAAGAGACTGGAAAAATAGACGATGTAATGGGAAGCCTTGCTGACTATTATGATAATCAATATAAGCAGGAAAAGAAAATAAAAAATGCTATGATATATCCTAAATTTTTATTTATATTTTCTATATTAGTAGTTTGTGGGTTAGTTACTTTTGTAGTTCCGGTATTTGTTCAAAACTTGATATCTGCAAATCAAAAATTACCACTACCAACTCAAATAATTATTAATATAAGTGAGTTTATGAAATCAAAATGGATATATATTATATTGGTGGTAGTTGGACTGGTTCTAATAAAAAGAACTGTATTAGATAAAAGCATAGTATATAGACTTTTTATAGATAAATTTATAGTAAAGTTTAAGCTTATAAAAAATATGACAATGCAAATATATACATCTAGATTTGCAAGGACTTTTTCGATATTATTTGCGGGAGGAATAAGCGCAGTAAGGTGTATGGAAATAAGTGCAGATGTTATAGGAAATTCGTATTTAAGTACAAAACTGATTGAAAGTAAAAATTTAATAAATGATGGGTCAAGCATTTCTGAAAGCTTAGAAAGTGGAAATGTGTTTCCAAAGATGCTTATTCAATCTATAAAGGTTGGAGAAGAATCGGGAACAGTTGATGAAATATTAGTAAAGGCCTCAGAATTTTATGATTCAGAAGCAAATTTTGCATTAGAGAAATTATCAAGTTTAGTTGAGCCGATAATGATTGTAATTTTAGCAGTATTAGTTGGATTCATTGTAATATCATTATTATTACCAATGTTTTCAATGTATGATGCTGTTCAATAAAGTTTATAAACCTAATAAGGTTTTATATAAAATATAATAACGTTTTGAGGAGGAATAAGTTATGAATAAACTTGTTAAGAAGAAAAAGAAAGGTTTTACGCTAATAGAATTAATAGCAGTAATAGCAATACTTGCAGTATTAGCAGTAATAGCAGTGCCAAGAGTAATATCATATGTAGATAAATCAAAGAAAGTTGCTATACAAACAACTGCAACAACAATATATAATGCTGCAGAAGCCGCATATAATGATGGAAGATTAAAAACAGCTACAGATGGAAGCGTTGGAAATAATGCAACTTTACTTGTAACTAATGGAAACTTTGATGCAGTTACTGTATCAAATGCAATTAGTAGCCTTGAAGCACAAAATTTATTAAGTAATTTACCAAGTGATGCAGTTACTAAACTTGGACCAGCTACAACTTTAGGTAATTTAAGAGTTTTAATGAATACAGATCCAAGTACTTTTTCTCTTAATGGAGAAAATCTAAGTGGATCAATTACAGCGGGTAAATACGAACCGGCTTCAACATCAGCAAAGTAAATTGTTTCAAAATATTAAAAGGCTGTCCTATGGCAGCCTTTTAATGAATTATATAAATGGGAGAGGAGTCTATGAAAAAGAAAGGTTTTACGCTAATAGAATTAATAGCAGTAATAGCAATACTTGCAATATTAGCTGTAATAGCAGTGCCAAGAGTAATATCATATGTAGATAGATCCAAAAAAGTTGCAATACAGACAGAAGCTAAGGTTATATATGATGCAGCAGAACGAGCTTATAATGAGGGTATATTAATTCCTACAAGTAATAATATCTGGGATTATAACAATGGTAGCACTCAAAAGCAAACTCCAAAGTTTGAATATATGATAGTATTTGAAAAGGATTATTGCAAAAATGGTTCAGAACCTGTTCTTGATGTTCTTCAAAAGCATGATTTAATAAGTAAAGTAAATGCTGAAAAAGATAATAGAATGCTTGGAGCTGCATATTATATAGGTTCATTGAAACAAGTAATTGATGCTAATCCAAATGATATTGTCTTAAATAAAGATGGAACATTAAACAATTGGTATGGAAATCCTATAAAATAAGATGAGGCGATTTATGAAAAAGAAAGGTTTTACATTAATAGAACTAATAGCTACAATGGCAATACTTGCAATATTAGCTGTAATAGCAGTACCAAGAGTAATATCATATGTAGAAAAATCAAAGGTGATAGCAGTTAAAGCAGAAGCAAAAGTTATATATAATGCAGCAGAAGCTGCTTATAACAATGGGTTATTAGTTCCAACAAAGTATAATATATATCCACCAGCTGGATTTGACTATAATAAAGATACTCCACTTTTTAAAGATATGGCACTTTTTAATTATAGTAATTCGAAGGATAAAAAAGGCGTAATAAAAGTATTAGAAGAAAACAATCTTTTGACAAGTAAAGAGAAAGATATAACAAGCTTAGTAGGTAAAGCTGCAACTATTGAATGGTTAGAAAGGATAATAAATTCTAGCTCTAATAATATAAAATTAGATAAAAAAGGAAACTTTGATGGATTTAAATAAAATAAACCATTTAATAAATTTTATTAGAAAGGAATTCAAATGATAGGATTAATATTTTTTATATTTGGATTAGTATTTGGAAGTTTTTTTAATGTATGCATTTATAGAATACCAAGAGAAGAAAATATAGCGTTTCCACCATCACATTGTGCAAATTGTAGTAGAGAGCTTAAAGCATATGAACTTATTCCTGTAATAAGCTATATAGCTTTAGGGGGAAAATGCAAGGGCTGTAAGGAAAGGATTAGTTTTATATATCCTTTAGTGGAATTAATTACAGCATTTACATTTTTAGTTATGTATATTAAATTTGGTATTTCTATAAATACATTTAAGTATATAGTTCTTTTTTCAATACTTATAATAGCAACGATTATAGATATCAAAACTAAAGAAGTCTATTTTAATGTATCATTATTTGGATTTTTATTTGGAATTATATTTTCTATAATTGAAATAGTAAATGGAAAACCAATAATAGAGGGGGTAATAAGTATACTTATACCACTTATTATAGTAGGAATTATATATTTACTAGCAAAGAGATTTGATGGGTTTGGGGGAGGAGACTTAGAAGTTTATCTATTTATAGCTTTATATCTAACTCCAACATTAATGGGACTCACAATATTTTTCTCAATAGTTATAGGAGGAGTTTTTGCTATAGTACTTTTATTAATGGGAAAAAGAAAAATGGCAATACCTTTTGTTCCGTTTATTTCAATAGGAACACTTATTTCGGTATTATGGGGTATAGATATACTAAATATATATTTATCTACATTATGATGGGAGGAATAAAATGTTTAAATTAGGCAAGAAAAATAGTATAGTTTTGGCTTTTAAAGATGAGTTTGTAGATATAGTGGTAGGAAATAAAAATGAAATTAAATTATATGATTCCATTCCTATAGAAGAAGGTATATGCGTAGAGGGAACTATAAAGGATGAAGCAAGATTATCAGAGTTATTATTAAAATATTTTTTAGAACATGATATAGATGAAGATGAAGTATCTTTTGTTATATTTGGAAGTGACGTTATAACAAGACATATTCAATTACCATATATGAATAGTGAGAATTTAAGAGAAACTATAGAATTTGAAGTGAAAGAATTAGTTCAAAATGGTGAAGATTACTATATAGATTATGAAATTGTAGGAAAAGAAAAAGGAACACGTAATCCAAAGCTAGATGTATTAGTTGCTGCATGTATAAAAAGTAAAATAGATGGATATGTAGAATTAAGTAAATCTTTAGGTAAAAGGTTGAAAGTAATAGATGTATTAACCAATACTATAAATAAAGTTTTGCTTAATAGTGATTTAGAATACAAAAATAAAACTATAGCATTATTTTATTTAGGATATAGTTTTAGTATTGTTTCTATAATAAATGATGGTATCATGAGGCTTGAAAGAAATATACCTTTTGGATTTCAAAATATCATAAGAGAATATAAAAAATGTTCCTCGGATTATAAGTCTAGTGGAGATAAAAATAGCTATAGCAATTCAAATAAATTATACATAAAAAACTTTGATTTATTAGAAACTTTTGAAGAATGTCCTAAAATAAAAGACTCTATAGATAATTTATTATCTATAGTATATAAGACTATTAAGTTTTATGATTCAGGTAAAAATGAAAATAACGTAAATAGACTTGTAATATTACCTAGCCTAGAGCTTAACAAAGTAGCTGCAGAATATATAGAAGATTATTTTTCAATAAAAAGTAAATTAGTAAGAAACATAGAAGAGTTAGGGCTTCAAGTTAAAAATACAAATAAAGAGTTTGGAAGATTCTTACCTCTTTATGGTTTATTTTTAAGGAGATATTAATATGAGAAAGCAATTAAATCTTAATCCAAAAGCAATAGAAAAAGGTAATAAAAAAGATATAGGAAAGCTATTAATATGTATCTATTTATTAATAATTATTATACTATTTATAAATGCAGGAGTTATATATTATGATAATAAAGCTTTAGAGAAGAGTAATGCAGTTATAAAGTCGGAGATAAGTAATTATAAAGAAGCAGGTAGTGATTACAACAACATATCTAATGACATAAAAAATAAAGAGAAATTTATAAATAAAATTAAGACAATAGATAGAGATATTTCTGCATGGGAATATATAAATACATTAAAAAAATATTTCCCAAGAAATGTATCTTTAGAAAATATAAGTTTTACTACCAATGGAATTGATATGACTGGTATAGCAAATAAAGAAGAAGAAGTAACTGTATTTTTAGCAAATTTACAAATGAGCAAAATGTATAAGAATGCAAGACTTGTTTCTATGAATGATATTAGTATTACATTAAATAATGATATGGAAAGCTTGAAGATAAATGATAATGTAAAGAGTAAAGATAGTAGTGATAATAAAAATACAGCTAATAATTCTAATGATAATAATAAAGATAAAAGAAACCAATCAATAAATGAAAAACCAAAAGTGATTACTAAGGTTAAGTTTACTATTTCAGTAGAAGGAGTAAAGAATGATGAGAAAAAGTAAAAAAGGTAAAGAAGGTAATAAATTTATAAAACATTTAAAGGGATTGAAGAGAAAAGAAAAGTTACTTTTATTTACAAGCTTATTAATATTTACTTTTCTTATAATACAGGAATTAGTAATAAGGCCTTTAAATAATAAACAAAATAATTTAAAAAAAGAAGAAGTTTCTCTTAATGAAAATAAAGCAGACGCTCTCTATGGAATAAATAAGCAAGATGAATTAAAAATAAAATTAAATGATATTACATACGATTATAATAAAATTTTATCTGAGTTATCAAGAACTGAGAAACAGGCAGAAATACTCAATGAATTAACAACAATTTCAAATGAAACTAATATAAAATTAACAGATATTAGTTTTGGAAATGAAGATAGAATATTAAAAGTAGATGATAATGATAGAAATTTAAATAGCAATATAGAAAATAATAGTAATGAAATAGATGGTACAAGTTCTAATGAAACAAGTAACAAGATTGATAAATCTAAATTGAAAAAGGATGATGTATTAGTTCATAGTGCAATTTTTAAAGTAACTGGTAGCTTTGAGAACTTAGTTGATTTTATAAAGAGAATAGAAAAGACAAAAAGAAAAATAAATATAAATAATTTAAAAATAGAGAAGACGAGTTTAGATGAAAATGGAAATATAAAAAACATACTTCAAGCAACAATTAATATAGAGTATTACAATTTAAATTATAAGGAGAATGAGAAGTATGATTTTAATAAAGGAACATACGGTAAACAAAATTATTTCCAATAAGAAAGGAATAAGCTTAATAGAAATTGTTGCAGCCCTTGCAATATTTACAGTTCTTTTTATTAGTGTTAGTGGTCTTATAATGAGTGCTATGAAAAGTGAAAATTCAACTAATAATTCAATAAAATCAACAAGTATCATACAAGGTGTAAGGGATACATTATATAACAAAGATAATACATTTTTTAAAAACTATTTAAATGGTAAAAATGTTAGGTTTGAATTAAACAATGTATATTCTATACAAAGAATGCTTACTGATGATATACAAAATGGAAGTGAAATGTTAAAAGGAGATAGCTATATATCAGATAGCGATAAAAATAATCCTATAAAATATATCGTATATATAAATACTAAATCGCAAACAGAAGGATTATATAATGTAACTTTATCAATAATACCATTAAATAAGTCACAATATTATTATTATGAAAATGGACAAAGGGTACCAAGTGGTGATGATATAACTTTAAATACTAAAGGTATTCAAGTGATGAGTCAGCAGATGATTATAAGACCAATTAGTGATGATGGAAATAATATTGATAAATAACCTTTAGAGAGGAGGTTATATATGAAGAAGAAAGGGTTTACTTTAGTTGAACTTATAGCCGTTATGGCAATAATGTCAGTGATTTTAGTTGCAATAGGAGGCCTTTACGTTACAGGAATAAAGCGAGCAGAAAGTACAAAAATTAACGGAGATATTGAAAATAAATATAGAAATTTTTATCAAGTCACTAAAGACTCAATAAGTAAAAATAGAGGGAATATTCATCTTTTTTATAATAATGAATCAAAACAATGGTGGAATTTCTATGTAAAAGCAGGTACTAATATGAATTTTATTAATGAAGGAAAAAAAGATGGCTATTCTGTGCAAAAAGCTTATTTAGCAACGAAAAATATTACAGGTGATAAAGAAAAAATATTGGTTTCATTTGGAAATGGTAAGGTGAGATCTTTTTATATGATTGAAGTTAATGGAAAAGATGTAGAGTATAATTATGATGCTAATAACAATAATCAAGGAAAGATAGATATTAAAGGAGAGATATTATCATATCACAAACTATGTGATGATGTAACAAAATTTAATATAAATGAAAGCAATAATGTTTATTATTTTTATATTCAATATACTAAAAAGGAAGTTATACGAGATTATGATTTTTCAGTAAATGAGACTGATGATAGGGTGGTCACTGTGGAAGATAGTAATAATTCAGAAGATGATAATAATCAGAGGGGAGAGCCTTATTCATCAAAACCATTGGATGATTTTTATAATAGCATAGGAGGAATAACTCTTTTAAATAGTAATAATATTGTTTTAAATTCTTCACTTCATTTTACGCACTCTTCCTATTACGTTAGTGGAGAAGCTAATGGAAGTGAAGACGGTGATAGAAAATTTGAAAGTATAGTTCAAAATAATAGTAAGTTCTGGGGAACTGTAGCCACAAATAATATTAAAAATTTGAATAATGGGAATATGAATTCCATAGAATTAAGTTTGAAATTTAAAAAAGGTTTTAATTATACTATTTATGATAATTATATAAAGGCCTGCATTAAAAGAATGGGAAATTATAATATAATTTTAGTTAAAAATAATGGTCAATTTAATTTATTTAATAATTTTGAAGAAATAAATGGAGGATTAAGTCAATATGTTTTGGCTATAATAAGGGATGAAAATAATGGTCATATCTTATTAACTAATTTATCGATAAACTTAGATAATTGTACAGTAAATAATATGTTAATATATACAAGCAAAAATATAAATTTAAGTTCAGTTAAGTGTAGAAATAGTAGTTTAGTTTCTGGAGGAAGTGTTTATATTTATGGACCATTAAGTATAAATGGGGAATATAGTAAAACAGATACAACTAAATTTTATATTTCAAAGTTTTTTGAATAGACATCATATTAATAAAATAAAGCTTAGATAGGAAAGAGTGAAAACTATGAAAAAAAGAGGATCAGCCCTAGTAGTAGTTTTATTAACCTTAACAGCGTTACTTATAACAGGATTAGCAGTTTATTCGTATATAGTAAATACAAGTAAAACAAACAATGAAGAAATGAAGAAAGAAGCTATTGAAACAGCAGCAATGTCAGCACTTAATATCGGAGAATATTATTTAATAAATGATAAAAATTATAAAAATATTAGCTCAGGAAGTAGTAAAGATATTCCAAATGAATATATACAAAAGAAGATTAGTGATAGTAATTTTAATGAAAGAAATAATATTAATGAAGAAAATAAACTGAATTTTTATAATTATAATATTACATTAAAAAATAATGGAGATAAAAGTTATACTATAAGTGCAACAGCGCATAAAGATAATAATAACTGTATAAAGCAAAGTAAAGTAATAATGAAATTGGAAAATAATCTAACAAAAGAAGAAAGGATACAGCTATTTTTAAATAATAGTTCAGGACTTACTTTATTAAATACAAATAATTTCAATGTTAGTGATAATTCGTTTGTTATATTAGAAGATTCAACTTTTAATATAAAAGGAGTCCTTAAAAGTAATACTGTTAATGCAGACAAGCAATTAGATGAATTTTTACCTGATGATAAAATTAATGATTCTTATGTTTATAATACTAAAAATATCAATAATGGTATGAAGAGAGTAGATGGATTAAATTTAAAGTTTGGACAAAGAGATGCAAATGTGTATGACTTAGGACAAGAAATTAAGTGGCTAGAAGCAGAAAGCTGGGTATCAAAAAATAATGTTATTTTAATAAATAATAATGGGTATGAATTTGCAAGATTAAGTGAATTAAATGATGATACATTGAAAAATTACTCGGCAGCAGTAATAGCAATTGATTCAAGCTATGATAATTATGTAATTTTATGCAATGGTAAATTAACATTACAGGGGAATCTATATATTTCTCTATTAGAGGGTTCAGGAGAGAATCAATTTTTTATATATTCTACTGATTCAATACAGTTAGATAATGCAGAAATAAATAATAGAATAAGTTTAATTGCTGGAAATAGAATTACTATAGATAATTACTCAAACATTAAGGCTTATGAACAATTTACATATTCACAAAGTTCTATAAAAAATATACTGGAAAAGTTTACAAAATAGACTTAACTAATTAGTTAGGTCTATTTTTATAATATTTTTTATTTTAGATTAAGTAAACGTTTATTGTAAGCCTAGTTAATAGTTTGTTCAAATATAATTTTTATTGAAGATATATATGTATGATAGTATTAATTTATTGGAAGTGATGGCAATATTTTATCAGTAGAGTAGTTATTTTATAAAATAAAAATATAGCTGGAAATAAGAATATATAAGCTGTGGAAGGTTTTTTAAATTATAATATATTTTATAGTGTTTATTTAAAATAAATTTTTAATTTTGAACTGGAAAATATCCAATATGTATCAATATAAGACAAAAAACAACAAAAATACACTTAAATTATTGTTAAAGTGTGAATATTGTGATATTATTTTAAATAACAAAAGAGGAGGAATGATTTTTGAAGAAAATTGCGTTAATAGCTGATAGTAGCTGTGATTTAAGTTTAGCTACATTAAAAGAATATAATATTGAATTATTACCAATGAGAATAATATACAAGGATAAAGAATTTCTAGATAAAATTACAATCACTCCCAAGGAAATGTATGCAAATTTAGAGGAAGAAGTGCCAACTACATCACTTCCAGATTTAAAGTATACTGAAGATTTAATAGAGAGACTTAAAAATGAGGGTTATACTGATGCTATAGTAATAACTGTTTCAAGTAAGTTATCAGGAACATATAATAGTATAAGATTAATATGTGAAGCTCATCACGAATTGAACTTTCACTTTTTTGATACAAGAACATTAGGGTATCCTCAAGGAGTAATTGCTATAGAGACTGCAAAACTCATAAAAGAGGACAAACCTTTAGAAGAAATATTAAAGTCGCTTGAAGATATAAGAAAGCGTACTCACGGATATATAACTTTTGCAACTTTAGAGTATTTAAAAAAAGGTGGCAGAATAGGAAAAGTAGCTGGAACTATTGGTGAAATGTTACATTTAAAGCCAATAGTATCATCAAATGATGAGGGCGAACTATATAATTACATGAAAGCTAGAGGTAGAAAAAAAGCTATTTCAAAGATGAAAGAAATATTAGATGAATATCTAGCTAAAGGTAAATGTAGAGTGTGGATATTATCAGGTGATGCTGATGATGAAGCAAAGACCTTTTATGATTCAGTAAAAGATATGCCAAATATAACGGAAATATCATTAGAAGAAATTGGTGCTGCAATGGGGATTCATACAGGCCCAGGAGCACTTGGTATGGCTATACTTGAAGAAAGATAGAAAAAGGAGTATATAATATACTCCTTTTAATTTTTTTATACTTTCTTTAGATTTCTTAAATTTTCCTTTATTTTTGCTTCATTGTTTGAATTTGAGTACTAAAAAGTGTATTATAAAGAGAGTTCAAATTAAAGAAAATTTAACATAATTAACAATAAAACAAAAAAGGAGATTAGGAGATAGAGGTATGGCGTATTTAATTTTATATTTCACAGTTTATAGTGTCTTAGGGTGGATATGTGAATGTATATATTGCGCAGCTATAGATAAGGTATGGGTAAATAGAGGATTTTTAAATGGTCCTGTATGCCCAGTATATGGATTTGGTGCAATGTTAGTAATATGGTTATTAGATAGATTTAAAGGAAATATGTTATTGCTTTTTGTAATGGCAGTAATTATAACTACAGCAATAGAATATATTACTGCTGTTATATTAGAAAATGCATTTGACCTGAAATGGTGGGATTATTCAAACTATAAATTAAATTATAAGGGTCGTATTTGTGTATTAAATTCAGTTATATTTGGATTTTTATCATTATTTTTAATTAAAATTCTTAATCCATTTGTTATAGAGAAAATTTCATTAATACCAGATAAATATGTATTTATATCTGCTGCAATCATAATTATTATATTTATTGTAGATATAATTGCTACAGTTACTTCATTAGTTGATATGAATGAGATGCTTAGAAAAATTACACAAATTAATGTGGAATTAAAAAGTTTAGGGATTTCAATGGATAAATTTAATGATATTGAATTTAATAAAGTTTTTAATAAGCTTAAGATGACAGAAGATATTAAGAATTTCAAATTTAAATTTGAAGATACTTATAATAATTTCAAGAAAATGCAACTTAAATCAAGTATACAAAATAGATTAATGAGAGCATTCCCAGATATGAGATCCAACATATATGGGGAACAATTTAAAAAATTAAAAGATAGTATAGCTGACTATTGGAATAGAAAACAAAATTAACAGAATCATTAAACATAAATCATCTTCATAGGTATATAATTATATATAATGGAGGTGTTTTTATTTTGAGAGAAATTGTAATATATTTTACAATCTATAGTTTTTTAGGGTGGGTTGCTGAAACAATTTATTGTTTTATAATAGATAAGAAATTTACATATAGAGGCTTTTTATATGGTCCAGTTTGTCCTATATATGGATTTGGAGGAGTTATAGTAATTAAATTTCTTCATGGAATAGGTAATAGTCCAATTAAAGTATTTTTAGGAGGAATGATATTAGCATCTGTATTAGAATATATAACCTCTTATGTTCTTGAAAAATTATTTCATATGAAGTGGTGGGATTATTCTACTTATAAATTCAATATAAATGGTAGGGTTTGCCTAAAAAATTCTATATTCTTTGGAGTATTAGCTCTTTTTATAGTAGAAATCTTAGAACCTATGCTTAGAGATTCTGTAAGTAGTATACCATCAAGTATAATATATCCATTGTCAACTATTATAATTATAATATTTATTATAGATTTAACATTTACGGTAGCACACTTAATTCACTTAAAGGAGCATTTGGATAGACTTAAAAATATTAAGGGTGACTTAAAGGATCTAAATATAGAGTTTAAGCAATTTACAGAAGCTGAATTTGAAAAGATTAAGATGGAGATTGCTACTAGAAAAAATAGTGGACAAAATATAGATATGTTAAATAAGGTTATGATAAAATTAGATTCACTTAAAAATGAAGCAAAACAAAATAGAAGAGTTTTAAAAGCTTTCCCACATGCAAAGTACAATAAAGAACATATTCACTTTAAAGAACTTAAAAATCTTATAGATAATAAGTAATTTTAATTTCTATTGTTAATAATATTTAAAATATGTATAATAGGAATGATAATTATAAAAATGGAGTGAACATAAAGATGAGAATGAGAAGAAAGCCTTGGGCAAGACCAGAGTTAGAAGCATGTGACTTTTTCATAGTAGATCCAAAAGAATTAAAAGGAAAATGGAATAATTCTTATAAAAAGGAACAACCTATTTATTTAGAACTTGGATGCGGAAAAGGTACATTTATGGCAGTACATGCATCACACAATAAGAATATTAATTATATAGCTATAGATATAAAAGATGAAGTTTTAGTATTAGCAAAAAGAAATATAGAAAAAGCCTTTGAAGAGCTAGGAGAAAGTTTAGATAATGTTAAACTTATGGCACAGGAAATTTTATTAATTGATGAAATACTTGGAGAAGAAGATAGTATAGAAAGAATATATATTAATTTCTGCAATCCATGGCCAAAGGAGAGACATAAAAAGAGAAGGCTTACTCATACTAGACAATTAGAAAATTATAAAAAATTCCTTACAAGTAACGGTGAGATATGGTTTAAAACAGATGATGATGAGTTATTTGAAGAATCTTTAGAGTATTTTAAAGAGAGTGGATTAAATATAAAATATATAACATATGATCTTCACAATAGTGATTTTGAGGGAAATGTTAAAACAGAGCATGAAGAAATGTTTACTGCACAAGGAATAAAAACTAAGTTTTTAATAGCTACAAGATAAGAAAAAAACTACCTTAATTAAGGTAGTTTTTTTATATAATTACTAAATATTATAGCGATGAGCTTAAAAATAAAAGAGGGTTTTAGGAAAATAGAGGGACAAATAACATTTATTGTGGGTATATATGAATAATGAATGAACAAAGCTGAATTAAATAGTATCCATATAAAATATAATCTATAAATATATTTTAAAGTAAGTAAAATAGAGAGGATCATTCATTTATAATTAAGAAAAATAATAGTATGACATAAATTTATAATGTAAACAAAGTGAAAATAGGACAATAATAGTATTGAGTTTTAAAAAAAATTAGAACATAATTAAAAAAGAAAATAAAATGAATAATAATTGAGGTAGAGGTGCAAATTTAAATAGTACTATTAATGAGGTAAGCACAATGAATTAATAGGAAAGGTAAATTTGCCGAAGTATTCAACTGATGCTTTAAGGTTGTATTGCTGGTCTAATACATAATATGTACTAGATTGTCACAAATATTTTGTGGAGAGCTATCATTCAAAGGTCCTAATTAGTTTATATACGTATATTAATACGATTGACTTATTACCCTGAGTGATATTTTCCTCAGGGTTTTATTTTCGTTATAAACTAAGGAGGAATTTAAATGAGTGAAACAGAGAATGGTGAGTTAAAAAGAAGTCTTAAGGCAAGGCATTTAAATATGATTGCACTTGGTGGATCTATAGGTACAGGAATATTTCTTGCTATGGGAGATAGTATTCATGTAGCAGGGATTGGAGGATCTATAGTCGCATATGGAATAATTGGAATAATGGTATACTTCTTAATTACTAGTCTTGGAGAAATGGCAACGTATATGCCGATATCAGGTTCTTTTGGTGCATATGCATCTAAATTTATTGATCCAGCATTAGGATTTGCCCTTGGATGGAATTATTGGTATAACTGGGCAATAACAATTGCAACAGAGATGGTTGCGGGATCTCTTGTTATGAAATATTGGTTTCCGAATGTTCCAGGTATAATCTGGAGTAGTATTTTCTTAGTAGTAATAGTTGGATTAAACCTTTTATCTTCAAAGGCCTATGGAGAGTCTGAGTTTTGGTTTGCAGGAATTAAAGTTGTTACGGTTATTGTATTTATAGTTGTTGGAGTACTTATGATATTTGGTATTATGAATGGGGATACAGTTGGATTTAAGAATATATATGCAAATGGGGGGCCTTTTGTTGGAGGTTTTAAATCAATCTTTTCAATATTCTTAATTGCAGGATTCTCATTCCAAGGTACAGAACTTATTGGTATTGCTGCTGGAGAGTCAGAAAACCCAGAAAAGACAATTCCAAAAGCAGTACATACAATTTTTTGGAGAATACTTATATTTTATATAGGAACAATACTTGTTATTGGATTAATAATACCATCAGCACAAGCTGGAGTTAGCACAAGTCCATTTACTATGGTATTTGAAAAAGCAGGTATTGCAGGTGCAGCATCTCTTATGAATGCAGTTATATTAACATCAGTTTTATCAGCAGGTAACTCAGGAATGTATGCATCAAGTAGAATGTTATATGCTATGGCAAAGAGCGGAATGGCACCAAAGGTATTTTCAAAATTAAATAAAAGAGGTGTACCTACAAATGCTATAATATTAACTACAATTATTGCATCAGCTTGTTTCCTTACAGGACTTTATGCAGAAAGTACAGTCTATGTTTGGCTTGTGGCAGCATCAGGACTTGCAGGATTTATAGCTTGGCTTGGAATTGCAGCTTGTCACTATAGATTTAGAAAAGCTTATATATATCAAGGTAAAGATTTAAGTAATTTACCATACAAAGCTAAAATGTTTCCTATAGGTCCTATAATAGCACTATTACTTTGTGCTGTAGTTATTGTAGGTCAAGGCTTTTCTTATATTAAACCAGAAGGGATAGACTGGATGGGTATAATTTCATCTTATATAGGAATACCGCTATTTATAATTTTATGGGCTTGTTATAAGATAAAACATAAATCAAAAATAGTTAAGTTACAGGATGTAGATTTAGAGGTAGATACGCTGAAAAGAGATGTAACTAAAGAAGTTTGCGAAGAAAATGTGACTCAAAATATCTTAGAAGAAAATTAATATATTTTATATAAATAAATGAATCTCTCACTAAAATTTAGTGAGAGATTCATTATGAAATATCAGAAAAGGTTTTCAAATTATTATAAATGTGCTATAATAACAACAGAAAATCAAAGGAGGAATTGTTTTATGACACAATTAGTACCAACACCACATAATAACGCTAAATTAGGAGATATAGCAGAAACAGTGCTTCTACCAGGGGATCCATTAAGAGCTAAATATATAGCAGAAACTTTCTTAGAGAACCCTGTTCAATATAATACTGTAAGAGGAATGTATGGATATACAGGAACTTACAAAGGAAAGAGAATATCAGTGCAAGGAACTGGAATGGGAATTCCATCAATAGGAATATATACTTATGAATTAATACATTTTTATGGAGTTAAAAATCTTATAAGAATAGGTTCAGCAGGAGCTATTCAAGAAGATTTAAAATTACATGACGTTGTAATAGGAATGGGATCATGTACAGATTCAAACTTTGCAAGTCAGTTTAATTTACCAGGAACATTTGCACCAACTGCAAGTTATGAATTATTAGAAAAGGCAGTTAATTCAGCTAGAGATTTAAATGTAAATGTTAAAGTAGGAAATATATTATCAAGTGATGTATTCTACGGAGAAGAAGGATTAGATGGATTAAAGAAGTGGCAAAAGATGGGAGTGCTTGCTGTGGAAATGGAATCAGCAGGACTTTATATGAATGCTGCTAGAGCTGGTGTAAACGCTTTATGTATATTGACAATATCAGATTGTCCATTTACTGGTGAAGTAACAACAGCAGAAGAAAGACAACTTGCATTTACTAATATGATGAAAGTTGCATTAGAATTAGCATAGTATTTTATAAAGCTTGTATCAATTTTGATACAAGTTTTTTTGTATATAAAAATAAAAATTGTTGAAACTTAATATTGTGAGTGATATTCTTATTAATAATAAATTACAGGGTGGTGTTTATATGAACTTTAATGACGGAGTGGATTATAATAAATTTTTAGAAGAGGCAACTTCAGATCAAATGGAGATGATTAAAAAACAAGCAGGAGTTTCTAAAATTTGTGATTATGGGTTAGATAAACTAAAGAAAATAGATAAAGAAATTAAAGTTGCAGTATTTTCAGAAACTAGATGTGGAGATGCAGCAACTGCAATACCTATATTATTAGGACTTAAAGAATTAAATAAAAACATAAATATTAAATTCTTTAAGACTGAGAATTATAAAGAATTTTTAGAAAATAATTTAGGAGAGAGTAGAATACCAACTATATTAAAAGTTGATGATGAATTTAATATAATAGATAAGTATATAGAGTTTCCAAAATGTGTAAAAGATAGATTGGCAAATGAAGAAAAAGAAGATGTAGTTAGAGAATTTAGAAGCGGAAAGTATTCAGAAGAAATTCAAAAATCACTTATTCAATTAATATTAAAGTAACTAAAAGAAATGTAGCAAAAACAATTAACCCCCAATATATTATAGAGAGAATTAATATATAAAGGATAATATATATGAATGGTATGAATCCATTACTAAACATGCTATTTGGAGGCATGGGAAATCCAATGGGTGGAATGGGAAATCCAATGGGAGGCATGGGAAATCCAATGGGAGGACTTATGAATATGCTACTTGGTGGAATGAATCCAATGGGAGGTATGGGAAATCCAATGGGCGGTATGGGAAATAACATGCCACCTCAAATGAATAATATGCAAGGATCAAATATGCAAGGACAAAATCCATTAATGAATATGATGATGAATATGATGGGAAATATGAACGGTATGGGTAATCAGAATACTATGAATAATATGAATAGAAATATGAATCAAAACAATGGAAATCATAGATCAAATCATAGAAATTCAAATAGTAGGAATTCAAATAATATGAATAATAATAACATGAATCCAAATAACATGAACCCAAATAATATGAATTTAAACAATATTAATCCTAATAATATAAATCAAGAAGACATGAAGAGGATTATGGAGATGTTTATGCAAAATATGAATAATTCATCAAATGATAATGGGTATAGTAATGAAAAATCTCATAGGAAGCATAGAAGATAGTAGGAAAAAGAACCATTTTAACTATAGATAGTTAAAATGGTTCTTTTCGTATAAAATAATAGAGAAATATGGATAAGTTTTTAGACATAGTCTTTAAAGTATACAGTACATTTAAATAGTTAATTATTTGTAGTAAAAATACCTTGTATTGTTACACACTTAATATATCATTAATCTCAAATGTGATTAAAATCACATTTTTGTATTCTTAAAAGAGTAAAATTAAGAATATAGAAGGTAGATAGACACTAAAGGTTGAGGCTAGAGGGTAGGATCTAGATTGAATCATTAGTATTTATCTTAATAATTATTAGGAGGAATACAAAATGGTAGTAGAAGAAGTTAGTGAATTAGAAATTGAAAAGATTTTATCAGGAGAAGATGATGAAAATATCAAAGAATTTAAAGACTTTTTAAGAAGCTTTGGGATAGAGGATACATTTCAAGATATAACAGCAAAACATCTTAAAAAGAGATTAGAAGTATTACTTGCAATAGCAGAAGAGGGAAAAGATCCTAAGCTTACAAGCAAGAAGAAAGAATTAAAGAGAGTTTTAGACAATCTAAAGGGAGTTAAAGATAAGAGAGCTGAAATGAAAGCTTTAAGAGAAATATATGCAGAGTTCCAAGATTGTGATTTAGAAACTAAGGAGCTTGATAAAAAGTTAAAACATTCATTAAAAGAAGTTAAAAAGTATGAACACTTCAAAAAACATGAAGAAAGAATTGCACAAAAATGGATTAGAGAATTAGATAAAAAAGGTAATAAGATAGAAACAGAAGATGTCATCTAATCTTTAGTTTTACATTATTATATACACCTGAAGGGAGCATCAATTTTGATGCCCCTTTTTCAAAATAAGTTCATTATATCCGATATTTATAAATGTTTTATTGGTTTCTTCAATTATTAAATTTACACGGTTATCTTTAAATTCTAAGTTTCTCATATATAATTTATCAGAAGAAAGAGTAGATAATATTATTAAATCTCGTATTCTTATTTGCTTATCATTAATACAAGCATCTATCAGAAAATAATTATATTTTAATAGCTTTGTAATTAGATGATATATTCCTGTTTTAAGTTTATAAGGAAATAAAAATTTATTCGTAATTATAACTATAATAACACCTAATAATATAAATATAATTCTATGTATGGCTATAACGTTAAGTGAAGTATTTAAGGAGGCTACAGATATGGATGCCATAGCTGTAAAAGTTGAAAGCTTATAATATTCTTTAAATCCATATGCTAAATAAAGAGAAATAATTAATATTATAATAGTTAAATACTTATTATCTGAAATAGTTAATACAATTATTAGAAGAAATATTCCTATAAAATTTCCCTTCAATCTTTCTTTTCCTTTACTTATTGTATCTTCATAATAGGGCTGCATTACAGACATTATTGTAATTGCAACCCAAATAAACTTGTATATAGAGTAAATATTACCTAGAAATATAGTTAAAGAAAGGGTTATAGAAATTCTAAGGGCAAAATTAAGCCTAATTGACCCAAAATAAAAATTATTTATAAAATAGTTTTTAATCCTATCAATATCAGATCTTTTCCAAGTAATATATTTCTTATTAATATCTTTTTTATTTAAGTTATATAGTTCTTTTATAGAGTTTTGAAGTTCTTTTAAAATAGATGTTAGATAATTACAGTATGATATATTAGAATATATAGATATAAATATATCTATATCTTTTACTATATTTTTAGAAGAGTCATCTGTTTCAATTCTTTTAAGTATAGAATCTATTAATATTTTAAGTTCTCCAAAAAATACCCTAAGTTCTAAAGAAATGTGATTATTATATTTATTATTTAAAGCGAATTCTTTTAAATAAATATTTATTTTTCCTAAGATAATATATATATCAAAATTTATTTTTCCTAAGTTCGTAGTTAAACTATTTCTATATCGTGTTGTATATATTTTATAACAAAGTCCTCTTAGTTCTTTTGATATATTTAAATAAATTTTCTCATTAAAGAATCCATTACTTAATGAGCTAAGTTGTTCACTAAATAGTGATAGTGGATGGCAGAGAGTATCTTTTATAAACTCTTTTTTACTAAGGAGAGAAGAAATGAGGATAAATATTACAACAATAAAAATACCAAGAAATATAACTAACAATCTATTTATATATGAAGATAAGATTGGAGTAGAAAATGATGTAAAAACATAGAGCATAATAAAAGGTTTATATATTTTAGGGTTATATCTAACCGTTAAAAAATAGGATATAAAAAATATGGTTATAAAGTTTATTATTATACCAATATAAGGATATAAAGAAGATATGAATGATAGTGTTACTAATAGGAAATCAATAAATAGTAATCTTATAATTTTGTATATTGGTTTTATATTTAAATTTTCAAAAGATAATGCAATAGCTGTCAATGTTATTGGGAATGCTAACATAACATTATCTTGGCCTAATAAAATTATTATTAACAAAACTGTTAAATTAGCAATTGTTCCATATTTAAGCATTGTCTTTGTATTTAAATTTATTTTAGCTAAGAAAGACCTCATCATAAAAATTTCTCACTCCCTACTGTTAATCTATATTATTTGTATTAATAAAAATATTATTAATTGTTTATAAAATAATATTTATGAAGGAGCCATCTGCAAGATTAAAAGGATAATAATGTAATAGGAAGAGTGAGAAATCATATAAACACATATTATTTTCTTAAAATTAAAATGAATATATGTTTATAAAAAATTTATCTATTTTTAATAAATGTAACAGAAAGTATTGAGATGCTATGATACCTGTTGTATAATTGTGTGGTAACTTGTAATTTTTTGAATACAAGAGGGCGATTTAGGAGGGGTTAATAATGAAAAGAAAATTTATTGCATTAGCACTAACATTAGTTATGGCAACAGGATTAGTAGCATGTGGAGGCGGTGAAGACAAGGGTGATTCATCAGCTAAAAAATCAGATTTAAAGGTAGGTATGGTAACAGACTCAGGGACAATTGATGATAAGTCATTTAACCAAGGAACCTGGGAAGGTATAGTTGAAGCTGAAAAGGAACTTGGAGTATCAAAGAAATACTTACAACCAGCAGGTGAAAAGCCAGCAGATTACTTAAAGTCAATAGGTGACCAATATGAAGCTGGAAATAAATTTATAGTTACACCAGGATATAAGTTTGAAACAGCTATATTTGAAGCTCAAGATAAATATGAAGATGCTAAATTTGTAATACTTGATGGAAATCCACATAATGGAGATTTTAAAGCAGTAGTTAAGCCAAATACTGTAGCAATATTCTTTGCTGAACATGAATCAGGATTCTTAGCAGGAGTTGCATCAGCAGTTCAAATGAAAGAAGCTAAGTTTGGATTTATAGGTGGAATGGAAATACCAGCAGTTCAAAAGTTTAACTGGGGATTCCAACAAGGTGTTAAATACGCTAACGAAAAATTAGGAACTAAGATTACTATAAATAAAGAAGATGTTATATATGAAGGAACATTCAACAATACAGCAGGTGGACAACAAATAGCAGCCAAGATGTATGATAGAGGCGTAAATGTAATCTTTACAGCAGCAGGAGGTACTGGAGCTGGAGCTATTACAGAAGCAAAAGCCAGAGCTCAAAAGGGTGAAGAAGCTTGGGTTGTAGGTGTTGACGTTGACCAATATGCAGAGGGATTATACAAAGATAAAGATGGTAAAGAGAAGTCAATTATCTTAACTTCAGCAACTAAGAACATAAAGAAATCTACTTTTGAAATGATTAAAGATGAAATAGATGGTAAATTCCAAGGCGGAAAAACTTTAATGTATGATGCTAAAAATGATGGTATAGGTCTTCCAGCAGAAAATCCTAATTTAAGTGATGAAGCAGTTAAAGCAGCAAATGACGCATTTGCGAAAATTAAATCAGGTGATATAAAAGTATCAATTGAACAAGGAAATTTAATTAAATAAATTAAACTTTAAGTATATAAAAGGTTTGGGGCGTGAAATCGCCCCTTTTTAGTATAAACAACATGTGGGGGAGGATATAAATGGAATATGCAGTAGAAATGCTTAATATTCGAAAAGAATTTCCAGGTATTGTTGCAAACGACAACGTAACTCTTCAATTAAGAAAAGGTGAAGTACATGCACTACTAGGAGAAAATGGTGCTGGTAAGTCAACACTTATGGGAATGCTTTTTGGGATGTACCAGCCTGATAGAGGAACTATTAAGATAAATGGAAAAGAAGTTAAGATTACAAATCCAAATAAAGCAAATGATTTAGGAATAGGCATGGTTCATCAACATTTTAAATTGGTTGAGAATTTTACAGTAACAGAAAATATAATTTTAGGTTGTGAGCCTAAGATAGGGTTAGTTGTAGATATAAAAACTGCAGCTAAGAAAATAGAAGAACTTTCAAAAAGTTATGGATTAAATGTTGATCCATATGCAAAAATAGAGGATATTTCTGTTGGTATGCAACAAAGAGTTGAGATATTAAAGATGCTTTATAAAAAAGCAGACATATTAATATTAGATGAACCAACAGCAGTTTTAACACCTCAAGAAATAGAAGAGTTAATTAAGATAATAAAAGGATTAACTAAAGAAGGAAAATCAATTATCCTAATAACTCATAAACTTAAAGAAATTAAAGAAGTGTCAGATAGATGTACAATAATAAGAAAAGGTAAATATATAGGTACAGTTGAAACTAAAGATACAACAGAAGCCCAAATGGCTAAAATGATGGTTGGAAGAGATGTTTCTTTTAAAGTAGAAAAGAAAAGGTCAAAGTTAAAAGATGAAGTATTAAGAGTAGAGAATATTTCAGTTAAAAATAATAAAAAAGTATTAGGTCTTAAAGATTTTTCATTATCTATAAGAGGAGGAGAAATCCTTGGAGTTGCTGGAGTGGAAGGAAATGGACAAACGGAGTTAGTAGAAGCGATTACAGGACTTAGAAAAGTAGAAAGTGGAAGTGTTATATATAAAGATGAAAATATAACAAACGAAAAGACTAGAAAAAGAATTGAAAAAGGAATAGCACATATACCAGAAGATAGACATAAGAGAGGTCTTATATTGGATTATACTTTAGAAGAAAATATGATAATAGAAGTTTATAATAAAAAACCTTTTTCAAAAAAAGGAATACTTAATAAATCTGCTATAAGAAAATATGCAGAAAAAATATTAAGAGAATTTGATGTAAGGTCTGGAGAAGGTGCAATATCAAAAGCGAGAACATTATCAGGAGGTAATCAACAAAAAGCTATTATTGGCCGTGAAGTAGAATTAAATCCTGATTTATTAATAGCAGTTCAACCAACTAGAGGTCTTGACGTTGGTTCAATTGAATATATTCATAAAAGATTAGTAGAACAAAGAGATAATGGAAAAGCAGTACTTCTGGTTTCATTAGAACTTGATGAAGTCTTAAATTTATCTGATAGAATTGCAGTTGTAAATGGTGGAGAACTTATTGGAATTGTAGATGCTAAAAAAACAGATGAAAATGAAATTGGATTAATGATGGCTGGAGTTAAAGGAGGTAAGAAAAATGAAAACTAATAGAGGAATAGTATCTATATTAGCAATCATTTTAGGTCTTTTAACAGGTGCATTACTTATGTTTGCGATAAACAGTAATCCTGTAGAAGGATTTGCATATTTATTCCAGGGTGGACTTAAAAGCGTGGAGAGAATTGGTAATACTATAGCAACAGCTACGCCTTTAATACTTACTGGGTTATCTGTAGCTTTTGCTTTTAGAACAGGGCTTTTTAATATTGGAGCAGCTGGACAAATGTTATTTGGTGGATTTTGTGCTACAGCTGTAGGATTAACAGTTGATGTACCAAGACCATTACTTTTAGCATTAATGGTAGCTGCTGGTATACTTGGAGGTGCAGCAGTTGCAATAATTCCAGGCATATTAAAAGCTAAGTTTAATGTTCATGAAGTTGTATCAACAATTATGATGAACTGGACAGTATTTTGGTTTGTTTATTATGCGGTACCAAAATATTTTCAAGGACAATATGCAACAGAATCAAGACCATTACCAGATGCAGCACTATTTAGATTAGAATGGATTTCAAAGTTGTTTAAAGGCTCATATATAAACTTAGGGATAATTTTAGCTGTATTAGCGATTATTGTAATTGGATTTATATTAAATAAAACAACTTTAGGATATGAACTTAAAGCGGTTGGATTTAATAGACATGGTGCAGAATATGCTGGAATACCAGTAAATAAGAACATAGTTCTTTCAATGATGATATCAGGTGGACTTGCAGGTCTTGCAGGTGCTATTGAATATGCTGGAAATACAAATATAATTCAAATAGGAGTACTTCCAACTCAAGGATTTGATGGAATAGCAGTTTCATTACTTGGTGCAAATTCTCCAATAGGAGTTTTATTTGCGGCACTTTTCTTTGGATTACTATACACAGGGAGTGGATTTATGAGTGCTATGACAGAAATTCCACCAGAGATAGCAAATACTATTATGGCAACAATAATTTATTTTGCAGCAACTAGTGTTATAATAGAAAGATTAATTAACAAAATGAAACTTAAGAAAAAGCAAAAAGAACTCATACTTCCAGTAGATGATAGAGTTAATGAAAGGAAGGTGAAGTAATATGCTAAATACATTACAAGACGTATTTCCATACGCAATTGCATTTACAATACCACTTTTAATTACAGCACTTGGAGCATTATATAGTGAAAGAAGTGGTGTAACTAATATAGGACTTGATGGTCTTATGATAGTTGGATCATTTATCGGAGCTTTTACAATAGTAACACTTCAAGATAAATTATCAGGTGATCTACCTATATGGATTGGACTTTTAGTTGCAACCATAGCTGGAGTATTATTTTCTTTACTACATGCCTTTGCAAGTATTCACTTAAATGCAGATCAGATAATAAGTGGTACTGCTATAAATATGATAGCAGGTGCTCTTACTGTATTCTTAGCTAGAAATATTACAGGTAGTGGAAATATAAGAATAAGGCAAGGATTAATACCGGAAGATATACCAGTATTAAGTGAAATACCACTAATAGGGCCTCTATTATTTACAAATACTTATACATCAACATGGCTTATAATAGGGATTCTTATAATAGCTACATTTGTACTTTATAAAACTCCATTTGGAATGAGACTTAGAGCGTGTGGAGAACATCCACAGGCAGCAGATGCAGCAGGAATAAATGTATATAAAATGAGATATATAGGGGTTATGGTATCTGGAGGATTCTCAGCACTTGGAGGTGCAATAATAATTGCAACTTATGCTGGTGAATTTAATGGAAATGTTGGAGGACTTGGGTTCTTAGCATTAGCAGCTTTAATATTCGGACAGTGGAAACCTCTTGGAATATTAGGTGCAACATTCTTCTTTGGATTTGCAAGTACTATAGCTAATGTTTCACAAGTTATACCAGAACTTGCTACATTCCCACCATTTATATTAAAGGCTTTCCCTTATGTAATGACATTAATTGCATTAATAATATTCTCAAAGAGTTCAAGAGCGCCTAAGGCTGTTGGTGAACCTTTTGATAAGGGAAAAAGATAATAAATTTATAAAAAGCGTCATAGAGAATTTCTCTATGACGCTTTTTCAATCATTATAAACACTAATTATTAATTAATATATTTTATACTAATTCTTTTATTATTGCTAATAGTTGAATCTTTCATGATATTAATAATAAATATTTTAGGCTTTTTATAAATAATATTATATCAGAGAATTCTTTTTACTGCAAAGGTCACAGTAAAAGGAATTCTCTGATATATAATTTTAAATATGTACTTTTTATAGCATTATATATTATAAATTTCATAATGTAATTAATATTAAATTCTATTTTAAAAACTCAAGTTTTACTATATGACCATTATCTTTTAAATAACAAACATATTCTCCATCCCAACTAAATTCGATGGTTCCATCACATTTTAAGGGTAAAAGATTATCCTTTAAACCTTCAAAAGGCTTAGAAAAAAATTAAATATTTAGGTTCCATAATATAACCTATAGGTTCATCTGTAAAAAGATATTGTTTTTCTATAATAAATTTATTTGTTCCCATGGGAGAGGATATAAACTCTTTTTTTTGAATCAGAGCTTAAAAATCCTATAAAAAGAGTTACCATTATTAATGCGCCAGAAATTATAGTAGAAAATATTCTAAGGTTTAAACTTTTAATATTTTTAAATCTTAAAATAGAATAAAGTAATATCATAAAATTAATTAATGTAGATGGGTATAAAGAAGAAAGCCTATATTCAGTAAAATATGCAATTAAGATAGGAATTAAATTAAATAAAAATAGTATTAGAAATAATAAATCAAGCTTTATGAAATTTCCATTTTTATTTTGAATAATTTTAAGTATAAAATAAATAAATGGTATACTTAAGATTATTATAAAAATTCCAATAGATGATATATAAATCATTGTTGTCCCCCTTTTTATTGCAAAACAGTAAGTAATATTTTAATGTTATGCAATAAAATTATATCAATTAGGCATATTTGTGTAAATAAAATAATGAATTCTATAAAATATAATATGTATAAATAGATTGTATATAAATAGATTTAAGGAGTAATAAAATGAAGAAAACAATAGGAATATTTGCTCATGTAGATGGAGGAAAAGCTACATTCTCTGAGCAATTACTTTATCATACAAATAGTATTAGAAATAGAGGAAGAGTAGATCATAAAGATTCATATTTAGATAGTCATAAGATTGAAAAGGAACGTGGTATAACAGTATTTTCAGATATCGCAAAATTAAATTATAAGGATTCAACATATTATTTAGTAGATACTCCAGGACATATAGACTTCTCACCAGAGATGGAAAGAGCTATAGGAGTATTAGATTATGCAATACTTATAATTAGTGCAGTAGAAGGTATACAAGGACATACGGAAACTATATGGAGTATGCTTAGAAAAAATAATGTTCCAACATTTATATTTATAAATAAAGTTGATAGAACTGGTGCAGATATTAATAAAGTTTTAAATGAAGCAAAAGTTAACCTAAGTAAAAACATATTTTATATAGATTTCAATATAAATGAAGGGATAGATGAAAAAGATAAAGAATTTATAGCTGAGAGAGATGATGAATTACTTAATCTTTATTTAGAAGGAGACGTTAGTAGTGATTTATGGAAGGATAAATTAAAGGAGCTAATAAAAGATAATAAGATTTTCCCATGCTTTAAAGGATCTGCTCTTTTAGATGAAGGGATTTTAGAATTTTTAGATGGATTTGATTTGCTTACTAGTACAGATTATAAAAGTGATGGCAACTTTAAAGGAAGAGTATTTAAAGTTAAATATGATGATAAAGGCAATAGAGTGACTTTTATAAAAGCATTAAGTGGAAGTCTTAAGGCTAAGGATGAGATAACTTTTAACTTAAATAATAAGGAAGTAAGTGAAAAGGTAAATGGAATAAGAATATATAATGGAAGTAAATTTAATGTAGTAGATGAAGTTTTATCTGGAGGCCTTTTTGGTGTAATTGGAGTAGAGAATCTTAAAGCAGGAATGGCGATTGGATTAGATGATGATTTTACTTATGAAATGGTTCCTACATTAAAAGCAAAGGTTATATATGATGAAAAACTTAATCATAATGATATATTAAAAATATTTAAGATTCTTGAAAGCGAAGATGATAGTTTAAATGTAGTTTGGGATGAAGATTTAAAAGAAATGCATGTAAGTATAATGGGTAAGATACAGCTTGAAGTCTTAAAAGAGGTTTTATTTGATAGATTTAATTTAAAAATAGATTTTGGAAGTCCAGAAATTTTATATAAAGAAACTATTATAGGAGATACTTTAGGGTGTGGCCATTTTGAACCATTAGGACATTATTCAGAGGTTCATCTTAAGATAGAAGAAGGGGAAAGAGGTAGTGGAATAACTTTTGAGAATAAGTGCCATACTGATGGTTTAACTGTAGGTAATCAAAACCTTATAAAAAGTCATATATTTGAAAGAGAGCATAGAGGAATACTTACAGGTAGTCCAATTACTGATCTTAAGATAACATTGCTTACGGGAAGAGCACATAATAAGCATACAAGTGGTGGTGATTTTAGAGAGTCAACTAAGAGAGCTTTAAGACAAGGATTAGAACTTGCAAAATGCATATTACTTGAGCCATATTATAAATTTAAGATTGATGTAAGCATGGATCTCATAGGAAGAGTTTTATCAGATATACAAAAAATGAAGGGTGAATTTGAGGAGCCTATAAGCTATGAAAATAAGGTTATTATTAAAGGGAGAGGACCAGTAAAAACATTTATGAATTATCCTTTAGAATTTGTAAGTTTTACAAAAGCTAAAGGAGCCCTTAGCTTATTATTTGATGGGTATGATGTTTGTCATAATGAAGAAGAAATAATAGAAGAAAAGAACTATGATAGAAATTCAGATATTGACTATACTAGTACTTCAATTTTTTGTTCAAAAGGACAATCGTATTTAGTAAAAGGTGAAGAGGCTAGGGAATATATGCATTGTTTAAAGTAATTGAAATTTAAAATAAAGGGGTAAGGAGATTTTAATATATGAGGTGTGTTATTATACATGGAAGTCCAAGAAGGGGAAATACTTGGAATGTATTAAATATGGCACTTGATGAGTTAAGGGATATTCCTAATATAGAATTTGATATTATTGAGCTTGGAAAAATTAAATTAGATACATGTATAGGTTGCTTTAATTGCATCATTAAAGGTGAAGATAGATGTCCACATAATAGTGATATGAAAATTTTAAGAGATAAGATTGAAGATGCAGAAGTTATAATAATGACATCACCAGTTTATTCTATGCAAGTATCTGGACTTTTAAAAAATTTTATAGATCATATGTCATTTAAATTCCATAGACCGGGATACTATAAAAAGAAAGGATTAGTTATAGCAACAACAGCTGGAGCAGGGCATAAAAGTGCAACAAAATATATGAAAGAAGTCTTAGAGTTTTGGGGAATAAATAAAGTTAATTCAATTGCAGTAGCCTATAGAAGTAAAGAGCTTACAGAGAAAAATATAGATTATATAAAAAATGAAGCAAGAAAGTTTAAAAGAGAATTAATTAAAGGTGATATACCAAAAAGTGGCTTTAAGCAAATAATAATGTATAATGCATGGAGAGCTATGTCTAGCAATGATAAATCCATGGAAGCTGATTATAATTATTATAAAATCAACGGGAAAGCCTATTATAGAGATGCAAATGTGAATAAAATTAAAATAATTATAGGAAATTTGGTATATAAAGTTATAAAAAGAGGATAAATATTACTTTATATATAGAGTTATTGTATAATATAGATATATTTTGATTTCGAAAGGGGCTTATATTATGAAAAAGGTTAACGAAAGATTTTTAGAGTATGTAAAAGTTGATACAAAATCAGATGAAACAACAAGAGTTACTCCAAGTACAAAAGGACAATTAGAACTTGGTAAAATTTTAGAAAAAGAGCTTAAAGAAATAGGGCTTGAAGATGTTCATGTTGATGAATTTGGATATGTTTATGGAACACTTAAAAGCAATTCAGACAAAAAAGATATTCCTACTATAGGATTTATATCTCACATGGATACAGCTCCAGATATGAGCGGTAAAAATGTTAATCCTCAAATTGTAGAAAATTATGATGGGGGAGTACTAGTTTTAAATGAAGAACTTAATATAAAATTAGATCCAAAAGAATTACCAGAACTTAAAAACTACATAGGAAAAACGCTTATAACAACAGATGGAACTACACTTTTAGGAGCAGATGATAAGGCTGGTATTTCAGAAATAATAACTGCAATGGAATATTTAATAAATCATCCAGAAATAAAGCATGGAGATATAAAGATTGGATTTACTCCTGATGAAGAAATCGGAGAAGGGGCAGATCATTTTAATGTTAAAGAATTTAATGCAGATTTTGCATATACAGTAGATGGTGGTCCACTCGGAGAATTAGAATTTGAAAACTTCAATGCTGCAGGAGCGAAGGTTATTATAGTAGGTAGAAATGTACATCCAGGTAGTGCAAAGGGCAAGATGATTAATTCAGCATTAATTGCTCATGAATTCTTAAACTTACTTCCATTAGATGAAGTACCAGAGAAAACAGAAAATTATGAAGGATTCTCATTCCTTTTAGGTATAGAAGGAAGTGTTGAGAAAACAGAGATGTCATTTATAATAAGAGATTTCTTTGAAAATGAATTTGAAAGAAGAAAAGAAGAGTTTAAAAAGGCAGCAGAAAAATTAAATGATATATACGGAAAAGATATTGTTAAAGTAGAAATAAAAGAACAATATAGAAATATGAAAGAAAAGATTGAACCAGTAATGCATATTATTGAGGTTGCAAAGAAAGCTATGGAAATGGCAGAGGTGGTTCCAGAAATAAAACCTATAAGAGGTGGAACTGATGGAGCAAGACTATCATTTATGGGACTTCCAACACCAAATATGTTCACAGGTGGAGAAAACTTCCATGGAAGATATGAATATATTGCAATAGAATCAATGGAAAAAGCTGTTGAAACTATTATAAATATAGTTAAGCTATATGGAGAACAATAAGCTATATAATAATTGTTAAATAAAAAAGTCTAAGATTAAAGCTTAGGCTTTTTTTATTTTCACTAAGTTTAGGAAGAAAAAATTTATAACCTAGTAAAATTATAAAACAACAAAAAGAAGTAGGATTTTTTATCCTACTTCTTTTTGTTTGTTAGAATATTTATTTTTGTGTACCTGCAATTAATAAGCAAAATAAACCACTTGCTATAGTTAAAAAACTAATGAAATGATGTGTATTTGTTATTGAGGCTAGATTAAAAAATAAAGCTAAAACACCACATAGTATACAAATAAATCCTAATGTTGCAACTATTAATTTTCCAGAAATAATTGTAGTTTTATCCTTGTCTAACAAATTAAATTTAGGCATATAAAACATCTCCTTTAAATAAATAGTCGTATAAGTTTAGTATATAAAATTTAAAACTTATTATACCTATATTATAATATATAAAGATATTTATGTAAATGTTTAACCTATCTATGTTAAAAAATTAAGTATTATAAATCAATAAAAAAGACAAGCTAATTATATTAGATTGTCTTCTAAATAGTATGTTTTTAAAATTATTTATTAAGATTTCTGTCTATCCAAGATAATGCTCTTTCATCTATAGAACCAGAATGATTTTTATTTATTTCTGAAACAAATAAAAGATCCTTTTCTTCAATTACTTCTTTCAAAGAATCATTTATCTCTTTTGCTGAGAATTCAGAATAAACAAGCCAACTTGAAGGCATAATTTGAGCCCATGAGCCTAGAGATTTAATTTTTCTAGTTAAATTGCTATCTTCATCATGATGATGGTGATGGTTTAAGTGGTAAGTTATCATATATACTGACATAATTATATTCTCCTTAAAGTAAATTAATTTAATATTATTATACAATCAATGCGATAAAATATCAAATGATAATTAAAATCATAAATATACTACTTAATTTTAGATAAAGATAGTTAAGAAATGTTGGTTTTATGTAAAATAATGAAAAAAAGCGTTGAAAGTAAATTGTTTCTAATATTATAATAAAATGGATAAAGGGTGAAGGGGAGAAAAAAATGCACAAAATTAAAAAAAGTAAAACTATAAGTATTATAATAGCTTTATCTATTATAATAGGCTTAATTAATCCAGGAATTATTATTCAGGCTAAAGAAAGGGAAATGGATAATAAAAGCGACATAACTATTTTTCACACAAATGATACTCATGGAAGAGTAAAGGGAGATAAGAATATAATAGGTATTGATAAAATCTCAGCTATAAAGAATTCTGTTGAAGGATCATTATTAGTAGATGCAGGGGATACACTTCATGGTTTACCATTTGCAACAATGAATAAAGGTGCTGACATAGTAGAATTAATGAAGATTGCTGGATATGATTTAATGGCTCCAGGAAATCATGATTTTAATTATGGTTATGAGAGACTTTTAGAGCTATCTAGAATAGCAAATAGTGGAGAAAATAAATTTGAAATTATTTCATCAAATGTATTAAAAAATAATAAACCAATCTTAAATCCAAATAGCATAAAAACAATAAATGGCGTAAAGGTAGGATTCTTTGGCTTAACAAGTGAAGAAACAGCATATAAAACAAACCCTAACAATGTAAAGGGAATAGAGTTTAAAAATACAATTGAGGCTGCAAAGGAACAAGTTAAAGAACTTGAAAAGTTAGGTGCAGATATAATAATTGCATTAGCACATGTTGGAACTGATGATTCAACGGAGATAACTACTGAGAAAATAGCAGAAAATGTTGAGGGTATTGATGTAATTGTTGATGGTCATAGTCATAGTAAATTTGAAAATGGATTTGAAGCTGACAATGATACTTTGATAGTAAGTACTGGAGAATATGAAGAAAATTTAGGAAAAGTAGCAATTAGTTTTGATAAGAACAGTAAAGAAATTACTAAGAAAGAAGCAAGTCTAATAAATTCCTCAGAAGTTTCAGATATAGTTCCAAATGCAAAGGTTACAGAAAAAATTAAAGAAATTGATAATGCTCAAAATGAAATATTATCACAGGTAATTGGTAAAACAGACGTAAAATTAGATGGAGAGCGTGAGAATGTAAGAACTAGAGAAACTAATCTAGGAAATTTATTAACTGATGCAATGATATCTAACACTGGTGCTGAAATTGCAATAACAAATGGTGGTGGAATTAGATCAAGTATAAATGTTGGTAATATAACTAAGGGTGATGTAATAGCTGTTCTTCCTTTTGGAAACTTTTTAGTTACTAAAAAACTTACAGGAGAGCAAATCAAGGATGTACTAGAGCATGGAGTGAAATCATATCCTGCTACAGCTGGACAATTCACTCATGTTTCAGGAATGAAATTTAAATTTGATCCAAATAAAGAAGAAGGCAATAGAGTTTACAGTATAACAATTAACGATAGACCAATTGATATGAATAAAAAATATGTGGTAGCAACAAATGATTTTATAGCAGCTGGAGGAGATGGGTATCCTCATTTTGGAAGTATACCTACAGAAAATGAATTTTCAGCTTTAGATGAAGTGCTTGCAGATCATATAAAGAAACTTGGTACTATAAATACTGGAGTAGAAGGTAGAATAACTACAGGAAATAGTGAAGATGAAAAGCCAGAAGTTCCAGAAAAACCAGAAAATCCAGATGAAAAACCAGAAGTTCCAGCTATAAAACCTGAAAAATTAAATGAGGTTCCAGTTATTAATGCAAAGGATATTACTATAAAGCTTAATGAAAGCTTTAATCCACTTGATGGGGTAACTGCAACTGATAAAGAGGATGGAAGTTTAACTAGTAAGATAAAGGTTAAAGAAAACACAGCTAACAATAAAAAAGTTGGAGAATATAAAGTTGTATATTCTGTAACTGACAGCAAGGGTGCAAATTCAACTAAAGAAATTAAAGTAACAGTTACTGCTGACAAGGATATTCCTAGCACAGGAAGAGAAGATACTGCTTTATTCTTAATTATTGGAATTATGACTATAAGCTTAGGTGGTATTTTACTTATTAAAAGAAATAAAAAGGTTAATTAAATAAATTTATATAAATAAGCTCACAATTAGTGAGCTTATTTTACTTTATAAAATTAATGGTTAGTAGTAAGATAAAGTTAAAGAATAAATGATAAAATTATTAAAATTAATGGAGATGAATAATGCATGGAAAAATGTTTGTATTGCAAAAAGGGGATCAAAGGAGAAGGTTATAAAAATAAAATAGGAACTTTCTGCTCAGAAGATCATTATGATAAATATTATAAATCACTTTCAAAAGAAGAAATAATAAAAATAATGAATAGTATGTGTGTATGCAGTGATGATTAGATTTAAATTATCATTAATTAAGCCTTATTGAGGTAAATTATCTCAATAAGGCTTAATTATTTTATGTTAAATAATTAGTAATTAAATAATTCATTTTTGAATATTTCTAAAGAATATTTAACATCTAAAGTTAAGTCACATTTTTTATATAATGATATTGAATCATCCAATTTTTTTTCTTTAGAAAAATCTTTTTCTACATTAAATGATACCTCGGTTAAAGAAATATCTAAATTATTAAAAGAATTTTTTAAAAAAGGAGTAGTATATTCTAAATCTATAGGACCAGATATACTAAAAGGTATAGTTATTATACAATTACTATTATCACATTTAAGCGGAAGTATATGGTTTAATGGAATAGAATAATCTACGGTTACTTCTAGATAACCATCAAAAAATAAAACTCCCTTATTTTTATCATAAATATCTAATAAGCTTAAATTACTTAAATTAGATGTAACAATTAAATTACTTCTAATATCAGAAATGGAATCTATATAAGCAAAGAAATCAATAGTTACTTTAAATAAATCTGAGATATAACATTTAATTATTGATGTTGGCAATGTGAATTTACAAATACTATCTTCAGATATATTAAAATTATTATTATCTAGGTTAATAGTTTCATTGATTTTAGGATTTCTTATCCAAGTAGCTTTATTGATATGGCTTATATCAGTGTATACTTTCTTTATATAAAGTGAATTAAATTTTGCACTTCCTTTACTTATATTAAATTTTGGCTTTTTAGATGGAGTTAAAATTATATTATTATCTTTATTATAATAATTAAATTTTATGTTTTCTGTGTCTTTTAGGTTAGTGCTAATATTAGAAGAATTGTTACTAATGGTACTATTTAAATGAATTGACGCTTTAAAAGTAGAATTATCATCTGGGATAATATCAGTAGAAGCAATATAATCTCTTATGTAATTTCTCTCTAGGGGTAATGGTTTATATAGTATTTTACATGAGTCTACAAGAGCATCTATATTAATTTTATCATAGTGATCATAAGTGGATTTATTATAATTGGTATATATTAAATTGTTTTTAAGTTCTTTAGGTTGTTTAATAGGTTTATCATTTAAATCATTATTAGTATTATAAAAATTAAGGTTCTTCTGTGATTTAGTCTTTGGGTTATTAAATTTATTTTGAAGTATATTATTATAAATTAAAATTAGTGCTACAAATGGAAGTGTATTAATTCTATTTTTATCTTTGTAAGCAATAATATAAAATATTAATAAATAAATTGGATTCATATGCAATCCTTTATATAATTGGTCTTCTATATAAAATATTAATAAAAATATAGAATTATTATAAAAATTAAGATATAAATAGGAAAGCACTAATATAAATGTGTTTAAATAATTAATATTATTAAGTACAAGACTAAAAAGTGCAACACTAAAATGTTATACATTATTAGAGTGTTGCACTAAATTTAAAAGTATACTTATAGCTTATATTATATTAAAATATTAATCTATAAAGTTTAGTGAAGTTTTATTTATCGTGATGAACTTCTATTTTTTTAGTTTGAAGTTGGAAAATAGATATATTTAATTTTAATGTTAATTTTTCAACTACTGTGTCAAATAGATCAGGGTCAGTTGTATTACAAGCTGTTTTACTTATAACAGCTTCAGAAATTTGATACTTGTCTAATTCACAAGTAAAAGGTTCTTGTAGTTCAACAGATTGATAATGAATTCTTTCACAATCTGATTCGCTCATGCTACCTTTATCGCAAGGTTTCATACAATCTTTTAGTATAGCAGTTTCTTTATTCTTAATATTCTCAGCAAGATCTGCATCTTCTAATTTTATAGGAACAGAGAAGTTGAATTTAACTTTTGCTGTTAAATCGTTATAATCATTTCTCATAGCAAGACAATCTTCACAAGGATCAGCTGGATCTTGGTCAGCAGATGGAGTTGCATATTCTACATTTTTTAGAATAAATCCTTCAACAAAAAGATGTGCATTACATTCATCATGATCATAATAATCATGTTTATAATAATCACGTTCTTTTTTCTCTGGTACTACGAAACATTGAGTTAATACAACTCTTCTAGAGATACGTTTTATGCTAAAAAATGATTCAGGGATAAATATTGAATCAGTTATAGGTTGAGTTATTTTAGCTTCTGCTACTTTTCTAAGAACTTTTGCTTTTACATAATAATCACATTTTTTATCTTCTTCTTTATGATAATCTTTTTTGCACTTTTCATCAGTATTTGCTGGGAAATTAGTAACATCTACATCTATATTATCTGAACATACAGGGAAATTTTTTTCACATTTGGAACTCATTTTATCACCTCATAATAATCTTTTGTCTTATACTAAACGTATAATATATATTATTAAAAACAATACAAGAAGTGACAAAATATTCTAAAAGATTAATAATGAAATACTTCATTCTTAAAAACTTCTATATAATAATTTACTATAATAGTCAGTTCACAGCCTTTATATACAGATATACAATCTTCTAACAAAAGATCTTCGCAAAGGTCAGTTTTTATATTAAAAGACGATTTAACTAGTGATAAATCTAAATCGCTAAAAGCATTTTCTTCACTAGGCACAGTATATTGAAGTTCAATAGGAACTGAAATATTAAGTGGACTTCTAAGAAGAAAATTACTGTGTTTACATATGAGTGGAACTTTAAGTTCTAAAGGTATAGAGTAATCTATATCAGTTTCTAAATAACCATCTAAAAATAATGTACCTCTATCTCTTTTAGTAACATCTAGTAGCAGTAAATTAGATGTTATTACTAATTTATTTTTTATATCATTTATTGAGGCTATGTAATTACAGAATTTTATATCCCCTTTAAATGAATCAGAGATATCACATTTAATTAGTAATGTAGGCAATTTAAATGTACGATTAATATCTTCAGCTATATTAAAATTATCATAGGTTGTCTTATTAGATAAATAGCAGTTATTAATATGAGTTGAATTATCAATATGTTTAATAGTATTGGTAATTTTATTAAGATTACTTTTGTTAGAAGTCTTAAATTGGCAATTAGATACAAAGTCATCAGTGTTATGGTTAATATTATTATCTTCAATATTTTCTGTATTAGAATGGCTAGTATTTAATGAATCGGATGATTTATCATTACAATCAATTAAATAACTTGTATTAATATCTTCAGATGCAGTAATTAATTTATTAGGTGATTTTAAAGTTGACTCTTTATCTAGGTAGTCTTTGGTATCAATAATATCTGAACTATCAATACAATCTGAATTTGAATGATCAATACTATGGCTAATATCCTTATGATTATTTATATTCTCTTCAATACTATCATTAGCATCATTGATAGTATTCAATAAATCACAGGATTTAAATGATTTATCATTACAATTAATTAAATCACTTGTATTAATATCTTCAGATGCAGTATTTGATTTGTTAGGTGATTTTAAAGTCGACTTTTTACTATTAGATTCTTTATCTAGGCAATCATTAGTATCAATAATATCTGAATTAAGAATACAATCTGAATTTAAATGATCAGCACTAGGGTTAATATCATTATGATTATCATCCGTAGTATTATTTATATTTTCATATACAATATCATTATTACTATCTAATAAATCGAAGAATTTAAATAATTCATCACTATAATAAGCTAAATTATCTATGTTTATATCTGTGTATGGAGTAGTTGAGTTTAAAGGGGACTTTTCATTACTGTTTTTTATATTTTTATAGGATGTGGTATCAGTAATATTAGTAGCACAAATATTGTCTGAATTTGAATTGTTGATGTTATGTTTAATGTCTGTAGTATTATTTATAGTTTCATCTATAATATCATTACTAGTATTTGATGAATCGTATGCCTTAAATAATGTATTATTATAGTCAATTAAATCATTTTTATTAATATCTTTAGGCGTAGTGGTTAATTTATTAGTTGATTTAAAAGTTGGCTTTTTATGATTAAGTTTTCTATTTATATAAGCTTTAGTATTAATATTACTAGAATCATAGCAATTATTATAAGTTGTATTAGAATTATAATTGTTAATAGTATTATCTTTATTTTTATTATAGGTTTTATAATTTTTATCTACAGTAGATGTATGATTTTTGACTTTATATGATCTAAAATTTGTACTATTACAATTATTATTATATAAAGATAATAGTAATAACAATAATATTGGATTACATTTAACTGAATTTATATGTTTATAATAACGGGGATATATTAAAAAAAGATATATTAAACTCATTTTATTAAACCTCTTAAATAATTAATCTTATATATAAAATATTGCTATTAATTTTAAATTATTATTATAAATAGATAATTAAGAGAAAGAATTTAAATAAAGTATATTTGTATCAATAAAAAATTTAGAAATTGGTATTTATATGATTTGAGTATGAAGATTTTAATAAGTTTAGTGTTATAATAAAATAAAAAACTTTGGTTTAATAGGAGCATTAAGATGAAGAGTAAGTTTAATATTGAAGAATTTTTAATTAAATATCCATATTGTACAGAGTTTATTAATGATAATAATATTAAGGCTAAAGATTTAGAAGAAATATATAATGATTATATAAAATATAAAGATTCCTATGAGAATCAAGCAAACTTTATAGCAAATATACTACGTTCAAATGATAACGTACATTCTGTTAAGTCAAGAGTTAAGGCACCTGATAGATTAATAGAAAAAGTAATAAGAAAAACTGCTGATAGAAAAGAAAAATACGGAAAAGATTTTAAGTTTACAGCGAATAATTATAAAAATGAAATAAATGATCTAATAGGAATAAGAGTTATACATATTTTTAAAGATCAATGGGAGTCAATTCATGATTTTATTATTAAAACTTGGAAGGTAATAGAGATAACAGCAAATGTTAGAGATGGAGACAATACAAAAATATTTGACGATTTAAATATAGAAGTTAGATCTAGACAATCAGGTTATAGGTCAGTACATTACTTAGTAGAATTTTATCCTACAAGTCAAAAAGTAATTGCAGAGATACAAGTTAGAACAATTTTTGAAGAGGGATATGGAGAAATTGACCATAGACTTAGATATTCTCATAATGAAATTCCAGAAATACTAAAGTCAAATTTACTTTTATTCAATAGAATTGTAGGGAGTGCTGATGAGATGGCATCATTAATAAATACGCTTAGTAAAGAATGGGATGTTAAGGAAAAGGAATATAAGAATTTAATTAAAGATAAGGATGATGAAATAGAAAGATTAAAGAGAGAAATTAAAAGTTAAGTTTTAGCAAATTTATTTACAAAAATATAATAATTAGAGAAGTATACCATATATTAGCTTATTATATGGTATTTTTTATGTCGAAAAAGGTTTATTTGAAAAGATATTATGTAAAAATTTTCATGATATGGATTTAAAAACTTGAGGGGGTTAAAATTAATATGGTATAATTCAGATGATTATGGAAGATGGAGGGATAAATAATGAAGATTTCTAAAAAGATAATCTTAGCATTAATTATGCTACTAGGACTATCTATGTTTATGGTTAGTTGCGGAACTGATAAAGAGAAAGATGCATTTAATACATATAAACAAAAATGGATAGAAAAAGATTATAAAGGAATGTACGAAATGCTTACTACAGAGTCTAAAAGTAAGATTACAGAGGAAGAATTTGTTAACAGGTTCAGTAATATATACGGGGCTATGGGGGCTAGCAACATGGCAATTGAACCAGGTGAAGCAGAAAAGGTTGATGGTGGAGTATCTATACCATTTACATTAACTATGGACACTGTAGCTGGAAAAGTAGAATTAAAGGATTTTAAAGCAATAGTAGCAAAAGATGATAAAGACTATAAAATTAAATGGAATGATAATTTAATATTACCTCAAATGGTTGAAGGTGATAAAGTAAAAGTTGAAACTTTTGCTGCCACTAGAGGTAAGATATTAGATAGAGATGGAAAAGCCTTAGCAGAAGATGGAAAAGTTGATGTGGTAGGTATACATCCAGCGGTATTTGTTAAAGAAAATCAGGATAAAAAAATAAGTGAAATGGCAAAAGTTCTTGATATAAGTGAAGATACTATAAAGAAAAAGCTTGAGGCTAATAAGAACCCAGGAAACTTTGTTGAAATCGTAAAGATACTTCCAACAGACGATAGAGTTAAAAAGTTAGAAAATCGTGATACAGAAGGTATAATGATTCAAAATACAACTTCTAGAATATACAATGGTGGAGAAGCCTTTGGTAGACTTGTAGGATATATAGGACCAATAACAGCAGAAGAATTAGAGAAAATGAAGGACAAGGGTTATACTTCAAGTAGTATAATTGGTAAAAGTGGATTAGAACAAGTATATGAAGATACATTAAGAAAGAAAAATGGTGGAGAAATATATATAGAAAGAGGAAATGAAAAAATATCAGTAGCAAAGAAAGATGCTGAAAATGGAAAAGATATAAAACTTTCTATAGATTCAAAACTTCAAAGTAAGGTATATGATGAAATGAATGGAGAAAAGGGAGCATCAACAGCGGTGAATCCAAAAACAGGAGAAGTACTTGCTATGGTTAGTGCACCTTCATATGATTCAAATATGTATACAACATATATGACAAAGACTCAAAAGAAAGAACTTGAAGATACAAAGTATGCAGCACAAGAAAATAGATTCAATAAAGCATACTCACCAGGTTCAACATTTAAGTTAATAACAGCAACTACTGGCTTAGAGGATGGAGTAATTAAGCCAGATCAAGCAAAGGATATAAAAGGAACTACTTGGCAAAAAGATAGCTCATGGGGAGATTATAAAGTAACAAGGGTAGATGATCCAGGAAAGCCTGTTAATTTAGTTGATGCTGTTAAGTATTCAGATAATATTTATTTTGCACAAGCTGCATTAGATATTGGAGCAAATAAATTTATAGAAGGTGCTAAGAAATTTGGTATAGGGGAAAAGATGGAATTTGGATATCCAATGGCAGATTCTCAAATATCAAATGATGGAAAGATTAAAGATGATATAGCTTTAGCGGACAGTGGTTATGGACAAGGTCAAGTAATGGTTACACCATTAAATATGGCGTTAGCATATAGTGCTATTGGAAATGGTGGAGATATAATGCAACCAAGATTAGTTACAAGTATAAATGGAGATGCAAAGGTTTGGAAGAAAGGTGCTATAGATTCAAAATATATGCCAGACATAATAAAAGCTTTTGAAGCTCCAATTAATGATGCTGGAGGAACTGCAACAGATGCAAAGATACCTGGAATAAGCCTTGCAGGTAAAACTGGAACAGCAGAAATAAAAGAAAAACAAAATGATACAAAGGGCAAAGAAAATGGATGGTTTGTAGCAGTTGATACAAAGAATTCAAAGATTGCAATATCAATGATTCTTGAGGATGTAAAGGATCAAGGAGGATCTCATGCAGTTACTCCAAGAGTTAGGAAAGTTTTAGAATCTTACCTAAAATAATTTATAAGATTAGAAAAGACATTACCTAGAAAGGTGATGTCTTTTTATGCTTTTAAATAATAATTTATATAAAATATCATAGAAATTCGATAGAAATGTTAAGAAATTTGTATGGAATAAGATGGTAAATTTATCTATAATGAAAACGTAAACAAAATCAAAAATATGTATGGAGGGGTTAAAAATGATAAAACTAAAAAAAGTACTTGCCATAGCTATGGCAACTATGATGCTTGGAGGAGCACTTGCAGGTTGTAGTGGCAGTGATGATAAAAAAGAGGGGGGAGCAGACTCAGGAAAAGCGGTAAAAGTAGGGGTATGCTTATACAAATTTGATGATACTTATATTTCAACTGTTCGTCAGAGCTTAGAAAAGATTCAAAAGGATAATGAAGGAAAAGTTGAATTTACTTTCTATGATGGAAAAGGTGACCAAGCTACTCAAAATGATAGTATTGATACATTGTTACAAAAAGATAATGATCTTTTAATGGTAAATTTAGTTGATACAGGAGCTGCTCAAACTGTTGTAGATAAAATAAAAGCTGCAGATGTTCCAGTAGTTTTATTTAATAGAGAACCAGCTACAACAGATGCTATAAAATCATTTGATAAGTCTATATTTGTAGGAACAAATGCTAAAGAGGCTGGAGTATTACAAGGAAAAATACTTGCAGATCAATGGAAAGCAAATAAGGATTTAGACAAAAATGGTGATGGAGTAATGCAATATGTAATGCTTAAAGGAGAACCAGATAATCCAGAAGCTATTGCAAGAACTAAATTCTCAGTTTCAACAATTGAAGAAGCTGGTATAAAGACAAAGGAATTAGCAAATCAAGTATGTAACTGGGATCAAGCATTAGCTCAAAATGCTACTGAAGCTTGGCTTTCAAGATATAATGATGAGGTTGAAGTTGTAATTGCAAATAATGATGGTATGGCTCAAGGTGCTATAGCAGCATTACAAGCCAAAGGATATAACAATGGTGATGCTAAAAAGACTATACCAGTAGTTGGTGTTGATGCTACAGCAGCAGCACAAGATCTTATATCTAAAGGATTCATGACAGGTTCTGTACTTCAAGATGCAGAAGCAATGGCAACGGCTCTTTATAAATGTGGTATGAATTTAGCCGAAGGTAAAAGTGCTATAGAAGGAACTGATTATAAATTTGATGATACAGGAGTTTCAGTTCGTATACCATACCAACCATATACTAATAAATAAATTAAATAATTAAAAATAAAAAGTTGCACTATATTATGTATGTAATATAGTGCAACTTAAAATAAGCAGAAAAGTGGTGAGAGCGAAGGTTATGGAAAAATTTAAATATGTATTAGAGATGAATAATATATCTAAAAGCTTCCCAGGGGTAAAAGCACTAGATGGTGTTCAGCTTAAAGTTCGTCCTGGAACGGTACATGCTTTAATGGGTGAAAATGGAGCAGGTAAATCAACTTTAATGAAATGTCTATTTGGAGTTTATATAGAAGATGAGGGAGAAATTTTAATTGAAGGGCAAAAATGTAAATTTTCTAATCCTAAACAAGCTATGGAAAATGGAGTATCAATGGTACACCAAGAGTTAAATCAAGTATTACAAAGAGATGTTATGGATAATATTTGGCTTGGAAGATATCCAAGTAATAAAGGAATTATAAGTCAGAAAATAATGTTCGAGGAGACTAAAAAAATCTTCGATGAATTAGATATAGATGTAAATCCAAAAGTTAAGATGGCAAAACTATCTGTTTCACAAAGGCAGATGGTTGAAATTGCAAAAGCTGCATCATATAATGCAAAAATATTAGTTCTTGATGAGCCTACATCATCATTAACTCAAGAGGAAGTTAATCATCTATTTAAAATAATTAATAAGTTAAGAGATAAAGGATGCGGAATAATTTATATATCACATAAGATGGAAGAAATACTTCAGATATCTGATGATGTAACCATTATGCGTGATGGAAAATGGATTGATACAATACCTTCAAAAGGTTTAACCACAGATAAGATAATAAAGCTTATGGTTGGACGTGATTTAACAAATCGTTTTCCACCAAAAACAAATAAGCCTGGTGAGATGATATTAGAAGTTAAAAATCTTACAGGATCAAGTAATCAATCAGTAAAAGATGTTTCTTTTGAGTTAAGAAAAGGAGAAATTCTTGGAGTTGCAGGACTGGTTGGGTCTAAGAGAACAGAGTTACTTGAAACTATCTTTGGAATTGAATCACATAGTGCGGGCGAAATAAAATTACACGGAAAAAGTGTAAATAATAAAAATTCAAGAACCGCTATAAAAAATGGTTTTGCATTACTAACAGAGGAACGTAGAGCAACAGGGATTTTTGGAGGCCTTGATATAAAATTTAATACCATGATTGCTAATATAGATAATTATAGTAAGGGTGGAGTATTAGATAATAAAAAAATGGTAGAAGATACTAAGTGGGTTATTGACAGTATGAAAGTTAAGACACCTAATCAAAAGACACAAATTAAGAATTTGTCAGGAGGTAATCAGCAAAAAGTAATAATAGGTAGATGGTTATTAACAAATCCAGAGGTATTACTTTTAGATGAGCCTACAAGAGGAATTGATGTTGGTGCAAAATATGAGATATATCAATTAATAATAGATTTAGCTAATAAGGAGAAGGGGATTATTGTTGTTTCTTCTGAAATGCCAGAGCTTCTTGGAATATGTGACAGAATTCTTGTAATGTCAAATGGTAGATTAGCAGGAATAGAAGATACAAGTAAACTTAATCAAGAAAAAATTATGGAATTGGCTGCTAAATATATTTAAAACTTAGGGGGATAGTATGGAAAAGGTAAAAATGAATAAAGAACAAGTAAGTAAGTTTATGGTAAACTATGCGCTATACATAGTGCTAGCAATGATGATAGTTTTCTTTGTAATAAAAGAACCATCATTCCTTTCATTTAAAAACTTAACTAATATTTTAAGTCAAGCTTCAACGCGTGGTATTCTAGCGCTAGGGGTTGCGGGACTTATAGTATTACAAGGAACTGACCTTTCAGCAGGTCGTATATTAGGATTTACAGCAATAGTTTCAGCATCATTATTACAATCTACAACATATGTATCAAGAATGTATCCAGACCTTCCACAATTACCAGTAATTGTGCCATTAATTGTAGCCATGATAATTGGAGGTATGTTTGGAGCTGTTAATGGATTTGGTGTTGCAAAATTAAAGGTACATGCATTTATAATTACTTTAGGAACGCAACTTATTGCATATGGTGCATCATGTCTTTATATTGATAGACCACCATTAGGAGCGCAACCAGTTGCTAACTTAGACCAAAGATATACAAATTTAGTAACAGGAAATTTAAAGTTAGGACCAATAGAAATTCCATATTTAATTTTTTACTTAGCAATTATTGCATTAATTATGTGGTTTATTTGGAATAAAACAAAACTTGGAAAAAATATGTTTGCTATAGGTGGAAATCCAGAAGCTGCAGCAGTATCTGGCGTAAATTTAGCTAAGAATATTATGATTATATTTATAATATCAGGTATATTATATGGTATTGCAGGGTTCTTAGAAGCTGCAAGAGCTGGTTCTACAACTACTAGTACAGGATTTAACTATGAATTGGATGCTATATCAGCCTGCGTAGTTGGAGGAGTATCATTTACTGGTGGGGTTGGTACAATACCTGGAGTATTAATAGGTACAGTACTTCTTCAAGTTATAAACTATGGATTAAACTTCATAGGAGTAAATGCTTACTGGCAATTTATAATAAGAGGTTTAATTATAATAGTAGCAGTTTCACTTGATGTAAGAAAATATCTTGCTAAAAAGTAATAGGAGAGATATTATGGAGAACAATAATATAGAACAAGAGATTTTAGAAAAAGAAAATAATGAACCTAAAAGAAATATTAGAGATAGCTTATATGGAAAGATAGATGTATCATTGAAAAATATGGATAGATTTATTACTGTATTATTAGTTATGTTAGGTTTAGCTATAACTTTAGGAATTGTTATTAAATAAAAATATAGTGGATATTAATAGGATTGATGGAAAAAAACTTAAGTTTTATTCTATCAATCCTTTTTAAATTTTAAATTTAAAAGATATAATTATAGTAAATTGTTTTGAATTACTATATATTATTGGAAAATACATAATTAATATTTATTTTTATTATAAAATAAGAATAAAATGTTGAATAACAAATAATATGATGAGATAATCTATTATAAGGTATAAATTACATTAAAATGAAAAGGGTATAAATAATGGGAGAAAAGGGTATGGATTTATATAAGGTTTTAATAGTCGATGATGAAGAAGAGATTCGTCAAGGGATTATAAGAAAAATAGATTGGGAAAAGTATGGTTTTATAGTTGTAGGTGATGCTGAAAATGGTAAAGATGCATTAGAGAAAACAGAGAGATTACAGCCAGATATAATTATGACAGATATAAAAATGCCGTTTATGGATGGATTAGAATTAGGAGAAAAAATAAAAGATAGTCTTCCATCTACAAAAATTATAATTTTTTCAGGATCAGATGAATTAGAATATGCGCATAAAGCCATAAAAATAAATGTAGTAGATTATGTTTTGAAGCCAATAAACTCTAATGAGCTAATTGAAGTGTTAAAATCATTAAAAGATAAAATAGATAAAGAGTATGATGAAAAAAAGAATGTAGAGAAACTTTATGAGTATTATAAAGAAAGTTTACCTATTTTAAAGGAGAAATTCTTAGTAGGAACAATAGAAGGAAGAATAAGAAGTGAATCATTAAAAAAGGAAGCTAAGGAACTTGGAATAGAGTTTAGTTTTCCTTTTGTTTCTGTAGGAGTAATAAATACTGATAGCATAAAAGAAAAAATAGATGAAGAAGAATTAAAAGAAGAATTAATAAATATATCAATAAAACAAATATTAGACGAAGTAATGATAGATTACTGTAACTGTATAAGTTTTATATACTCAGGAACTATAGTTGTAATAGGCAATTTAAAGAGTGAGGAAGAGATATTAAAGTTTATAAAGGGATTAAATGAAGTATGCAAAACATCAGAGCGTATAATTGGAAAAAGAGTTTCAGCTGGAGTTGGACAAGTAACTAGTGATTATTCCGAAATGAGATTCTCTTATAAGATGGCAAGAAATGCTCTTCATTATAGAATTGTACTGGGAAGAGGGAAAGCCATATATATAGATGATGTAGAGCCAGATAATTCAGTTCAATTACAATTTGATGAGAATGATGAGAGAGAGCTACTTAATTCTATTAAAATAAAAGGAGCTAAAGAAATAAGGGAAACCGTACATAGACTATTTATAAGAGTAAAGAAATCTTTATTACCATTTAATCAATATAAAATTTATTTAATACAAATTACGACATCATTATTAAAGGTGACACAGGCTTATAATTTAAGTGTAGATGAAGTTTTTGGAGAAAATTTTAATTGCTATAGTCATTTAGATAACTTTGATTCAATAGATGATATAGAGGAATGGTTTATAGAAAGGTCTATAAAAATAAATTATCTAATAAAAAGAGAGAGGTTAGACTCATCAAAATTGCTTGTGGATAAAGCAAAAAGATATATTGATAGAAATTATAGTGATAGTGATATGTCTGTAGAAAAGGTTTGCAAAAATTTACATGTTAGTCCAACCTATTTTTCTACAATATTTAAAAAAGAAACTGGAACTAGTTTTATAAATTATTTAACAACTGTGAGATTAGAGGTTGCAGTAAATTTGTTAAATACAACAGACTATAAATCGTATGTTATAGCTGAAAAGGTTGGATATCTAGAGCCAAATTATTTTAGTTACGTATTTAAGAAAAAATTTGGAGTATCTCCATCAAAATATAGGAATAGTTAAGTAGGTAAACTATATGAGATTAAATAGTTTAAAGTTAAACAATTTCTATAAAAATAAAAGTATAAAGTATATAATATCTATTTCATTTACTATAATTGCAGTTGCTGGAATGATTGCGCTTGGACAAGTATTATATATTAAATTTGTAAATATAAATGAAAGTATTATATCAAAAAATAATAAATCTATAGTAAATCAAGTAAATTTAAACCTTGATAGTTATTTAAGGAATATTATGAGAATATCAGATGGGGTCTATTACAATATCATAAAAAAATCTAATTTATCTTCTGATAATATAAGTAGAGATATGGAACTTATCTATGATACAAATAAAGATTTTTTAGTTAGTATAACATTATTTTCGGAGTATGGGGAGGTAATAGCTGGCTACCCAATGAAGGAATTAAAATCTTCAGTAGACCCAAGGGAGAGTGAATGGTTTTCTAGTGCTGTAAATAAAAAGGGAAATTTACATTTTTCTACGCCACATGTACAGAATTTATTCGAAGATCCAAGTTATAAATATAGATGGGTAGTATCTTCAAGTAGAGCGGTTGAACTTACTTCTAATGGAGAAATAAGTCAAGGAGTACTTCTAGTTGATATGAATTTTAGTGGTATAGAACAAATTTTTAAAAATATAGATATTAGTAAATCAGGATATATGTATTTAACTGATGGAAAGGGAGAAATTATATACCATCCAAGGCAACAACTGATATATTCAGATTTAATAAAAGAAAATAATAAAATGGCAGCAGAATATGAAGATGGAACTTTCACGGAAGTTTTTGATAGAGAAAAAAGGTTAGTAACGGTTAAGAGTGTTGGATATACCGGATGGAAGATAGTAGCTGTAACTCCTATGTCAGATATAACGGCAAACTATAGCCATATGAGAATATTTATTATATTCAGCATATTTTTTGGAATATTCATCTTAACTATAATTAATATATTAGTATCATCAAAAATTGCAAATCCAATTAAGAATTTAGAAAATAAAGTTAAGGATTTTGAGGAAGGCGCTTTAAATATTGATTTTTCAACTGAAGGGACATATGAAGTTAGACATCTAGGAGAAGCAATAAATTCTATGGTATCACAAGTTAATGCATTAATGAAAAATATAGTAATAGAACAGGAATCGAAAAGAAAAAGTGAGTTAGATGCACTACAAGCTCAAATAAATCCACATTTCTTATACAATACATTAGATTCTATTATATGGATGATAGAAAGTGAAAAGTATGATGGCGCAATAACTATGGTTACTGCTCTAGCAAGGTTTTTTAGAATAAGTCTAAGTAAAGGAAAAAATGTTATAACGCTAAAAGATGAACTAGAGCATGTGAGAAATTATTTAACAATACAAAATATACGTTACAAAAATAAGTTTAGCTATAAGATAGAGGCTGAAGATTCAATTTTAAATTTATCTTGTATAAAACTTATAGTACAACCATTAGTTGAAAATGCTATATATCACGGCATGGATTATATGGATGGAGATGGAGAGATATTTATAAAAGCATATAGTATAAATGAAGATGTGTATATTGATGTTATAGATAATGGACTTGGAATGACTGAAGAGGTAGTAGAGTCTTTATTAAAGGAAAATAAAAAAATAAAAGGAAATGGTTCAGGAGTAGGACTTAGAAATGTTAATGAAAGGATTAAATTATATTTTGGAGAGGAGTATGGATTGGAGGTATATAGTGAGCCTGATGAAGGAACAACTATTAGAATTCATATAAAGGCTTTAGAATATGGTGACTATTATAATATGGAGGATAAAAATAAATGAAATTAAAGAGAAGGAATATATTATTTTTAATCTTTTTTATATTAATTATTTTTTTTATTATAATAGTTTTCAAATATTTAAATACAGAAGATGATAAAAATCCTATTTATAAGATGGCCTATATAAGCAAAGATGATAATTTAACATTTATAAGTGAAGGGATTAATCAGGCATCAAAGGATATGAATGTAGAAGTAGAGATCTATAGAATTACAAAAGAAAACAAAATAGAGGAGCAAAATAAATTACTAGAAAAATGTATAAATGATGATATAGATGCCATAATCATATCACCTGTAGATTATGAGAAAATTTTGGAAGCAATAAATAAGCATAATTATAGTGGACCTGTTATATTAATGGATTTCAAAATTGATTTAAAAAAGAAGTTATCATATATATCATGTAATGATTACGATATAGGTAAAAGTTTGGCAGAAGAGATAATTCAAAGAGGAAATACAAGTGAGAATTTTGTTATATTAGAAAATGAAGAAGAATTTGAGACTTTAGAAGAAATAAATAAAGGATTTATTGAAGAAGTAAATAACACAAAGAATAAATATAAGTATGTAAAAATAAGTGAAGATGAGAATAAGCAGTATAGTGAAATATTAAAATATATAGAAGCTAATAAAGTAGATGTAATTGTGAGTTTTGATTCAGAAATACTTGAGTGTATAGCAAAGATAAAAAAAGATTTATATATGGAAAATAAAAGGGATAATAGTGATTTTGAGGTTTATGGAGTGGGATTAACTAATAAAATACTATCATATGTAGAAGAAAATATAATAGATGCAGTTGCAGTAAAAAATGAATTTAATTTAGGGTATTTGAGTGTGAAAATGGCCGTAAATAAATTGAAAAATAATAAGGTAAAAGAGAAAGATATAGATTTTTCTATTGTAAACAAGAGAAATATGTATTCAGAGAGAAATGAGAAGTTGCTTTTTCCTTTTGTTAAATAATAAAGGTAGTTTGGAGAGTGGAACCATGAAATCTTGGTTAAAAACTTTATCAACCATAGTGTTATTAGTTAGCTCTAATACATTTATTGGATGCAAGGAAAAAACTACAAATGAAGAGATAAAAGAAATAAAAATTGGGGTTAGCGTGTATGAAGGAACAGATATTTTTATTTCTAGTATAGTAGATAATTTAGAAGAATTAGTAAAGGAGAAGGGGGAAGAAGGAGAGTATAAATTTACATTAACTGTAGAAGATGCAAAATGTGATCAATACAATCAAAATGAACAAGTAGATAAATTTATAAATCAAAATTATGATGTAATGTGTATCAATCTTGTTGATAGAAGGTCAGCTTCATCTATTATTAATAGGGCCAAAAACTCAGATATTCCAGTAGTATTTTTTAATCGTGAACCTGTAGAAGAAGATATGAATATGTGGGATAAGGTATATTATATAGGAACACAAGCTGAACAATCTGGAATAATGCAAGCTGATATTGTATTAGAAAAGTATAATAAAAATAAGAAAAGTGTAGATAAAAATAATGATGGGAAAATACAGTATTTAATGTTAGAAGGTGAGGAATATCATCAAGATGCGTTAATAAGAACTGAGTATTGTATAAAGAGGCTTTCAGAAGGTGACATTAAGGTTGAGAAACTTGAAAGCTATATAGCTGATTGGAACAGAATAAAAGCCAAGGGGAAAACAGAAAGTTGGATAAAAAAGTATGCAGGTAAAATTGAGGTTATATTTAGCAATAATGATGAGATGGCCTTAGGTGCAATAGATGCCTTTAAAAATTTAAATTTAACTAGCAATATGCCTGTAGTAGTTGGTGTAGATGGGATAGAAGCAGCTATGAAGTGTATTAAAGAGGGATATTTAACTGGCACTGTATTAAGTGATGCTAATTCGCAAGCAGAAAAAATTTTTGATATTTCATATATGTTAGCTACATATGAAGGAACAGAAGAAGATAAAATGATTCTAAATAGAAAGTATATTAGAGATTCTCATGAAATAGTAACAAAGGATAATGTTGATATATTTATAGATGAAGTTATTAATAATTAAAATATATTAGAGAGATATATATGGTATAAAAAGTAGTATAGCTTATAAAGTATTTAATATTTTTATAGTTATAAGGAGTGATATTTTTTAATATAAAGGGAGTGGAGTATGAGAAGATTTTATATAAAAGAAAGATTATTTGCTATGGGAGCAAAATTTGATGTTTATGATGAGCATGATAATGAGGTCTATTTAGTTGAAGCGGATAAATTTGATATAGGAAAAAATATATCTGTATATTCCCCTAATAAGGATGTGAAGTATGTATATTTAGAGCAAAAAATTAGAATTGGTGCTCACAAATATGAACTATATAATGGAGTAGGTAATAGTATAGGAGTTCTTGAAAAAGAATTGATGATTCCTGAATATAGAGCTTCAGGAAAGATTGGAGACATAGAATTAAAAGGTTTGGGAATCTTAGGAAGAAGCTATGATATTATAAAAAATGGTATTTCAATTGGAAAGTTTTATAAAGAATTGACCTTTGGAAGAGATAGATACATTTTAGAAATTAATGATGAAAGTATAAATGAAATATTAATAGGTTTTGTAGTAGTTATAGATATGGTTAGGTTCCATAATAAAGGTTAAATTTCATAATAATAAATAAATATAAAATCTCATAGTAAATAAATGTTTAAGGTGATAAGTTATATGTGTAGTGATAAGTTAAATATAAAGATAGAACATGCTAAAGCTGAAGAAGTACCAGTTGATTTATTATTAGTTGCAGACCCATCAATTGATGCAATAAATAAGTATATAAACAAATCCAAAGTAATAGTAGCTAAAATAGAGAATTACATAGTAGGAGTTATAGCATTCTTAGAAAAAGAGAATAGTGTATATGAGATAATGAATTTAGCTGTAGATGAGGATTATAGAAGAAGAGGCTTTGCCAAAAGATTAATTATAAAAGCAGAAGAGTATATAAAGAGACTAGGTGGAATTAGAATATTAATAGGTACTGGTAATTCATCCATAAACCAAATAAAATTATATAAAAATATGGGCTTTATAATAACCGATATAAAAAAGAACTTTTTTATAGATAATTATAAAGAAGAGATATATGAAAATAATATACAGTGTAGAGATATGATAATATTAGAAAAGCTATTGTGATTATTGAGGATAGGTGTAAAAAACTATCCTTTTTATTTTGAGATATTTTTAATAAATAATAAATTTTATTTATAACTTAATACTAATAAGAATAAAAAGCATAAAACTATTTAAAATATTTATTAAGTTATAAGGTTTAAAGAAATACTCTAGTAAGTGTTAATAGAAGTTTATAAATTATTTAGTAGTGAATTCATATGTTAGATATATCATTTATCTATATTAATATAAGGAGATAGATGTATATGCAAAATGTACATAGTGGTGAAGATTCTAGAATAAAGATGCTTGTATTAACAGGGCTTATGATAGCGCTTGTTTTTATTTCTGGAAGTATTATAAGAATACCTACTTTAAATGGATTTATGCAACCTGGAGATTGTATGGTTCTATTATCAGCAGTTCTTTTAGGTAAAAAATATGGAACAGCAGCTGGAGCTATTGGTATGGCTTTAGTTGATATATTAGGTGGATATATTATATGGGCTCCGTTTACATTTATAATAAAGGGTCTTATGGTATTAACAGTAGCTATATTAATAGAGAGAGCTAAGAAGAAAAACTTTAATACTTACTTAGTTGCTTTTATAGTTGCGGGATTAGTAGATATTATAGGATATTTTATAGGTAATGCAATAATGGGAGGACTTATAATGGGAGCTTCAAATGGATTTATAGGAAGTATTATATATGCAACTATGCATATTCCAGGAGATGCAGCACAAGTAGTTCTAGGGATAGTAATAGCTCTTCCGTTAGCAAAGGTTGTTAATAAGGCAAAAGAAATAATGGATTAGACGATTTAAGATAGTAACCTAAAAAATAATAACTTACAAAAAAAAGATGTACTTATTTAAAAGTACATCTTTTTTATTAGTAAAAATACATATGAAACTAATACCATAATAATTATGTAAAGGTTTTATAAAAATATATAAATAATAAAATAAATTCAACTATATTAGATATAATTTTAATAAATGTGTTATATGTAATTAATTTTATAAAATTATATATATAATTATGATATAATGATATTTTTTATAATTGACAGAATATATATGGAACTGGTACCATAAAAACATCAAAAAGAGATTTCGATTAGGAGGTATTGAAAATGAGTAAAGAGCAAGTAGTTGCAAGGGAAATTTTAAAATACATTGGTGGAAAAGATAATATTAAATCTATGGAACACTGTGCTACAAGATTACGTCTTATATTAAAAGATAAAAGCTTAATTGATGAGAAAGCAATTGAAAATATTGATGGAGTAAAGGGACAATTTTTTGCAGCAGCACAATATCAAATAATTTTAGGGACAGGCTTTGTAAATAAAGTATATGCAGCAATGTCAGGAGAAGGTATTGATACTGGAAATGTTAAAGAAGATGCATATAGTAATATGACATTACCACAAAAAATATCTCGTACTTTAGGTGATATTTTTGTACCTATAATACCGGTTCTTGTAGCAACTGGATTATTCATGGGTCTTAGAGGGCTATTAGTAAATTTAGGAGTAGAATTAAATCCTACATTTAATACACTTACAGAGGTTTTAACTGATACAGCATTTATATTCTTACCAGCATTAGTTGCATGGTCAACAATGAAAAAGTTTGGAGGTACACCGGTAGTTGGTATAGTACTTGGACTTATGCTTGTAGCACCACAGCTTCCAAATGCTTGGCAAGTAGCAGGTGGAGCAGATCCAATATATATTTCATTACTAGGACTTAGCATTCCAATAGTTGGATATCAAGGCTCAGTTCTTCCAGCATTAGTACTTGGAATAATAGCTGCAAAGCTTGAGAAAACAATTAGAAAGTTTATGCCAGATGTATTAGATTTAATAGTAACGCCATTTTTAACTTTATTAGTTTCAATGTTACTTGGATTACTTGTAGTTGGGCCTATAATGCATACAAGTGAGGTATACATTTTAGAGTTATTTAAGATGTTCTTAGGTTTACCACTTGGTATTGGTGGTGCAATAATTGGTGGAGTTCATCAAGTTATAGTAGTATCAGGAGTTCATCATATATTTAACGCATTAGAAGTTGAACTTATATCAGGTACAGGATTAAATCCATTTAATGCTGTAATAACTGGAGCAATAGTAGCGCAAGGAGCAGCAGCACTTGCAGTTGGACTTAAGACAAGAGATAAAAAGAAACGTTCACTATATATTTCATCAGCAATTCCAGCATTCTTAGGAATTACTGAAGCTGCAATATTTGGTGTTAATTTAAGATTTATAAAACCATTTATATTTGCATGTATAGGTGGAGCAGCATCTGGAATGTTCGCTTCAATAATACAATTAGCAGGAACAGGAATGGGAATAACAGCATTACCTGGAACTCTTTTATATGTAAATTCAAATTTAATCGGATATTTAATAACAAATGCAATTGGAATAGTTGTAGCATTTTTATTAACATATATTTTCTTTAAGCCTCAAGAGTAGTGTATTTAAACTCGTGAATAATGGTATAATTATTAAAGCTAATAGCATGGAAAATATACCTTTATTTAGGAGGAGAAAATGAAAGTAACAATACAAGATATCGCTAACATGGTGGGAGTATCAAAAAGCACTGTATCAAGATATTTAAATGGAGGCTATGTAAGTGGTGAAAATGTTAATAAAATAAAAGAGGCAATTGAAAAAACAGGCTTTGAAACAAATTTCTTTGCAAAGAGATTAAAAGCCAAAAAGAGTAAATTAATAGGAATAATAATGCCTAGAATAGATTCATTTACAGCAGGAAAAACATTAAATGGAATAAATAAAAAGCTAGAGGAACATGGGTATCAAGGCATTATTCTAACTAGTGAATTAAATAGAGAAAAAGAATTAAGTCATATAAAGAAGTTATATCAGCAAGGGGTAGATGGGATTATAATAATGTCCTTTGAGATTGCAAAAGAACATGTAAAAATAGCAAATCAACTACCTATACCTGTTATGTTTTCAGGTCAAAAATCTGAATATTTAAACTATATAACTTTAGATGATGAGAAGATAGGAAGATTACTTGGAGAATATATAAAAAAGCAAGGACACAAAAAGATTGTGTTTTTAGGAGTAAGTGAAAAGGATAAGTCTGTTGGAGTTTTAAGAAAAAAAGGATTTTATGAAGTATTTGAAGGAGAAGATTATAGATTAAACTTTGTTGAAACAGACTTCTCATTTAATAAAGCATATGAATCAGGAGATAAAGTTTTGGAATATAATCCAACAGCAGTTGTTTGTGCAACTGATAATATAGCACTTGGACTTATGAGATTTCTTTTAGAGAGAGGGATCAAAATACCTGATGATATATCGATTGCAGGATTTGGAGGCTATGATGTTGGTGCAATAACTTATCCATCACTTACTACTGTAAAAATTGATTATAAACTGTTTGGTGAAAAGACCGCAGATAGAATTTTAAATCTAATAGATGAAGAAAAATTAGATGAAATAGATGATGTTCCTTTAGAACTTATAGTAAGAGAAAGTGTAAAGAGAATAGATTAGATGGATAAAATTTTATTTTGATATATGTAATTTCACCAATCACATTTTTGGAGGGTGAAATTATAGTGAAATTTAGGAGCAGTAGTGAGATAAATAAGGATTGTATAGAGTATTATAAAGAACAAAAGAATAAATGGAGAAATAATTTTCACTTTGAGGCACCATTTGGACTTATTAATGATCCAAATGGATTAAGCTATTACAATGGGGAATATTATATATTTTTTCAATGGAATCCATATGGATGCGAGCATAAATATAAGCACTGGGGGTATGTAACTACAAAAAATTTTAAAAAGTTTAGTATCCCTAAAGTAGCTATATCACCTACTGATTGGTATGATAAGGATGGATGTTATTCAGGTAGTGCCATTGTAAGAGATGGAAACTTAGAACTTTTATATACAGGAAATGTTAAAGATGAAAATAACAATAGAGAATCATATCAGTGTAGAGCGGTCTTATCAAAAGGCGGGAAGATAGAAAAGCTTGGTCCTATAATAAAAGAAATTCCAAAAGGATATACGGCACATTTTAGAGATCCATATGTATGGGAGAAGAATGGTAAGTATTATAGTATATTTGGAATACAAAATAAAGAATTAAAAGGCAGAGTATTACTTTATAGCTCAGAGGATTTTGATACATGGAAACTTGAAGGTGAAATTAAAACTAATTATGATAATTTTGGCTATATGTGGGAATGTCCATCTTTATTTGAACTAGATGGGAAGGACATATTTGTAGTATCTCCACAAGGTCTTAAGGCTGAAGAATTTAAATATCAAAATATATATCAATCAGGATATATGATTGGAAAATTAGATTATGAAAGTTTAGAATTTAAACATGGAGAGTTTAAAGAATTAGACATGGGCTTTGATTTCTATGCACCGCAGGTTTTTAAAGATAATATGGGAAGAACTATTCTAATAGGATGGATGGGATTACCTGAAACTGAAAATGTACACCCAAGTAAGGAGTGTGGATGGATACATTCATTAACTATGCCAAGAGAATTATCTTTAAAAGATAATAGAATTTATCAAAATCCAATTGAAGAGATTAAGAATTTAAGAGAAGAAAATGTATTTAATTTATCTGATATACAAACTGATTATATAGAATATAATGATTTACTATCTAATAGTTATGAATTAAAGTTAGATGTAGATAAAAATACAGCTTCAGATATAGAGATTAGATTTATGGCATCAGATGAAGAGTATGCAGTTTTTAAATATAATTTTAATGAAGAGATATGTATTATAGATAGAAGCAACATGTTATTTGGAGATAAGAGTTCTCGTAAATTTAAATTAAAAGGAAAAAATAATTTAAAAATAGATATGTTTGTTGATGAATCAGCAGTAGAAATATATCTACAAGATGGAATGGAAGTAGCATCCATTAGATTATATCCTAAAGATTTAAGTTATGGTATATCTGTAAAATCAAATGATGGTAAACTTAATATCAACTCAATGAATATTTGGAAGATGGGAGAGGTGGAGTACTGTGAATAAAGTATTTTGTATAGGAGAATTATTAATTGACTTTATTGGTAAAGATATTGGAACAGGATTAAAAAGTGGAGTGAATTTTGAAAAAAAATCAGGTGGCGCACCAGCAAATGTCTCAGCAGCAGTTTGTAAACTTGGTGGAGAAGCTTACTTTTTAGGACAAGTTGGGAATGATTCATTTGGAAGATTCTTAGTAGACATGTTAAAGTCAATAAATATAAATACAGAAATGACTAAAATGGATGGATACACTACTTTAGCCTTCGTTGCTATTGATGAAAGTGGAGAAAGAGACTTTGAATTCCATAGAGGTAGTGATGGAGAATATTCATTTGATAATATAGACTTAGAAAAAATCAGTAATAGTGATATTATACATTTTGGTTCAGCAACAGGTTTTTTAGATGGAGAACTAAAAAATACTTACTTTAAATTATTAGATTACGCAAAAGAAAATAATATATTTATTTCATTTGATCCAAACTACAGAGATATGCTAATTACTAATGACAAATTAGATGAATTTATTGAAGATTGCAAAAAGTTTATAAAACAATCAGATTTTATAAAAGTTAGCGATGAAGAAATTAAATTAATAACTACTGAAGAAGATTTAAGAGAAGGTGTTAAGAAGTTACACGATTTTGGAGCTAAAGTTGTTGCTGTAACTTTAGGTGGAGAAGGAACTCTTATAAGTGATGGAGTTAATATGGAAGTAATTCCATCAATTAATATAAAACAAGTAGACTCTACAGGTGCTGGAGATGCTTTTGTTGGTGGAGTTCTTAAGAAGTTATCTGAAATAGAATACAAAAAAGAAATAAATTTTGATGAATGGAAAGAAATAATATTCTATGGAAATAAAGTTGGAGCTATAACTTGCACTAATTATGGAGCTATTGATTCTATACCAACAGAAAAAGAATTATAATATGAATAAAGGAACTGTCTAAAAATAGTCAGTTCCTTAATTTAGTTTTGAAGCATATTCTTTTTATTAGATAGATGATTTACTATATATTAGTAGTATACTTTAATATGATTTACTAAATAGTATTAAGCTAATATTTCTTATTTAATACATCAGTAATTGATTTATTAATCTCATTAACATCAACAGAATTGATTTTATTATCTGTTAGTTTATATTTTTCTTTTAATGAAAGTACTCTATATACACTTTCATCAATTCTATCTTCTGTAATAACTTTATCTGAGACAGCCTTCTTTATAGAGTTAATTGCTGTTTGGATATTTTCATATTTATGACAGACTAATACTATATCTGCACCAGCATTAATTGCTTTAACGCTAGCATTGCCTATGTTATAATTTTCCATAATAGCACCCATAGTCATGTCATCGGTTATGACTACTCCATCAAATCCTATATCTTTTCTAAGAAGGTCAGTAATTATATTATAAGAAAGAGTGGCAGGATATTTTGGATCTAATTTAGGTAATAATATATGAGCAACCATAACAGCATCAGCACCTTTATCAATTGCAGATTTAAAAGGAGCAAGTTCAAAATCATTGAGCCTTTTTAAATCGCAATTTACTACTGGAAGTCCTATATGTGAATCTACAGAAGTATCTCCATGTCCTGGGAAATGTTTAACTACTGGGATAACATTTTGAGATTTAATTCCTTCCATTGTTCGAGTGCCAAGTCTTGTAACTATATCTTTATTATCTCCAAAAGATCTTATGCCAATTACAGGATTATTAGGATTACTATTAATATCAAGTACAGGTGCATAATCCATATTTATTCCAAATGCATTAAGCTCTTTTCCTAAAGTTTTTCCTATATTATAGCTGAAATCTTCATTATTAATTTTACCTATATAAGAATTAGACGGAAGCTTTTTTATTTCATTAGGCATTCTAGTAACAGTTCCGCCTTCTTCATCTGCTGATATAAAAAGTGGTGCGATGTTCCCCTTATTAAGTGACTTTAAAGTATTTATAAGTTTAAGTAGTTGATTAGAATTTTCTACATTTCTTTGAAATAATATAAATCCACCTAAATGATTTTCTTTTATTAAATTTTCAGTATTTGAATCAACTGTATATCCATTAAAACCACCAATTATTAGCTGACCTATTTTTTCATCTAATGACATAGTGGTTATTTTATCTTTTATGGCATCTACTTTATTCATTGTTATATTAGCCTCCTCTGGACTTTCTTTAAAGTAAGTATAAAAGAATATACATGAAAATGAAAATACAGTGATTAACGAAATTATAAATAAACTAAATCTTTTCATATTCCTCCAGTCTTAAAGATTATAAATCTCTAAATGTAAATAAACATAACATTATGATTATTACCAAATTAACAATAGTTTAAAAATTTTCGTGGAAAATATATTAATGAATAAATTTATGATAAAGGAAAGTGTATACAATTAAAACATATACTTATATTTATATTATAGATTTTATTATTAAACTATGATATACTAACAAAGTTTTTAAATTAATATATAAATTAAAACTAATTAAAGGAGTAAAATATGAATAAAATTATTTTGAAATTATCAGACATAAATATAGAAAAATTTTTAAAAAGATATGAATCAGATCTTAAATTTATATATAAATCACTTAAAGATGAAAAATTAATAGACTTAATTGACATAGTAAACTTAAATGATTTTAAAATAGATAATAAAATAAAAAAAGAATTAGATGAAAGTGGTTTAATAGAGCTTTTAAAAAAAGAAGAGTATGGACTATTTTTAATGGTGGGAGGAGTATGTGATGAAAATGTTACATATTTTAGATTTATTGATGGAATTCAATATAGAATAGCACCAGGTGAATGTTATGAAGAATCATGTGAAAATTTTCATGATTATAAATGTGAAGAAAAGCTTATTAAAACAGGTGAAATGGAGTTTTCTATAGAATGTTCTTATGGAATAGTTTTATATATTAAAGAGGAAAAGCTAAATTTAATTATAGTTGAATTAGTTGAAGATGATTATAACAATTATAATGTAAGAATGATAAATAAAAGTGGTGATTTTGGAAAAATTACAAGAAAATATATAGATACTAATATTAACCACTAATATAAAAATTTAAATGTATAATAGACATACTTAAGGTTAAAATAATAGTGTAGTCAATGAAGAATCTGTAGGTTCGGATACCTTGACTATGGGACACTACCATAAATTAGGTAGTGTCTTTTGTTTTTATATTTTTTGAACGTTTATAGCCATAGGACCTTTCTGTCCTTCTGTTATATCAAATGAGACGCTCTCTCCTTCATGAAGGTCTTTATTATTACCCTCTTCTTTAACATTTGAATAATGAATAAAAACATCATTACCATCATCACATGAAATAAATCCATATCCTTTTTCTTGATTGAACCATTTCACAATACCTGTTGTACTAGCCATAAAAATCTCTCCTTAAGTTGAATTTCCTAAATAGTATTTGCCAATTTTATAAATTTTACACATTAATAGATAATAATCTTAAAAATATTTAAGAAAATGAAAAAATATGTTTTTAATGTTAATATTTTGATATATAATATACGAAAAGATACAATAAATAATAAAGTTCTCAGTACCTCTAAAATTTATAATAAATATATTTTAGAAGTGCTTTAATAATATATTTATAAGTTTTGAAATATATTTATAAAAACAAATAATAAAATTAAATAATTTTATAAAAAATATATAGCATAATACAAAAAAGTAGTAAAGTGTTGTATTAAATTAAAACAGATAATATAATTTAAGTATAATATGTAAAATATATACTTAAAAGCGTGGGGAAGAATCGTATAAAAAGGAGAATCTTATGGGGAATAAGTGGAGGGAAATACTAGATACAGTATCAATGAAATATTTTTACTGTAAAGTTTTAAGTAATAAGGATAATAAAGGCTTTAATGTTGTAGTAGAGGAGACGAACTATGATGCTAAATATATAATAAATAAAAGTTTCAATGAACTACTAGAAGAAGAGGGAAGTAATCTGATATTATATAACAAAGATTTTTGGAATGATATAATCAGTATAGTAATGATATATGAAGAGTTTAAAACAGACGGTATGGATGTTAAAAAAATCAATGATGATCATATAATTTTATGGTGTAAAGAAGAATATATAAAAGAAAATAAAAGGTTAGAAGAAGAATTGAAGGAGCAAAAAAAACTTTTAGATTTATTTATTGATTCTATGCCAGATTTTATATTCTGCAAAGATATCCATGGAAGATATACAAATTGTAATAAAAAATTTTCGGAGTATATTGGAAAAAACAAGGTGGATATAATAGGAAAATCAGATTTAGAACTTTATGATAAAGAAAAAGCAAGTTGGTTTAGACACACGGATAATGAAGTTATTGAGTCTAAAGCAAGAAAAGTATATATAGATGAAATAGAGTTAACAGATGGAACTAGGTATATTGAAGAAACTATTAAAGTTCCATATTTTGATAAAAACAATCAAATTTCAGGTGTCATAGGAGCCACAAGAGATATATCATATAAAAAGGCTGTTGAAGATACATTGATAACTAATGAAAGAATACTATTTAGTATTCTTAATCATCTTGATGATGTTGTTATTATTAAAGATAAAAATAAAACTATATTTGTTAATGATGCCTTTGAGAAGCTTTATGGTGTAAGCTGTAATGAATTATATAATTCAGATGAATTTTTAGTTGCACCTAATAATATACATCCTGAAGATAAGAATTTATTTAATAATATAAATTACGATGAGCCCTTCGATGAAGTTGCAAGAATAATTAGAAATGACAATGAAGTTAGATGGGCTTGGTTTAGAAGTCATCCGTTAAAGGATGAATGCAATAATACTTTAAGACGAATTATTGTTATAAATGATATTACTAATAAAAAAGAAGAGCAAAGTGAGTTGGATAAGTTAAGAGAAGAGTTTTTTGCAAATATATCCCATGAATTTAAAACTCCTATAAATTTAATATTTACTTCTTTACAACTTTTAGATTTAAAGATAAAAAACTCAAATATTGAAGATAAGAGCGATTATATACAATATGTTAATGCTTGTAATAAAAATACTTTTAGAATGATAAAACTTATAAATAATTTAATAGACAGCATAAAAATAGAAGAAGGATTCTTTAGATATAATCCTATTATGACAGATATAGTTGGTTTTGTTGAAAGTATATGTGAAAGAGCTAATGATTTTGGATTTACAAAGTCCATAGAAATTATTTTTGATACAGAAATTGAAGAAAAGTTAGCATTTTTTGATAAAGAACACATGGAGAGAATAATTTTAAATATTTTATCTAATGCTATAAAATTTAGTTCTTCTAAAGGAAAAATAGAAGTTTATTTATGTTGCAATAACAATATGTTAGAGATTAGAATAAAAGATAATGGAGTAGGAATATCAAAAGATAATTTAGAAGTTATTTTTGATAGATTTAAAATGATAAATAATAGAATGACAAAAATAAGTGAAGGTTGTGGCATTGGACTTTATATTGCAAAATCTCTAGCAAAAATGCATGGAGGGGATATACAAATCTATAGTATATTAGGAGTTGGTACAGAAGTAGTAGTGAGTATACCTTATATAGAAGAGAATATGCATGGAGTAAGTGAGTGTGCAATGACTAGAATGGGCAGTAATGTAGATTATGTTCAACTTGATAGAATGAAAGTTGAATTTTCAGATATATATATATATTAGTATTAGACAGATATTTGAGGTATGTATTAAGATATTTAATATATACCTTAATTTTTTATTTTAATAATACATAAATTAGTTCTCTTAAAATTTATAATTAAGAAATAAAAAATACATTAAATAAAGTTATAACTATATAAATATAGGTTAAAATAAGGTCATAGACTATAATTAAGTATATTAATAATATAAGAGGTAAAAGAATGAGTAAGTATGAAAAACTAAGTGAAGAACAATTAAAAAGAGAACTATCAGATTTGCAATATAAAATAACTCAAGAAGATGCTACAGAGCCACCATTTGGGAATGATTATTGGGATAACTTTAGAGAAGGAATATATGTAGATATAACAAGTGGTGAACCATTATTTTTATCTACAGATAAATTTGATTCAGGATGCGGGTGGCCAGCTTTTTCTAAGCCGATTACTAAAGATGTAATAAAAGAAAAAAGAGATATTAGTTTTAATATGGAGAGAATAGAGGTTAGAAGTAAAAATTCTGATTCTCATTTAGGACATGTCTTTTGTGATGGACCTAAAGAGCTAGGTGGATTAAGATATTGTATAAATTCAGGGTCATTAAAATTTATAAGAAAAGAAGATATGGAAGCCGAAGGATATGGTGAATATATTGAGTTATTAGAAAATGAAACAATTAAAAAATAAAGTTAAGGACAGATTATTATATTTATCTGTCCTTAATTTTTATTAAATGATTTTTTATTATTTATTAGCAATGTGTGAGAATTATTTATAAAACCATTATGATTAAAGAATTATCTAATATACATGATGATTCTTTAGCAAATAATTATAAAATAAGAGGGAGTAGAGTATAATTCACTCTTATTTTATAACTATGTAAAGTATTAACCAAATAAGTTCTTTATATCATCTAATCTCTCAGTAGCCATGTTATAACCATTTGTGTAAGCTTTCTTTAAAATTTTAACGTCTTTTTCAAAACTATCTATAGCTTGTTCTTCAGTAGGTCTTAATATTATTGCTTTACCTTGTCTTTCTAGTTCTTCACAGAATCTAACTGTTTCATTATACATTTCATGACGTGTAAGAAAAGCATTCTTTAGATTAGAGTACTTTCTTCCAACTAATTTTGCAGCTAATTTATTTCCACGACCAAGTTTTTTTCTGTAACTTTTAGGTCTTGTTAGTATAATTAGATGTTTATCATTTCCATCTTCAATAGCTTTTTTTACTGGAATTGGATCACAAAGACCACCATCATAATAAGAATTATTATTTATTTTTATAGCAGGAAAGAAAAGTGGAATAGCACAAGTGGCTCTAAGCATTGTATTTTTACTATCTATTTTTTTCCCGTCTAAATATTCGGTTTTACCACTTTCAGCATTGGTTACACCAACTAGAATTTTACCATTATAATTTGTAAGAGCTTCTGTATCGTAGGGATATAGTTTATTTGGTATTTCATCAAATACAAAATCTAATCCAAATAGACTTTTACATTTTAAAAAGTTCCTAAAACTTATATATCTTTTATCGTTTCTATGATGCTCCATTATTTCAAGGTTTCTTCCTTTTTGATTAGAAAAATATGAAAATCCATTGGTTATTCCAGCAGAAACTCCAATACAATATGGAAAGATAATATTATTGTCTAAAAGGGCATCCATTATTCCAGCACTAAAGATTGGTCTAAATGTTCCCCCCTCTAATATCAAACTAGGCATAAATCCTCCTTATAAAATAAAAAATTATTAAATGTTATATAAAAATTATATAACTTAAGATTAGAAATCGCAAACAGTTAACATAATGTTATCAAATTTTAAAAATAGAATTAATAAGATAAGAAATAGTGTATAATATAGAAAATAAAATAAGGTAGGTAAATTATGAGTATAGATACTAATGAAAATATAATTGAAATTAAAGATGGTGTAGATTTTGAAAATTTAGATGGAATAGAAATATTAAAAAGTATATATAATAAAGAACTAAACTGTAAGAAGAATATATTAGAATGTATTGAAAAATCAAAAGAACTTAAAAATGAAAACATATCTGATGAAAAGCGTCAAGGAGCATATAATATTATTTATAAGAGTATAGAAGAGATGGGAAGCATAGTTAAGCCTAATACTATTATGTTTTTAAAAAACAAGCTAAAGGGTGAACTTGGAAAGTATGTTATTAATAAGGATCCAAAAGAAACTAACCATTTTATAACTTTCTTCAAGGAAGCATATCCTGTAAATAATAGACGTAAGGATTTTACATGGGTATTGATGAACATAAATAAGATTACAGATGAACAGATTTGGACTACACTTACTTATATTAATAGATGTATATTAAAAGATAGGAGGAAATTAGACTTAGAAGAAAAAAGAGACATATTAAAAATGACTGAGTTACTTGTAAGTAGAAATAATTTAAAGTATATAAATCAAGTCAAAAGTTTAGAGAAACTTCTTACAGTATTAAATATAAAAATAGTTTTAAACAAAGATAGATTTAAGGTGAAAAGTAAATAATATTATCTAACTAAAAGCTAGGATATTTATAATATCTTAGCTTTTATATTTAGTAAAAATATCTAAACAGTATATAATATTAAATATTTTTTAATAAAAGATAAACAAATTGTTGACAGAAAAATGTTCCTATTATATTATATAGATGTTGAGTGATAAAGATTATCATTTGCGATGAGAAAGGTGATTTTATGAAAAAAGTATATTTAATTATAGGTATATTTATACTGTCGTTAGTTTCATTATTTATTGGAGTAGCCGATATAAATATATTTAGTATGGGAAAAGAGGAATTAAATATTCTACTAATAAGCAGAGTTCCTAGACTTATTAGTATTCTAGTAGCGGGATGTGGCATGAGCATTTGTGGGGTGATAATGCAACAAATAAGTAATAATAAATTTGTCTCACCAACAACAGCAGCTACTATAGATTCAGCAAAACTTGGAGTATTATTTTCAATAATAGTATTCCAATCAGCAAGTATGATGCAAAAGATGGTATTAGCATTTATCTTTTCTTTACTTGGAACATTCATATTTATGACTATATTAAAAAAAGTTAAGGTTAAAAATACTATCTTTATTCCACTAGTAGGAATAATGGTTGGTAATGTTATAGGTTCTATAACTGATTTCTTTGCATTCAAGTTTAATTTAGTGCAAAATATGGGTTCATTCTTACAAGGAAATTTCTCAAGTATTATAAAAGGAAATTATGAAATATTATTTTTAAGTATACCTATGGTTATACTAGCTTTTACATATGTACATAAATTTACATTAGTAGGTATGGGAGAAGAAATGTCTACAAATCTTGGGCTTAATTACAAAAAGGTAACTAATATTGGACTAGCTATAGTAGCGTTAATATCTGCTTTAGTAGTTATTACAGTAGGAAGTATTCCTTTTGTAGGACTTATAGTACCTAACATTGTTTCATTAGTACAAGGTGATAACTTAGCTAAAAATATGCCTATAGTTGCAGCACTTGGATCAATATTCGTACTAGCCTGTGATGTAATTAGCAGAATAGTAATATTTCCTTATGAAGTTCCAATTGATCTTACAGTTGGAGTAATTGGTGGAGTGATATTCCTTTACTTAATACTTAGGAGGAATAAATGATGAAAAGTAATAAGAAAAAATTAATAATATTAGCTTTAGCATCAATAGTCTTTGTAGCACTTTATCTATTTTGGGGACTAAATGGACAAAACTTTGATTATAATTTGAGCAAAAGAATACCTAAGGTTATAGGAATTATAGTGGCAGGTGGATCAATAGCGGTTTCTTCAATACTTTTCCAAACAATCACAAATAATAGAATAATAACACCAAGTATTATAGGTCTAGATGCATTGTATGGACTTGTACAAACTATAGCTGTCTTTATTTTTGGATCAAGCTCTATAATGATGACAAATAATACATTGAACTTTTTAGTTTCAGGTGTACTAATGGTTGGATTTTCATTTGTACTTTTTAACTTGTTATTTAAAAAGGGAAAACAAAATATAATGATTCTTTTATTGGTAGGAACTGTCCTTGGAGGATTATTTAGAAGCATGTCAACCTTTATGCAGGTGCTTATAGACCCTAATGAATATGAGGCACTTCAAAGTAGGTTATTTGCATCATTTAGTTCAATTAATACAAAAATATTATTTATGGCAATTGTGATAATACTTATAATATTTGCATTTCTTTATGATGAGATAAAGAAATTAGATGTTATGTCACTTGGAAGGGATCAAGCCATAAACTTAGGCATTGACTATGATAAGTTAACTAAAAAAATATTAATAATAGTAACAGCATTAGTTGCATTATCTACAGCATTAGTTGGTCCAATAACATTCCTTGGAATATTAGTTGTAAACCTAACTTATCAAATGTTTAATACATTCAAACATAGTCTTTTATTAATTGGAAGTATCTTAATAAGTATTGTAGCACTAGTAAGTGGACAATTCTTAGTAGAAAGAGTATTTACTTTTAACACAACTATAGGAATTATTATTAATTTCATCGGTGGAATTTACTTTATATATCTTTTATTAAAGGAGAGCAGGGTATGATAGAAATAAAGAATTTAGTTAAAGTTTACGGAGATAAAAGAGTTTGTGATGACGTTTCATTTAATATAGAAAAAGGAAAAATAACATCATTTATAGGACCAAATGGAGCAGGTAAAAGTACTGTTTTATCAATGATATCTAGACTTATGGATATGGATGAAGGAGAGGTTTTTATAGAAGGAAAGGAAATTAGAGAGTGGGACTCTAAAGAACTTTCAAAAAAGATATCTATATTAAGACAAAGCAATAATATAAACATCAGATTAACTATAAAGGAACTTGTTTCTTTTGGGAGATTTCCTTATTGTGAAGGAAAGCTTAAAAAGGAAGATGAAAAGTTAGTTGATGATGCCATTGAATATATGAAACTTACTGATATTTCAGATAAATATTTAGATGAATTAAGTGGGGGTCAAAGACAAAGAGCATATATCGCAATGATTATAGCTCAAAATACTGATTATATACTTCTTGATGAACCCTTAAATAATCTAGACATGAAACATTCTGTTGAAATGATGAAGTTACTTAGAAAAATGGTAAATGATTTAGGAAAGACAATAGTTATTGTTTTACATGATATTAATTTTGCATCATGCTACTCAGATAATATAGTGGCACTTAAAGATGGAAAGCTAGCTAAGAATAGTAAATCCGAAGATGTAATTAAGCAGTGTGAGTTATGCAAAATTTATGATATGGACTTTAATGTAACAGAAATAAATAATCAAAGAATATGTGTATATTTTTAGGATGGAGGAATAATAATGAATAAAAAAATAGGAATAATAGTTGGATTAATAATTGTAGTTTTAGGAGGAGCCTTTGGTTTTTCAAAACTTAAATCAAATGAAGCAAATGCTGAAGGAAAGAAAGAAATGGTTACAGTAAGCCATAGGAAAGGTGAAACACAAGTTCCTAAAAACCCTGAAAAAGTTGTTGTTTTGGATTATGGTTCATTAGATATCATGACTTCAATAGGTAAGGAACCTGTGGGATTACCAAAGTCAGGTTTAACAAGTTACTTAAGTAAGTATAAAGATGATAAATATACTGATCTTGGAACTTTAAAAGAGTTTGATATGGAAAAGATAAATGAATTAAAACCAGATTTAATTATTATTGAAGGCAGACAAGAAAAATTCTATGATGAATTAAATAAAATTGCACCAACTATTATGCTTGGTACAGAAGGTAGTGATCACTTTGGATCATTAGATAGAAATGTAAAAGCTATAGGTACTATATATGGTGTTGAAGACCAAATGAAAGAAAAGATGGATTCTTTAAATAAAAGAATGGAACAAATAGGTAAAAAGGTAAAAGCTGATAATAAAACTGCTTTAATAACAATGGTTAATGAAGGAAATATAAGTGTATTTGGTAAAGGATCAAGATTTGGAATAATATATGATAACTTTGGATTTACTCCTGCTGATGATAAAATAGAAGTATCAAATCATGGTCAAAATATTTCATATGAGTATTTAGTTTCAAAGAATCCAGAATACTTATTTGTTATTGATAAAGGTATAGTTGCTGGTGGAAATCAAAAGCCTGCTAAGGATGTTATAGTAAATGATTTAACAAAGAACACTAAGGCTTATAAAGATGGCAAAATAATTTACTTAAATACTCAAGTTTGGTACTTAGGTGGTAGTGGATTAATGTCTACAGAAGCAATGATAGATGAAATAGAAAAATCTTTATAATTATTAAAAAAGGTTCTACATTATTAAAGTGTAGAGCCTTTTTATAAAATTAGAAATTAAATAAAAAAATATATGAAATAAATCTAATGAAAGTAATGGATAGAACTAAGTTACATGGAAGCACTTACTAAATATTAATAAGAAGTGTTTTATATTAACATTTTTTGAAAAGTCACTAAAACTAGTGGCTTTTTTTCTGTTGTATATATAATATAGTTGGTGTGATATATTGTATCAATATATATATATATATATATAGCTAAATGCTTATTATTATCATAGAAAAATAGTATTTAACTTATTGATCCTTTAAGTGTAATCTATAATTAAGATTAACACATATGAGAGAAGGAATTATTATGAGTATAAAACTAATTTGTATTGATATGGATGGAACTTTATTAAAAGATCAACAAACAGTTTCAGATAATAATAAGGAAGCTATAAAGGAAGCAATAAAAAGGGGCGTACATATAGCAATAACTACTGGAAGAGTATATGATTGTGCAAAAATGTATTCAAAAGAAATAGGTTTAAATACACCTATAATATCATCAAATGGGGCTTTTATTGGTGGAAGTAATGGAGAAGTAATTTACAATAATCCATTAAATATAGAAGAGTTAAATAAATTTTATAATGTGACTAAGAAATATGGTCTAATGGCTTACCTAACAACTAATTTTGGAGTTGTATCTGATGAAGAACTTCCAGAAAATCACGTATATAATGTTCTAAATAAAAAATTATCCGATGATGAGAAAATAAGAATAGAAACATTCAATGATATTAATATTGCTCTAAGAGAATATGATGGGCAAATATTAAAAGGAGTTTGTGTAGAAAAAAATCACAAAGATAAATTACATAAAGCTAGAAAAGAACTTGAATCTTTAAATAGTAATATGGAAATTGTAGCATCTTGGGATGATAATTTTGAAATTATGGAAAAAGGAAGTACAAAGGGAGATGCAGTAAAAAAATTAGCAGAATACTTTAATATAAGCAGAGAAGAAGTGATGTGTATTGGAGACAGTGAAAATGACTTGTCAATGATAGAGTATGCTGGTATTGGAGTAGCTATGGGAAATGCTATAGAAAAAGTTAAAGTTTCTGCAGACTATATTACAGATAGAAATATAAATGATGGAGTCGCTAAAGCTATAAAGAAATTTGTATTGTAGGACTAGGAGGATGTAATATGAAAGATATAATTATTATTGGAGGCGGAGTTATTGGTACTTCAATTGCTAGAGAACTATCAAAGTATAAATTAAATACGGTTTTAATTGAAAAGTATGATGATGTTGCAAGTGGTGTATCAAAAGCTAATAGTGGTATTGTACATGCTGGATATAATGAAACTTTAGGAACACTAAAGGGCAAATTAAATGTTTTAGGAAATGAAATGTTTGATGAGTTATCGAAAGATCTAGATTTTCCTTTTAAAAGGAATGGAGCATTAATATTAGCATTTTCAGAGGAGGACATGGCTAAGCTTAAAGAGCTTAAGTTTAATGGTGAAATGCTTGGCGTTAAAGGATTAGAAATTTTAAGAAGAGAAGAAGTTTTAAGTTTAGAAAATAATGTTTCTGAAAAAATTTTAGGAGCATTATATGCAAAAACTTCTGGAATTGTTAGCCCTTATGAAATGGTTATAGCATTAGCTGAAAATGCAAATGTCAATGGTGTTGAATTTAAATTTAATTCTGAGGTTATCAATATAGAAAAAATATGTGATGGATATAAGATTACATTAAGTAATGGAGAATATTTAGAAAGTAAGTGCGTTATCAACGCAGCAGGTCTTAATGGTGACATAGTAAATAATATGATAAATGATCATCAATATAAAATAAAGGGAGTAAAGGGAGAGTATATTTTATTTGATAAAATTGCTGGTAGATTAGTTAAGAAAACATTATTCCAAGTACCTGATAAGATAAGTAAAGGTGTTTTAGTTACACCGACTATAGATGGTAATTTAATGATTGGACCCAATGCACATAAAGGAGCCAAAATAGATATTAAGACAACTAAAGAAGGCTTAGGTGAAGTAATTGACAAAGCTAAAAGATCTGTATCACAATTACCTTTAAATAGAATCATAACAACATTTGTTGGGGTAAGACCATGTCTTAAAAGTGATTTTATAATAGAAGAAGTTAATTGTGCTAAAAATTTTATAAATGTCATAGGAGTAGATTCACCAGGACTTACAGCAGCTCCTGCAATTGGAGTGTATGTTAAGAATTTAATTAAAGATAGCTTTAATTTAATTCCAAAAGATAATTTTATAAGTACAAGAAAAGGAATAATTAAGTTTGATAAATTAGGAATTACAGAAAAAAATGAATTAATAAAAAGGGATTGTAATTATGGGAAAATAGTATGTAAGTGTGAGCTTATAACAGAAGGAGAAATAATAGATGCAATAAATAGACCACTTGGAGCTAGAAGTGTTGATGCAGTTAAGAGAAGAACAAGAGCAACAATGGGTGGCTGTCAAGGTGTTGGATGCTTAATTCCTATATCAAAGATAATAGCAAGAGAACTGAATATAGACATAAGTGAAGTTATGAAAAATAAAAAAGGTTCAAATATGATAGGCTACAAGGAGGCGTAAAATAATATGAAAGTTTATGATTTAATCATAATAGGTGGAGGAGCATCAGGACTTAATTGTGCAATATTTGCTAAAGCTGCAGGTATAGACAAAGTATTACTTATAGAGAAGGATGACGTATTAGGTGGTGCTTTAATTGGAGGGGATTATAACTTAAGTGAAAGAAGTTATTTTACAGGTAGAGACTACAGAGAAAAGAAGTTAAACGAATTTAATGGATTTAAAATAGATACATATTTAAATACAATGGTTTTAAAAATTGATTATGATAGAGAAATAGTATGTACAAGCAAAGAACGTGGGATAGAAAAGATAAAAGGAAAAGCTATAATATTAGCTAATGGTGGAAAAGAACAAAGTAGAGACAATATGAAAGTTACTGGAGATAGATGTTCTGGAATAATGACAGTTGGTATGGCAGAAAAAATTCTAGGAATAGATGGAGTTATACCAGGTAAAGATGTAGTCTTATATGGAGTAGACAATATAAAGAAAATTTATAAGAAATTAAAGGAAAAAAATATAAATGTAAAAGGTGCAGTTTGTGATAAAGTAAGTGATGAAGTTCTTGGGCTTACAAAGAATCTTTATTTAGGATATCAATTAGAAGATATTATTGGTAAAGATAGAGTTGAGATGATTAGAATAACTAAAAATGGTGAAGAGCTTCTTTTAAAATGTGATACTTTAATAATAGCAAGACCGATGGTATCAGACGGAGTAGTAGCAATGAGGAGTGGAATAGAATTAAATTCATCAACATCAGGGGCGGCAGTTAATGAGCAATATATGACTTCAAAAAATGGAGTGTTTGCTTGCGGAAATGGAATTTACATTCATGCTTCAATGGAAGAATTGTTAGAAGAAGCTAAAAAGGTTGTAGAAAATGTTAAAAATTTTATAAATAGATAATAGTTTTATATATAGAATACATATAGAATTATAGAATATTAAAAAATCATAGATTTTTATCTATGGTTTTTTATTTTTATTAAAAAGCATAATGATAATTAGAAAAATCTAATGTATAATTTTGTGCTCTTTATGTATTTTTTTTACATAATAAAATATAAGAAATAGGTGTAATTAAATGAAATTCATTAAATTACCTAGGAAATATATAAAGATAAAGTAAAAATATTAAATAAGAGTTTTTTATTATGAAATTAAGCTAATCATAGAAATGATATGAAGTATCAATACTTTGAAAAGTATATTTAGTATTTTAATATTTATAAATAAGAAATTATATAAAATATTTTGTGCAATAATTTTGGGTAATCTAAGTATAAAAATGAAGAAAAACTACATTGAAAATGGCTATATTATAATGATTGACAAGAAAATGGAAAACAATTACAATAATCTTCGATGATACTTAGAAATAAATTAAATAATAATTATAGTTTAGTTGAAAATTCGACAACATGATATATATGGTTTATTTAGTGCAGCTTAGTTATGTTCATAATTATTAAGGTGGGGACTTAAATTTTTATTGTTAACTAATTTATATTAATAATAAACAATCTATGAGGGGGGAAATTTAATGAAAAAAAGGGCAACAATGAACAAAAATATTGCGCTTATCATTGCTGGAGCTGTTATAATGGGACAGATTCCTATATCTGCATTGGCAGACGGGAATAAAAATGTAAACGTTGTTGAAGTTAATAAAGCTGGAGATAAGGGCAATAAGGAAGCTTCAGAAAAACTTGAATATGATCAAGAGTATAGTAACCATGACAGTAATTCATGGAAAAGGCTGGTAGGTGAAGGCGAAATTAAAGAAAATTTTGATTTTGCTGATGAAGAAAATGGAGTTAAGGGAGCTTTAGAAATTAAGAGGACAAATGGAAATAATCTTGTATTTGTAGAAGAACAAAGTCCAAGTCTTACAGATTTTGAAGCAGAAGTTAGATTCCAATTAAATCCTGATAATGAAAATGATAAAGCAGGTAGATTTGGACTTGTATTTAGAGGGAATTCAGCAGATAATTATGGCTTTATTGGATATAATGGAGGTAATGAATCTCCAGGAAAGTGGCTCATTGAAACGCCAAAGGCGTGGAAGGATGATATAAAAGGACCGGAACTTAAAGCAGGTGACTGGACTACAATGAAGGTTACAGTTAAAAGAAATCATGTAACTTTAGTTGTAAATGGGGAAAAAATATTTGCTGAAAATGTATCATTACAAAACTTCCCAACTGATCCAGGTCAATTTGGATTTAGAACATGGTTTGATCAAAAGAATGTAAAGGTTGATTATTTAAAAATCAATTCATTAGATGAGGCTCAAAAGGATGATATTACAGAGGTTAAAGAGTTAAATATAGATACTTTAGTAAAAGTAAAGCCAGAACTACCATATAAAGTTGATGTAACTTATGGAGATGGATCAACTGGTAAAGAGGTTGTAATATGGGATTATGTTGATGCTTCAAAATATGCACAAGTTGGTGAATTTGTAGTAGAAGGAAAAATAAAGGGAGCAGCAGAAAATTCACCAAAAGCAAAAGCTAATATTACAGTTAGGGAAAAGCATGCTTATAGTACAGATTTTGAAACAGAAGCAACAAGTGGAGATTGGCAAATATTAAAAGGAAGTGGAAAAGCTTCTGTTGAAAATGGAGCTGTAAAAGTTCCTATGAATGGTGTAGCAGTATCAGCTGATATGGCTTCACCAAATGTTAAGAATTTTACTTATGAAACAGATTTTACAGTAGATAGTGATTCAGGAAGAATTGGACTTGCATTTAGAGTTAATGATAAAGATAACTGGGGTGCAGTTTGTTATGATGCTGGATCATGGGTTTGGAAAGCTATGAATGGCGGCACAGAAAGTTATGGATCATTCCCAGGATCACTTAAGCTTGAGGCAAATAAAAAGTATAGAATGAAGCTTAAGGTTGAAGATAATAATGTGTCATTATGGATAGATGATGTTCTTTTAGGAAATACAACATCAGGCAGTCTTCCACAAAGAGCTGGTAAAATAGGTTTATCAGGATGGTTTGGAAATAAAAATGTTACTTTAGATAATGTTAAAGTTGAAGAGATAGTTCAAGAGAGTGAAGGGGATTTACCAGAAGTTGAAGTTAAGAGTATTGAATCAGATAAAATGAAGGTAAATTTAGATAATACTTTCCCAAGAGTAATAGGATATGAGTGGAAAGATGATCAATCAACGTTATTAGGACAAGAGGAGAGATATAATAAAGTTGAGCTTAACAACACTAAATATGCACCAGAGGTTAAGTGTACAGTAAAAGACAATGTAGCAACATATACTATGAAAATAAAAGAAGTAGATGTTACATTGACAGTTAAAATGTCTGTAGATGGAAATAAGCTTAGAATGGAAATAACAGATATAAAAGAAGGTGGAGACTTTAAAGTTCAAAAAGTGAACTTCCCAAATCATAGCTTTGCAACTGTTAAGAGTAATGAAGGTGGAGCAATAGCTGCAACTTTATCTTCAGGAGCTTGGCATGATATTAAGGATGAAATAAAAACTGTAGAAGAGATGGACCCATCAGTTAAAGGCAAAACTTATGCATTTATAAACGATGATAATTTTGCTATAACTATGGATAACAATGTAATAGAATATTCAAATAGGATAACTCTTACAACTGAAAATAGAAATGGTTATAAGAGTACAGGAATGGGAACAGGAACTTGGACTTATAGGGAAGTTCTAGATTCAGAAACTGAATTATTTAATCATGAAGATAAACTATGGTCAGAAGTTATAGTAACAAAGGACAATAATGACGATAAAAAAGTAACCTGGCAAGATGCTGCAATAGAGTATAGAAGAAATATGAAGGTTCCAATGGGTGGAGAAGATATTAAGAATAACCTTTCATATGTAGCATTTAATATTGCATATACTCAAAATCCATTCTTAAGATCATTAGATACTATTAAGAAGATATCTAATTATACTGATGGATTTGGGCAAATGGTTCTCCATAAGGGATATCAAGCAGAAGGTCATGATGATTCGATTCCAGATTACGGTGGACATATAGGAATGAGACAAGGTGGAGTTGATGACTTTAACACTTTAATAAATGAAGGAAAGAAATATAACGCAAAAATTGGTGTTCACGTAAATGCTACTGAATACCAAAAAGATGCTTTCCAGTATCCTCAAAATGGTAGTGTAAATGAAAATGCTGCAGGATGGAATTGGTTAGATCAAGCATATTATGTTGACCAAAGAGCAGATGTTGTAAATGGTGAACTTTTCAGAAGATTAGATATGCTTAAAGAAGATGCTCCAGGATTAGGATGGGTATACGTTGATGTTTATACAGGTAATGGATGGAATGCACATCAACTTGGAGAAAAATTAAACAGCTTAGATTATCAAGTTGCAACAGAATTCCATAGTCCACTTGAAGAACATGTAACATGGACTCATTGGGGAGCAGACCCAGCTTATCCTAATGAAGGTGGTACAAGTCAAATCCTAAGATTTATAAAAAATGATACTAAAGATGGATTCTTATCAGATCCATTATTAAAAGGTAATAAGCATCTTCTATCAGGAGGATGGGGAACTAAGCATACAATTGAAGGTGAGTACGGTACAGAAGTATTCTACAATCAAGTATTACCAACTAAGTATATGCAACATTTTGAAATAATGTCTATGTCAAAAGACGAAGTTAAATTTAATGAAGGATTAAGAGCTATTAGAGAAGGAGCTAATATAAATTACTATAAGAATGATAGATTAGTTGCAACAACTCCAGAAAATTCAATAGGAAATACTGGAATAGGTAAAACTAAATTATTCTTACCATGGAATCCAGTTGAAGAAGATGAAAAGATATATCACTGGAATCCACTTGGAACAACATCAGAATGGCAACTTCCAGAAAGCTGGTCTAATCTTGGAACAGTTGAATTATATGAATTAACTGACTTAGGAAGAACAAAGGTTAAAGCAGTTAATGTTGTAAATGGAAAAGTAAGCTTAGATGTTAAAAAAGATACACCATATATTGTAACTAAAGGTGAGGTTAAAGAGGAAAGAATTGATTCATGGGGTGAAGGTGCTCAAATAAAAGATCCGGGATTTGATTCACAAACATGGAGCAATTGGAAAAAAGAATCAAAGAGTGGCAACGCAGATCATATCAAATTTGTAAATGAAACACGTGAAACAAGAAAGGGTAATGATGTTGTTTCTATCGCTGATAAGGATGGAAAGGTATCTCAAAATATTGAAGGACTAGAGCCAGGGAAAACGTATTCTATTTCTGCATGGGTTAAAAATGACGGAAACAGAGAAGTTACATTAGGAGCTAGTTCAGGTGATGTTAAAGTTACTAATGTAATTAACAAGAGTGGCTTAAAGAGACAAGGGGAAGGTCATAAGTGGATTGATGATTCATTCCAAAGAATGGAAGTTGAATTTACTGTACCTGCTGGAGTTACTGGAGCTGAAATTTATTTAGAGGCAAAAGAAGGTTCAGGTGAAGTTATAGTAGATGACTTTAGAATATGGGATCATCCAGGTCATACAAATAAAGATGGTTATGTATTCTATGAAGATTTCGAAAATGTAGATGAAGGTATAACTCCATTCTTCTTAGCACCAGGTAGAGGACATTCTAATAGATCTCACTTAGCAGAAAAAGATTTATATGGAAGACAAAAAATGACTTGGGTTCTTGATGGAAGATTTTCATTAAAGAGTAATCAACAATCAGGAGAAAAAGGACAAATGCTTGTTACTGACTCATCAACATTTAAGATAGAGCCAAATAAAACTTATGAATTAGGATTCTTATATTCACTTGAAAATGCAGCACCAGGATACTCAGTGAATATAAAATCAAAATCTGGTGGAGATAGCTTAGTTAATATTCCGCTTGAAGCAACAGGTGTTGAAGCTGGAAAGTATACTAATGCTAAGGAAATTAAGAAGACATTTACTACAGGAGATAGGGATGATTACTATATTTCAATTGATAAAGGCGAAGGATATAAGGAGCTTATATTAGATAATATATACGTTAAGGAAGTTAAGGAAGATGCAAATGCTAAGCTTGAACATGTTAACTTAAACACTAGCGTAAATCAAATTCCTGTTGACTTAGCAGTTGACTTTAATGTTAATGCTCTTATGAGTAATGGAGCTAATGTTGATTTATCTAAAGATCATGTTAAGGTTGAATATATTATTTCAGATAATAGTGTACTTTCAATTGAAGATGGAAAAATGAAGGGATTAAAGGAAGGTAACGCAACTGTTGAGGTTAAGGTTACATTAGATGGAAAAACTGTTACATCTAATAAAGTTAATATTACAGTTGGAGAAGGAGAGACTGAAAAGCCAGAAGTTAATAAAGATCAATTAAATGAGGCTATAGCTAAAGCAGAAGGACTAAATAAAGATGATTATACAGCTGAAAGTTATAAAGCCTTAAAGGATGCACTAGATGTAGCTAAAATTATAGCTAATAAAGAAGATGCAACTCAAGAAGAAGTAGATAATGCAGCTAAATCTATAGAAGATGCAATAAGTAAATTAGTAGACAAAGAAGAAACTCCAGACGTGGATGGAGTAGATAGAACAGCTTTAGAAAGTGCAATAAAGGCTGCAGAAAAATTAAATGAAAAAGATTATACTAAAGATAGTTTTAAGTTATTTAAAGATGCATTAAAGAATGCTAAGAAAGTTTTAAAGAATGAAAAAGCTACTCAAGAGGAGATAGATGCTGCACTTAAAGCTTTAAATGATGCGCAAAGCAATCTAAAAGTTGATAATACAAAACCAGAAGAACCAGGAAAACCTAATAAGCCAGGAAATGGAGGAAATTCAGGAAATGGTGGAAATAGCAATAAGCCAGGAAAGCCAAGTAATCCAACAACACCAGGAATTCCAGGTAATGGTTCGGGCAATATACCAGATACAGGTATGAATACAGGAGCTATGAGTATTTTCGGAATAATAGCATCAGCACTTGGAGTTACGTTCTTAAGAAAGAAAAAATAAAATATTACTAAATATTAAGAGGACATAGTTTAATTAAGCTATGTCCTTTTATATAAAATTTTAATTTATGAGGAGGTCTTATGAATAGAAAAAAAATAGTAGCCTTAATACTTACTACAATAATATTAAGCAATAGTGGGATTCAAGTTATTTTGGCTAAGGCGAGTCCAAATAATGCTCAAAAGAAACCTGTTATTGAAAGTGTAATAGATCAAAGTGAGATAAAAGCTACAGCCACATCAGAGCAGAGTGTCGATCCTGCTATAAGTGCTATAGATGGAAATTTGGAAACTATGTGGCATACAAAATGGGATGAAAGTGATGAATTACCTCAAAGTCTTACATTAGATTTAGGGAAAGAGAGAGTAGTATCATCAATAAAATTAGATTCTAGACTTTCAGAGGATAATGGAAAAATAAAAAGGTATGAAATAATTTCAAATAATGAGGTTGTTCATAGTGGGACATTAAGAACAGATATTTTAACTAATGTAATTAGATTTGAAAATCCAATAGAAACAGATAATATAACAATAAAAGTACTTGAAGGTGTTGGAGGATTTGCAAGTATTGCTGAGGTTAATGTATATGAGACTACTGGAATGGCTAAAAAGGTATCGGAATACAATAATTTAAGAATAGAAAATGGAGCTAATGGAAACTTTAATTCTGATTTAAATAAAATAAATTCTCTAAATCAAGGGACAATAATTGCAAAGTTTGATGTAAAAGGAGATGGAATACAGACAATTTTCAGTGCTAGTAATAATAAAAAGAATAATAATCACTTCCATTTATATGTACAAAATGGAGGTGTAGGGTATGAAATAAGAAATGAAGGTACAAATTCATTCAATATTAAAGGGAATATTGATGTAAGTCTAAATAAAGGAATAAATACTTTAGCATTTAAAGCAGAAGAAGGACTAGGATATTCACTTTATCTAAATGGAAAAAAAGTTAAGTTTGATAAAAGGGAAGATTTAAAATTTATATTTGATATTGAAGGAATAAATAGTGTTGATGTAGGAAAGACAGATAGACTAAATGGAAATGAATATAACTTTACTGGAGATATAGATTTTATAGATATATATGATATAGCATTAGCAGATGACTATTTAGTAAAAAAGACTGAGGAGACGAAAACTGATAAGTTACCTTTACCAGAAGGCGCTTATATAAGTGATCCAGTTGATGTATTTAAGCCAAATGATTTAGGATCAAAAGCATTTAGAATTCCATCTTTAATTACGACTAACAAAGGAACGATGATTGCGGGAATAGATGCTAGAATAAATCATGGTGGAGATTCACCAAATAATATAGATGCAGCAATTAAGAGAAGTGAAGATGGAGGAGAAACTTGGATAGATGGACAAAAAATAATAGACTATCCAGGTAATGCATCAGTAATAGATTCTTCACTACTTCAAGTAGATAATGGTAAAATATTCTTATTTATAACAGCATTTCCGGAAGGGTATGGATTTGGAGCATCAAGACAAGGAACTGGTTTTGAAGAATTCCAAGGAGAGAATTGTATGCTTTTATTTGATGGAGAAGGTACATCAGGACAAGCAGGTCAAGGCAATAAATATTATATAAAGCCAAGTGGAAGAGTATTTGATTCAGATGGTATAGAAACTGCTTATAGAGTAGATGCAAATAATTATTTATATGAAGATGGAAAAGCTAAGGCTATAGGAAACACCTTCCTTCCAACATCTAAATTAAAAGCTTATGGTACAGCATATCTTGCATTAGTAGAGAGCACTGATGATGGTAAGACTTGGAGTGAGCCAGAACTTATATCAGGACAAGTTAAAAAAGATTGGATGAAATTCCTAGGTACTGGACCAGGAAGAGGAATTCAAATAAAAAGTGGAGAGAAGAAAGGAAGAATAGTATTCCCTGTATACTATACTAATCCAAATGGATTCCAATCAAGTGCTGTGATATATAGTGATGACAATGGTAATACATGGAATATTGGAGAGTCTCCAAATGATTCAAGAAGTGATCAGTCAGCGAATTCTGATACTATAAAATCAGGAAATCAATTAACAGAGTGTCAAGTGGTTGAAATGCCAGATGGTCAATTAAAATTATTTATGAGAAATACAGGAGATTATGTTAGAATTGCAACAAGCTTTGATGGTGGTGAAACTTGGCATGAAGATGTTACTGAGGATAGAAATTTAAGAGAACCATATTGTCAATTAAGCGTAATAAATTATAGTAAAACAGTTGATGGAAAACCTGCTGTTATTTTTGCAAATCCAGATGAAGTTTATCCTAATAGAAGGAATGGAACAGTCAGAATAGGTGTAATTAATGAAATTGGAACTTATGAAAATGGTGAGAAAAAATATGAATTTGATTGGAAATATAATCAAAGTATCATTTCAGGACATTTTGCATACTCATGCTTAACAGAACTTCAAAATGGGGATGTTGGATTATTATATGAAGGAACAGGTAGTGCTGAAATGTCATATAGAAAGATGAGTTTAGATTATATAAAGACAGATTTAATAGAGAGTGCTAAGGCCGCTGAAATAGTAAGTACAGAAACTTTAGATAATGATTTGAGTTATTTACCTGGAGAAGAAATTAATATAATGGTTAACTTTAATCAAACAATAAGTTTATTTGGAAATAGAGATATTAAAATATTAATTGGAGATAGAGAAGTACAATTAAATATGAAAGAATATAAAGATGGTAAGTCAGTAGTATATAGGGGAATAATACCTTCAGATATATCAACTGGAAGTAAAAATATAGTGATTAAATCCCAAGATGGTTTAGACATAGTAACTACTACTGGAAAAGTAACAAATTTATCTAATAATATAAATACTAATTTATCTATTAAAGTTGGACAAGAGGAAGCTGAAAAGCCAGAGGTTAATAAAGATCAATTAAATGATACTATAGCTAAGGCTGAAAGCTTAAATAAAGATGACTATACAGTTGAAAGCTATAAAGCCTTAAAGGATGCAGTAGATGTAGCTAAAAATATAGATAACAAAGAAGATGCAACTCAAGAAGAAGTAGATAATGCAACTAAAGCTATAGAAGATGCAATAAGTAAGTTAGAAGATAGAGAAGAAACTCCAGAGGTAGATGAAGTAGATAGAACAGCTTTAGAAAATGCAATAAACGCTGCAGAAAAGTTAAATGAAAAAGATTATACTAAAGAGACTTTTAAGGCATTTAAAGATGTATTAAAGGATGCTAAGAAAGTTTTAAAAGATAAAAAAGCTACTCAAGAGGAAATAGATGATGCCATTAAAGCTATAGAAGATGCACAAAGCAAACTGGAAATTAATAATACAAAACCAGAAAAAACTGAGAAGCCAGAAAAGCCAGGAAATGGTGAAAACTCAGGAAATGGAAATAAGCCAGGAAAACTAAGTAATCCAACAACACCAGGAATATCAGGCGGTGGTTCAGGTAATATACCAAGTACAGGTATGAATACAGGTGCTATGAGTATTTTTGGAATAATAGCATCAGCACTTGGAGTTACTTTCTTAAGAAAGAAAAAATAAAATATAATCGTTAAAAATGAAGGACATAGTTAGTTTTAACTATGTCCTTTAAAATAATATATATTTTATTTTTTAAAGTTATTAGAGTAATAAAAGATTGAATCAAGACTTTGAAACACCAGACATATTAGATAATAATTTTACAAACTCACGTTTAATAATAGTATTTGATATAAAAAATACTTTTATTTTATTATTATAATTTGTGTAAGCAACTCTACAGTTAATAGCATTATCTAGTGGAATTTTATATTCATAGATAGTTTTACCATTATATATGTAGCTTTGAACTGATTTAATTTTGTAAGGACTACTTTTTATTATATCTGGAAGTCTAAAAAGTATATTATTTATAATTAATTCTTCATATTTTTTATTTGCTTTGAAGAATTTCTTTAAGATATTATTGTCTTCAATAATTATATTTTCCTTCATTTATTCATCTCCTTAATTAGAGGATATAATATTAAACCATAATTTACTGCTTCTTGGAAATTCACGTTTTTTTAGAGTTTTTAAAAATTTCTTTAATTTATCAAGCTTTAGATCTCTATACTCACATTGAAAAAAACCATCTTCTATTACATCAAAGGAATGTTCATTTTTTATAATTAAGATTTTTCTATCTTTCTTAAAAGGTCTAATATCTATTGAATCATTCACATTGATTTTCTTTAATGTATTTATAGTGGTTCTAATAAAACTATCAATATTTATCATAGTAGACGCCTCCCTAATTAAATTATACTGGCTATAGCTAAATAGGTTAAATATATTTTTTTTATGATAATTATTGTGTATACTTATATATAGAAAATATAAATTAGAAATGGGAGTTTTAAAATGATAAGAAGAGGACATCTAGAAGATTTTGATATATTATTTAAATGGATTAATGATGAAGATGTAATAAGATTTTCACGTTACAAAAAAGAAATGGATTTAGAAGAATTTAATTCATGGTTTGATAGCAAATTAGATAATTTATTTGTTATAGAAGAAGATTTAGTTCCACTAGGTCAAGTATCCTTTGAAGTATCAGGAAATGGCGATGAAGCTATAATTAGTTATAGTGTTGATAGAGATGAAAGAGGAAGGGGATACGGAAAGGCTTTAATACACTATATAGTAAATTTCATTAAAGAAAATAGAGATGATATTAAAATAGTAAGTGCATTTATTAGTAGTGACAATGAAATATCAATAAAGATTTTTGAAAATGAAGGATTTAAAAGAGAAGTTGAAGAGGATGATTATTTAAAAGTTACTTTAAGTATTAGATAATCTTTAAATATTTTATTTTAAAAGAGTTAAGAAATAATACATTTTGTATTTAGTCTTATCTCTTTTTTTATTCTTTAAAAAAGTCTTTAGAAAGTCTTTAGATTTATTAGTAAATTATCTTTAAAATTGTACTCTAAAATATAAATATATCAATTGAAAGGAGTGGAATACAATAATATATAAAATATTAAAATATATACTAAAAATATAAATACTTATTTACTAATATGTTATATAATGGGGACGTAAAGGGATGAGAAAAGGGGTATTTAAGATATGAAATCATATAATGTTTTAGTAGTTGAAGATAAAAGGGAGATAGCTGATGCTATAGAGATATATCTAGTTAATCAAGGATACAAAGTTTTCAAGGGTTATAACGGTTCTGAAAGCTTGAAAGTAATTGAAAAAGAAAATATTCATTTAGCAATAGTTGATATAATGATGCCAATTATGGATGGTATAGCCTTTACTATGAAGCTTAGAGAAAAGTATGATTTTCCAGTTATAATGTTATCTGCAAAATCAGAAGAAATGGACAAGATACTTGGACTTAATATAGGAGCAGATGATTATGTATCTAAACCTTTTAATTCTTTAGAGCTTTTAGCTAGAGTTAATTCACAGCTTAGAAGATATGCAAAGTATTTAAATATTGTGGAAGAGACAAAAGAAAAAGAAAATAAAGTTATTATTGGTGGATTAGAGCTTGATGTAGATAGCAAAGAGATTACTTTAGATGGGGAATTAATAAAGACAACGCCAATAGAATTTAAGATATTACATTTACTTATGAAGAGTGCAGGAAGGGTGTTCTCTTCAGATGAGATATATGAAAGGGTTTGGAATGAACAAGCTGTAAATACTGATACAGTTATGGTTCATATAAGAAATATAAGAGAAAAGATAGAGATAGATCCTAAGAATCCAAAATATTTAAAGGTGGTATGGGGAGTTGGCTATAAATTTGAAAAAATTTAATAATAAGTTAGAAAAGTTTAATGATAAAAAGAAGATAAGTGCAATAATTTTAAGTCTTATAATGATAGTTTCTATAGGATTATGTATGATGTATCCTAAAATAAATGAAGAATATAGATCGAATTTTGATAACTTCAATAGAAATGAAAAATTTTATGAAAAGATATATGGGTCGATGTATTCTAGTTATTTTTGGACATTAGGAAGTAAAGTAGATGAAAATACAGATGAAGTAGAAGAAGTTAAATATGATATTTTAGTTAAGGATAAATATAAGTACTATGCAAACTTTATAGAGGAATTTAATAATAGTCTATTTCCAGAATGGAAAGAATATTTAAATGATTATATGATGGGATCTTATTCAATCAATAAAGTAAATGATGTGCATGGTGGTAGTGGTATCTCTGGAATAGTAGAATTATTATATAACAATGAGGATAAAAGGTTTGGAAAGATTAATTTTGATTTTTATGTAATTATGGATTTTGATAAGAATGGGAATTTAACAATAACAGATATATGGGGAGATACTGAGGAGAACTTTAAAAGAAATATTAAATTGGCATCAGAAAAGAGTAGAATTCCAAGTCATTATTTAGAACCTATAAAAGATGCTACAGTAGCTTTTGGGGTCCCTAGGGGTGTTTATTATAAAAATAGTGCTATAGAACAAGCAATAAATTCTGAATCATTTATATATATAAGTATACCACTAGTGATACTTATATTACTTGCAATATTTATTCCATATAAATTATTAAAGAAAATTATTGGGTTTAAGATATTTAAAAAGCTACCCTTTGAAATAAATATACTACTCACTGTATTTATATTGTTTTTAATAATACAAGCACCAAGTTCGATTATGCTTAAAACTATAGAAGATACATTTGTTTTTTCTTCATATCTTTCAGTATCTGATGAAACTAAAAATATTTTTGTATATATTGCTAATATAGCATATTGGTTTATGTGTTTTACTTATATATTCTATGAAATAATATATATTAAATATATATTTAAAGAAGGAGTAAAAAGATATTTTAAACAAAATATATTTTTAGTTAAATTCTTTAGTACACTTAATAAGGGATTAGGTAAACTATTTAAATATGCTAGAAATATAGATTTAAGAGAAAAGAATAATAAAAAGATACTTACAATGGTAGTAATTAATTTTATTATTATATTTATGAGTTTCTGTATAGTTGTAATAGGGGCATATACCTTTGGAGGCGGAGGATATTTAATAACATTATTAACATTTTTAATTTACTTAGTAATAATGTTTATAATACTGAAAAGGTCTGAAAAGAAGATTCAATCAAATTATAAAATATTACTTAGGCAAACAAATGAAATGTCAAGTGGAAATTTAGACTTTAAGGTTGATGAAGACTTAGGTATATTTAATGAATTAAAAGATGAACTTCAAAAGATACAAGGTGGATTTAAGAAAGCTGTAGATGAAGAAGTTAAAAGTCAGAATATGAAAACTGAGCTTATATCTAATGTATCTCATGATTTAAAGACTCCATTAACATCAATAATATCTTATGTAGATTTATTAAAAAGTGAAAAAGATGAAGAGAAGAAAAAACAATATATAGAAACATTAGATAAAAAATCTCAAAGACTTAAAGCTTTAATTGAAGATTTATTTGAAATGAGCAAGGCATCTAGTGGTAATATAAATTTAAATATAATAGAAGTCAATATAATATCTTTAATAAAGCAAACTATGATAGAGCTTAATGATAAAATAAAGGACTCAACTATAAAGTTTAAGTTTAGTTATTCAGAAGAGAAGATAATTTTACCTTTAGATAGCCAAAGAACTTTTAGAGTTTTTGAAAATCTTATACTTAATATAACTAAGTATTCTATGAAGAATTCAAGAGCATATATTGATGTTATAAAAAGGGAAGATAAAGTGCAAATAACCTTAAGGAATATATCAGAGAATGAATTGGATTTTGGAGAAGAGGAGATAGTGGAAAGGTTTGTTAGAGGTGATAGGTCGCGTAACACTGAAGGCTCTGGCCTTGGACTTGCAATAGCAAAAAGCTTTGTTGAACTTCAAGGGGGAACTTTTAATATACGGTTAGATGGAGATCTATTTAAAGTAACAATAACATTTAAAATAGATTAGATTTAAAATGTGTTATTGTATTATAAAGGCACTTTATAATAATGACTATTTCAAAAATAATTATTTACTATATCTATTTAGAGAAGTAGGTATGATAGTAAATAACAAATTAAAAGATAAATGATATTAAATAGAGGCTATATAAGTTTAACAATAAACTTATATAGCCTCATTATATTATGGTGTAGTTAGTAATTTTACATTTTTTCAAACATAGATTTTAATATAGCTGTTGAATTTTTAACTCCAATTGGAATAAATTCTTTATAATCCATTGTTGCACCGTTATTTGCATTATCTGAAATTGAACGGATAATTACAAATGGAATATTATTAAGGTATGCAACTTGTGCAATAGATGCACTTTCCATTTCTACAGCAGAAGCATTAAAATTCTTTTCAATCTCAGCTACCTTATCATGACTTGCAATAAATTGATCACCTGATACTATTCTTCCTACATGAGACTTAATGTCTGTATGATCTTTTGTAGCTTCAATAGCTAAATTTAATAATTTTTCATCAGCTTTAAAATCATAAACATCCATTCTAGGAATTTGTCCAACCTTATCTCCAAATACTGATGTATCTACATCATGTTGAACATAAGTATCCCCTATAACTATATCTCCTGGATAGATATCCTTTGATACTCCACCAGCAACACCAATATTTATTAATGAATTAACTTTAAATTCACTTACTAATATTTGCGCACATGATGCAGCGTTAACTTTACCAACACCTGATACTACAGCAACTACAGGCTTTCCCCATAAGTTTCCTTCATAAAATGTTAAGTCATTTTTCTTAACTTCTTTAGTATCCTTCATATCTTTTAAAAGAACTTCAAGTTCCTCATTCATAGCTCCTATAATACCTATAGTTTCCTTTGTGTTAGTAGCAGATTTTGATGAACTGCTACAGCCAAGGAAAGTAGTTGATGTTATTAATATCATAGATATTAATATTAATAATCTCTTTTGTAATTTCAAAATTTTGTCCCCCTAAATAAGATTTAATATGTACAATTACGAATTATAAATATGATTTTATATATAATGTTCGTAATACGAAAGTTATTATACTGGAAAAATACGAATAAAACAACAAGTTTATTAAAAAAAGTTCAGTAAATATCTTTTTCACTATAAAAAATGTAAAAATAAAATAAAAACCTATTGTAATAAAAAGGTAAAAGTGAAAAAATAGTGGTTTTTATAGGTAAGTTTACAACTTCTCCAAATTCGATTAGTAATTATTTAAAAACATTCATGTTTCGTTCTTTGACTTGAATTATAAGTAGCATTAAAATTAAGAAGTACTTAGAGATAAGTGTAAATATTATAAAATTAATACAATGAATAAATAAAAATTAAAATAAATATTTGATAAAATAATATTTTAACTTTTATTTATCCACTGAATTTATAAAAATTGGAGGGATAATTATGAATATTTACATTAGCATATTGTTTCGTGCAATACCACTATTAATGGGTGTTGTATGTTTAGGATATGGTTTTTATGTTAATGCATTAAAACAAGCAACGGGAACAGGATTTATTGTTGCAGGACATGTTCTTATATTTTTAACAGCAATATGTATTGCATTATTTACAACTGCGGCAACAATCATAAGACAAATAATAAATAAATATAATAACTTTTATAAATGGATATTACCTATAATAGGTTATGCAAGTGGAATTTTTACAGTTATTGCAGGTATTTATTTTTGGAGAACAGCAGGAGATAATGCAGCTTATTTTGTATCAGGAAATATAATATTTGCTGTAGGATTAATAACCTGTTGTGTAGCAACAGTTGCAACGTCTTCAACTAAATTTTCTATGATAACTAAAAATGAAGATGATTTAAAACCAGGAGAAAAACCAAAAGGTGGATTCACAAGTGGCCAAGCTAAAGCATTAATAGCTGTCCCTATAATTTGTACAATAGTTGGACTTGCAAGAGGAGTATATCTAATATTTAGTGAAGAAATAACACCACATTTTGTAGCAGCACATGTAGTAATAGGAATATCACTAATATGTGCAAGTTTAATTGCATTAGTAGTAACTATTGTTAGACAAATACAAAATGTATTCTCTAATAAAGAAAGATGGAAATGGAGTAAATTCGTAATTTTAATGGGTACAATAGATTTAGTATGGGGTATTATAATACTTATAGTATGTAAGAGCCCAGCTTGGATTGCTCCAGGATATGTAATGATTGGACTTGGATTTGTATGTTACAGTATTTCAAGTAAGGTAATATTACTTGCCGCTGTATGGCGCCAATCTTGTGCATTAGGTAATAGAATACCATTAATTCCAGTAATAACAGCACTTATTTGCTTATTTTTAGCAGCATTTTTATTAGAAGCTGCACAATTTAATGCTGCATACTTTGTTCCAGCGCGTGTTATGGTAGGACTTGGAGCTGTATGCTTTACATTATTCTCAATAGTTTCAATATTAGAAAGTGGAACATCAAAACAAGTTGAATAATATAAATATTAAATATATAAGTATTTAATACCAACAAGCCTAAAGGAGATAAATCCTTTAGGCTTATTTTCGTAGTATAAAAATATAAGTTATAAAATAATATGTAAGTATGACTATTAATAAAAGGTAAAAAGTATAAAAAATAATATTAAATAATTATTAATATTATAAAAAGAGTTATATAATACCTTTTGAATAGGGAAGATATAGTATATAATATAAGCATATAATATATAAAAATAAACGGAGGAGATAATAATGATTAGTAGAAGTGAAATTAAAACTATGGCAAAGGAACAATTAAGGGGGAATTGGGGAATTGCAGTACTGACATTTTTAATTTATGGAATAATAATAAGTTCATCAGGATTTGAAAAGACAATTGACAGACTACCATTTATAGATTCTTCTTTATCAACTTACTATGGTTTATCTATTTCTATAAATATAATAGCTTTATTACTTGGAGGACTGGTTTCAGTTGGTATTAGTAAGTTTTCATTAAATTTAGTTAGACATGAAAATGCAAGTCTTGGAGATTTATTCTCAAACTTTAATATTTATCTAAAAACTTTGGGATTATATTTACTTATGGGAATAGCTGTTGCTATAGGTTTAATATTATTAATAGTACCAGGAATTATACTATCTCTTATGTTCTCACAAGCATATTATATTTTAAGTGAAGATAATGAAAAATCTATAACTCAATGCTTAGAGGAAAGTGCTAGATTAATTAAAGGGTATAAATGGGATTACTTTGTACTAGAATTAAGCTTTATTGGATGGTGGATAGTTTCATTAATAACATGCGGAATAGGTGCTTTATGGGTAGCTCCATATCAAGGTATAACAGAAGCAAATTATTATATGAAATTAAAAGAAGAAAATAGATTTACTAAATTATAAAAATAAAATTATAGTTATTTGGAAGCTGATTTTGTATTTTTGCAAAATCAGCTTTTTAAATTAAAGCATTTTCTAGATATGATATTATATAAAATAAGAAAAGTGATTGAATAAATAGTAAAATATACAGTAAAATGGTAAAATGAATATATTTAATTATAAATAGAATTAGAAAGTAAGGGAGTGAATAATGAAAATACTTATAAATTTAGAAAGAAAAGATGGATTAAATATAATAGCAGAAATTAAAGAATTAGATGAGACTTATATTCATAAAATTATGACACTTCAAAATAATATCATTGAGAATATTGATAATAAAGAATTGTATGCCTTAACTTCAGAGAATGAATTTAGAGAAATAATTAATGGAAAAGGAAAAGTTATTGGGTGTCTAACAAAGAATGAAGAATTAATAGCTCTCGGAGTTTATGGAAATTTTAAATATGATAAAAATAATTATGGACATGATATAGATATTAAAGGAGAGAAACTTTTAACTATAGGACAAATTGAATCAATAATAGTAAGTGAAGAATATAGAGGAAATAGACTTCAAGAAAAACTTTGCAAGATATTAGAAGAGATAGGGAAATTAAATAAAACATCTATTATGTGTGCAACAGTATCACCAAACAATCATTTTAGTCTAAAGAATTTTTTATTATTAGGATATGAAGTACAGAAAGAAAAGCTTAAATATGGTGGTATGAGAAGATATATTTTAGTGAAGCAGTTATAGTTATTTAACTGTATTAGGGGATGGGAGGATTGATCATGAAGCTTGAGGAACTTATAAATAAACATTATGATAAATTAAATCATAATGATATGCACATATGGAAGTATATATTTAATAATAAAAAGGAATGTACTAGCTTAACAATTGATGAATTAGCAGCAAAGTGTAATGTTTCAAGAACAACAATATTAAGATTTGCACAAAAGCTATTATTAAAGGGATATAGTGAGCTTAAAACATATTTAAGATGGGAACTTGATGAAAATAATTATATTGAAGAAGATATAATAAATAGGATTTGTAATGATCTTAATAAATCTATTGAAGATATGAGACAGAAAGATTTTACTAAAATATGCAGAACGATTTATGAAGCAAAGAGAGTGTTTGTATATGGGACAGGAGCTGTTCAGACATCAGTAGCACAGGAAATAAAGAGAATATTTTTATCAGGTCAAGAATGTTTTTATATTGTAGATGGTGGAGATGAGACAGAAATGCTCTTAAGAACTATCTCTTCAGAAGATCTTATAATATTAATTTCTTTAACTGGAGAATCAGATCATATAATAAATTTTGCAAAGGGCTTAAACTTAAGAAATGTACCAATAATATCAATAACAAAGCTTAAAAATAATGAATTAGCAAGATTAAGCAAAGAAAATATATACATAACAACTTCTATGCTTAATATTGGAACCGAAAGGGAATATGAAGCGACCACAGCTTTTTTCATATTAGTTGAGATATTATTTATAAAATATAGTGTGTATAAGAGTAAACGCAAGGAAGAAGTTTTAATTAACAACTAAAAATAACAACAAATAAAAGTGAGCAAATAAAAGCTTACTTTTATTTTTTAGAAAGAATAATTAAGCAAATATATTGAATTCATTAGTATTACTTCGCATTTCAGTTTATAAAGTACTAAATTTTAAATTGTGTGAAAAATCACTAATAAAGAGAGAAATCACAATATGTGAGAATGAGTGCCTATATGCTTTAAAAGTCTTGATAACGTTTAATATAATTGGTAATATCTTGAATATAAGGTGCCTCTCATTTTAACAAAGAGTTTTATAGATGGGAGAGAATAAAAGTTATGATGCAGAAAATACAACGTTTTGGGGGATCTATGTTTACGCCAGTATTGTTATTTGCTTTTGCTGGTATTATGGTAGGTTTATCAATATTATTTAAAAATGCTGAAATAATGGGTTCCTTGGCAGACCATAATGGGCTATGGTATAAATCATGGATTATTATTGAGGAGGGTGCTTGGACTGTATTTAGACAATTATCACTTCTATTTGCAATTGGACTTCCGATAGGTCTTGCAAAGAAGCAACAAGCTCGTGCATGTATGGAATCTCTTATAGTATATCTAACATTTAATTATTTTTTAAGTGCTTTTTTATCACTTTGGGGAGAGAATTTTGGAGTTAACTTTGCAGCAGAAGTTGGTGGAGGTAGTGGGCTAACTCTTATTGCTGGAATAAAAACATTAGATACTGGGATGATAGGTGCAATATTAATATCTGGTATAGTTGTATATCTACATGATAAATATTTTGATACAAATCTTCCAGAATTTTTAGGGACTTTTAAGGGATCTTCTTTTGTTGTTATGATATCATTCTTTATAATGATTCCAGTTGCATTAATTATGGCATTTATTTGGCCAAAGGTACAAGGGTTAATAGGAACTCTTCAAGGATTCTTGACATCATCTGGAGTTATAGGAGTATGGGTATATACCTTCCTTGAGAGAATTTTATTACCAACGGGATTACATCATTTTATTTATTCACCTTTTATTTTTGATGCAGCTGTAGTAGAAGGCGGAATAAATGTTTATTGGGCAACTCATTTAAATGAATTTGCAACATCATCACAAAGTTTAAAGGAAATGTTCCCAGCAGGTGGGTTTGCACTACATGGATTATCTAAAGTATTTGGGTCAATTGGTATAGCGGGAACTCTATATGCTACAGCTAAGCCATATAAGAAAAAAATTGTATTAGGACTTTTAATACCAGCTACATTAACAGCAGTTGTTGCAGGGATAACTGAACCTTTAGAATTTACATTTTTATTTATAGCACCAGTTTTATTTTTAGTACATTCGTTACTTGCGGCAACTTTATCAGCAGTATCGTTTGCACTAGGGGTTGTAGGGAACTTTTGTGGTGGACTTATTGACTGGACGGCCCTTAATTGGATACCTTTATTTAAATATCATTCAGATACTTATATTACTCAAATAATAGTTGGTCTTATTTTTTCAGGAATCTATTTTATTGTATTTAGATACTTAATATTAAAGTTTAACTTTAATACTCCAGGAAGAGAAGAAGAAACTGAAGAGACAAAACTTTATACTAAATCAGATTATAAAAATAAAAAGGGAGTAGGAAAGGAAGAAATAAAGGAAAAAGGAATAGATATAAATGTAAGTAAAGCAGAAAAATTTCTAGAAGCACTAGGAGGAAAAGATAATATTATTGATGTGACTAATTGTGCTACAAGACTTAGAATATCAGTTAAAGATGAAAAAATAATAGAAGATGCAAGCGTATTTAAAAGTGCAGGGGTGCACGGACTAGTTGTTAATGGAAAAGCGGTACAAGTTATAGTTGGATTGTCTGTGCCAACAGTTAGAGAAAAATTTGAAGCATTATTAGGTTAACATAAATAAATTTATTTTAATTTGGAATACTAAATGAATAAGTAGTTTGGAGGATAAATATGAGAGCATATACTGGAATGATAAATAGTAAATCTATAACTGATAATTCGAAAAAATATGGAAGCTTAAAATTAGCAATGACGTTATTTATAGTTTTTCCAATATTATTTTTAATATATTTATATATGAGTACAACAATGATTGGTGGAGATTTGGTAGGAGCAATTTCTGAAGATCCTATGCTAAATATTGCATTCATAATTGCAATGATAAATCCTTTTTGTGGATATTTATGCAAAGTAATATTAAAAGATATAGATGAAGGAAAAGATAAAGAGGTTATAAAGATTAATTTATTAATTCTTACAATAGCACAAGTATTTGTATTTAATATAGTTGGAGTTGTACTATTAGGTATAACTTTATATAGAAATTTTAAATGGAATAATATAAGTAAAAAACATATTGTTAGGATAATTAATGATAGATATGCTATTTCAAGGATTGTAAGTTCTAGTGCTATTTTTTTTATATGTCTAATGTGCTTATTCATAACAGTAAAATTAAAATAGTTAATATATTTAAAGTTAGATTACCTATTAAGTAGTCTAACTTTTTGTTTTGTAAATATTAAATTAAAGATAGTGAAAATTCACAGTAAATGATACTAATTAACAAGAATTGAGACTACTCCCTAAGTGGCTAAAATCCATTGTTTAAGGGGTTTTACTTTGATAGTATAAAGACATAAACAATATTAAAATAAATGGGTTAAAAAAGGGAGGAATTTTTATGAAGAAATTTTCAATAGTTATTGCAGGTGGCGGAAGTACTTTTACACCTGGCATAGTTTTAATGTTATTAGACAATTTGGACAAATTTCCAATAAGGAAAATTAAATTTTATGATAATGATAAAGAAAGACAAGATACGATTGCTAAAGCTTGTGAAATCATATTAAGAGAAAAAGCAAGTGATATAGAATTTTTAGCAAGTACTGATCCAGAAGAAGCATTCACTGATGTAGATTTTGTAATGGCTCATATAAGAGTTGGTAAATATAAAATGAGAGAATTAGATGAAAAGATTCCTTTAAAGCATGGAGTTGTAGGTCAAGAAACATGTGGACCAGGAGGAATTTCTTATGGTATGAGATCAATAGGTGGAATATTAGAAATTTTAGAATACATGGAGAGATACTCACCTAATGCATGGATGCTTAATTACTCAAATCCAGCGGCAATTGTAGCTGAAGCAACTCGTAGATTAAAACCGAATTCTAAAATTTTAAATATATGTGATATGCCAATTGGAATAGAAGGACATATGGCTGAAATTGCGGGGCTTGAATCAAGAAAAGATATGATAGTTAAATACTTTGGATTAAATCATTTTGGATGGTGGTCAAGCATTACTGATAAAGAAGGAAATGATTTAATGCCAAGAATTAGAGAACATGTATTAAAACATGGATATGAAGTTAATGTTGATGAGCATCAGCATACTGATGAGAGTTGGAATGATACATTTAGAAAGGCTAAAGATATATTAGAACTTGATAAAGATTATCTTCCAAACACATATCTTAAATACTATTTATTCCCAGATTATGTGGTTGAGCATTCAGATAAAGAATATACAAGAGCAAATGAAGTTATGGATGGAAGAGAAAAGTTTGTCTTTGGAGAATGTAGAAAAGTTATTGAAAGAGGTTCAACAGAAGGATGCGAATTACACATAGATGAACATGCTTCATATATAGTTGATTTAGCAAGAGCTATATCATATAACACTCAAGAAAGAATGCTTTTAATAGTAGAGAATAATGGAGCAATAGAAAACTTTGATAAGACAGGAATGGTTGAGATTCCATGCTTAGTTGGAAATAATGGACCGGAACCAGTTAGAATAGGAACTATTCCACAATTCCAAAAAGGGTTAATGGAACAGCAAGTATCTGTTGAAAAACTTGTTGTAGAAGCATGGATAGAAAAATCATATCAAAAGTTATGGCAAGCAATAACTTTATCAAAAACTGTACCAAGTGCAAAAGTTGCAAGAGATATATTGGATGATTTAATTGAAGTAAATAGGGAGTACTGGCCAGAATTAAAATAATTATATATATATTAAAAATAAGCTTAGGTAAATTCACCTAAGCTTATTTTATTAATTTTAAATTTAATATATAGGATTTTACTAGATTTGCATATATAGATTATATAATAGTTTGATTAAGGTGGCATTTAAGGCTTTGGTCATATATTAATAATTTATAAGAGGTGATTTTATGAAGAGTAAAAATACAAATAATATAAGAGGGATAGATATTAGTAATTGGCAAGCAAATGTGAATTTTTCTAAAGTAAAAAGTGACGGAATAGAAGTAGTTATAATAAAGGCTACAGAGGGTATTAAATTTGTAGATAAAAGACTTGATGAACACTATAAAGGTGCAAAAGATCAAGGACTTAAGATAGGTTTTTATCATTTTATGAGTGATACAACTAATCCAAAAGATCAGGCAAAGGATTTTTGGAATATCATAAAAGATAAGAAATTTGATGTAATTCCAGTTCTTGATATAGAAAAGGAGAATCAAGGAAGAAATGCAAAAGGTGTAACAGATAGATGTATTGAATTTTTAAATGAATTTAAAAATTTAAGTGGATATGAGTGTATTATATATACTTACACATATTTTGCAAAAAGTAAGTTAGATAATAGGCTTAAAAACTATCCACTATGGATAGCACATTATGATGTTAATACTCCAGGTGATAACGGGATATGGTCTGATTGGGTAGGATTCCAATATACTGATAAAGCTAAAATTAGTGGAGTTAGTGGTAATTGTGATGCAAATGAGTTTACTGACTGTATATTTATAAATAGATCAAACAATAATTCTAATTCTTCAAATTCATCAAGTAATGTTAAAAAGGAACTTTGGGAAGTTAGTATAAGTGGAAGTATAGTTAGTGATTTGCAAAAAGAACTCAATAAACAATTCGCAGCAAATTTAAAAGTGGATGGATATTTTGGTGATAAGACCCTTAATGCGTGTATCAATTTATCAAAAGGAGCAAGAGGTAATATTACAAGAATAGTACAAAGAAGGCTAGTAGCTAATGGATATTTAATTGGGAAGTTTGGCATAGATGGAGTATTTGGTGATAGTACAGAAAGCGCTATAAAAAGCTTTCAAAAAGATAAGAAATTATCTATAGATGGAATAGTTGGAAAGAATACTTGGAGACGATTATTTAGTAAATAAAGAAAAGGTGATGATTTTTCATCACCTTTTCTATTTAAAAATATTATTAGGATTTAAAAATATTTTAAACATGATTAAAAAATACTTACATATAATGTATTGGAATATATAGCAAATATCTATTGTATGAGTACAGGATTAGATACTACTTAGTATTAAATAAATTAATTTATGTATAGCTATTCTTAAAATTACTAAGACATATTCTAAGTAAGTATCAAAAATAGAAGGGGGAGTAGTATGAAAAGCTTAAAAAAGAAAAGTCGGAAAGTCTCGCTACTTATGTTATTTATTTTTACGTTTATGACTATTGCTAATTTAAATATTAAAGTAGCAAAAGCAGCAGGAGATGATTACAAGACATTAGGGGATGTCAAGGAGGTTACTAAAGATGATAATGAAGTTACAATAAAGCTTGAAAATGAAGAGGTTAAGATAACTTTTTATAAAAATGATTTATTTAGATTATGGATGGATCCAGATAAAGATTTTGATGATCCTACAAAAGGAAAGATAATAGATAAAACAGAAGAGGAGTTTATAAAGGAACATGGAAATGTAAACGTTGATAAAGAGGACGCTGGAGACTATTATAAAATAACTACAGAAAAGGTAGTTCTTAGAATATATAAATCTCCTATGAGATTAGCATTATATAAAGCTGATAATAAATCAGTTATATGGGAGGAAGAATCGCCATTAAAATATAATGGTAAGAAGACTATTCAAACATTAAAAACAGCTGATATAGAACAATTTTATGGTGGAGGAGTCCAAAATGGATATTTCTCACATAAGAATAAGAAAATAGATGTAAAATTAAAAATATCTCACTGGAATGATGGCTCAGTATCAAATCCAGTACCATTTTATATGAGCAGTAAGGGGTATGGTGTATTTAGAAATACATTTAAACCAGGACAATATGATTTTAAGAAAACTGCAACAATGGCTCATGATGAAAATAGATTTGATGCATTCTACTTCGCTGGTGGATCTTTTGATGAAGTTATGAATGGATATACTGAGTTAACAGGTAGACCACAACTTATGCCAAATTATAGTTTCTATGGAATTGATGCAGACTGTTATAAAGATACAATGGATGGATTAGAAGTTGTAAAGGGATACGTAGATAATGATATTCCAAGAGGTGTTATCCTTCCAAACGACGGATATGGATGTGGATATACTGATCTTAAAGGATTTGTAGATGAGGCATCTAAATCAGGATTTAAGACTGGTCTTTGGACAGAGAATGATTTAGATAAACTTGCAACAGAAGTTAAGGAATATGGAGTAAGAGCAATAAAAACAGATGTTGCATGGGTAGGACCTGGATACGAATTTGCTTTTGATGCTGTAGAATCAACGAATAAAGGAATAGAAAATAATTCGGATGCTAGATCATATGTTGTAAGTATTTGTGGATGGGCAGGAACTCAAAAAAATGCTGCAGTTTGGTCAGGAGATCAAAGTGGAGATTGGGAATATATTAGGATGCATATTCCAACTTATATTGGTGGTGGAATGTCAGGTATGCCGTATATTGGATCTGATATTGATGGTATATTTGGTGGTTCTGCTAAAACTTATACTAGAGATCTTCAATGGAAGACATTTACTCCAACTACTTTAAATATGTCAGGCTGGGCATCAAAGGATAAGCAACCTTGGATACAAGGAGAGCCTTATACAAGCATAAATAGAGTTTATTTAAAATTAAAATCAAGAATGCTTCCTTATATGTACACTTATGCTAATGAAAGCTATAAAACAGGTGCACCTATGATGAGAGGTATGGTTTGGGCGTATCCAGAAGATCCATATACTTTTGGAACAGAAACTCAATACCAATATATGCTTGGAAAGAATCTTCTAGTTGCTCCAGTTTATGAAGATACAGAAGTTTGGAATGAGATATATCTTCCAGATGAAAATCAAGTATGGATAGATTACTTTACTGGAGAGCAATACAATGGTAGACAAGTTATAAATAATTTTGATGCACCACTTTGGAAGTTACCGCTATTTGTTAAAAATGGAGCTATAATACCTATGTATCCAGAATCAAATTATGCAGGTGAAGTTGTAGCAGATAAAGATCATCCAATTACTTTTGATATTTATCCATCAGGAAAAACTTCATTTGAATTATATGAAGATGATGGTGAGTCAAGAGATCATAGAGAAGGTGCTTATGCAAAGACTTTAATAGAGTCAAATGCACCTAATAGTGGAGATGGAAAAGCTGAATTTATAGTTAATCCTACAAAAGGAAATTATGCAGGAATTCAAGAAACAAGAAAGAATGAATTCTCAATTCATACAAGAGTTAAACCAGAAAATATTAAATTAACTATCGGAGGAGAAGAGAAGTCAGTTACTATAGTTAATAGAAAAGAAGACTATGATAACTCAAATGGAAATGTTGCATACTTTGATGAAAATATAAGAGTAGGGCCAGATAAGATTAAAGCAGCACCAATATTATTTGTGAAAACTGAGGCTACTTCAATTAGAAATATGATAAAGGTGGAAGTTGATAAATTTAATAATGATGCGCCAAAAGGTAGTATAGAACATGATAAAGTTCCTGTGATACCTACATCATTACAAGCTACTAAAGTAATCGATAAAGAAATAATAGTTGGATGGAATGAAGTAGAAAATGCTACTTCATATGATTTAATGATAAATAATATTCTTTATACAAATGTAAAATCTCCATATACTCATGATGGATTAAAGGAATTAACAGATTATGAATTTAAAGTTAGAGCAGCTAACTCCAAAGGTGCTTCAGAGTGGAGTAATCCCTTAAAGGTTTCAACAATAGAAGATTTATTAAAAAATGTTGTTCCAGCAGAAGAGATGAAAGCAACAGCATCAAGTGAACAACCAGGAGAAACTGCTGATAAGGCTGTTGATGGAGATATAGGTACTCTATGGCATACTAAATGGGGTGAGGACGGAATACCAGCTGAGTTTGTTATAGATATGAGTAATATTTACGAATTAGAAAAATTTGAATATGTTCCAAGACCTAAAGGCTCAAATGGTAATATTACTAAATATAATCTTTCAATGAGCTTAGACGGTGTCAACTATATGCCTTTATATACTGATGGGGTTTGGAAAGATGATGGAGCTACTAAAATAATAAAATTTGAAGAGCCTATAAAATCTAGATATTTAAAAATTGATACTTTAGCTGGTAATGGAAACTTTGCATCTGCTCATGAATTTAGACCATACAAGGTTGAAGGAACCAATAAAACGCCAGTTGGAGATTACACTGGAGATAATAGGGTTGATAATGGAGATTTAGTATTTATAGATAATTACATGGGGGTTAAAATTGGTGATAATGATTGGAATTATGCTGAAAAAGCAGATTTAAACTTCAATGGATATATAGATGCTTATGATTATGCATTTGTAGCAAGTAAGATTGGATCAACTCTTGTGCCATCAGGTAATGAGGTTTCAGGAAAAATAAATCTTCTTCCAGAGAAAAAATCTCTAAAGAAGGGAGAAGAAATTGAAGTTAAATTAGTTGGTACAAACTTAAAGGATGTTTATGCATTTGATAGTTTTATTAAATTAAATAGTGATAAATATGAATTAGTTAACTGTACAGGAAGCTGTGGCAAGGATGTTGTATTTACAAAATCAGGTTTAACTAAAAATATGGATAACGTATCATCACTTAAAATAGACGATAAGGGAACTATGCTGGTTGCGACACTTTCTAATAGAGGAAATATAGCGCCGCTTAATAATGATGGAACTCTTGGAACATTTAAAATAAAAGCTAAGGTAGACACAGAATTTGATCTTAAGATAAATGATTCAAGAATAGTTGGAACAGATTATATGAGCAAAGATTCAATTGGAGAAGTTTTAAATCCAGAAGATGAGATTCCAGAACTTAAACCAGTGTATGAAAATGTAGCAAAAAATGAAATGAAAGCTACAGCAACTTCAGAAGAGACTGGCGGCGGAGATACAGCAGCTAAAGCTATTGATGGTAATGTAGATACAATGTGGCATACACCATGGTTTGATCCAATACCACCAGTAGAGGAACAAGTATTAACAATTGAGTTTAATAAGAAGACTAATATTTCAAAGTTAGGTATAACACCAAGAAAGACAGGAGATAATGGTGTAATTAAAAAGTATGAAGTCCATGCAATAAATGGAGAAGAAGAAACTTTAATTGGAACAGGTGGAGCAGAAGATATAAAAGATAGATCAACAAATATATTTGAGTTAAGAGGAAAAGAAGTATTAGCAGATAAAATAGAAATAAGAGTTTTAGAAGGATATAACAAATGGGCGTCTATAGCAGAAGTAGATGTTGAAAGAAAGAATGATGGAACTTTAGAGGTTGAATCAGTTCAGTTTAACAAAGAAAATCCATCAGAAATAAGAGTTGGAGAAATATTAGAATTTGGAGCACATGTATTACCAAAAGAAGCCACAAATCAATATGTATCTCTTAAGAGTAGCAATGAAGAAATAATTAAAATAAATAAGATAAAAACAGATGATGGAGTAAAAACTATGATAGAAGGGATTAAGGCCGGAAAAGCTATAATAACAGCTACATCTCTTGAAGGAAATAAAGAAGCTACAACTGAAGTTATAGTAAAAGATGGAGAACCTCAAGTAATACCTGTAGTAGGAATTAAGTTAGATAAAACTTCAGTAGAATTAGAAAAAGGAAGCACTGAAACTATTAAAGCTACTATAACTCCAGAAAATGCAACTAATAAAAATATTACTTGGAGTAGTCTTGATGAAAAAGTAGCAGTTATAAAAGATGGTGTTATTACAGCTATTGGAACTGGAACAACTAAGATATTAGCTACATCAGTAGATGGAGGATTTACAGGAGAATGTATAGTTACTGTTAAAAAGGATTCTAGCGAACCGGAAAATCCAGAGAAACCAAATAAAGATAAATTAAAAGATATTATAGATAAAGCATCAGCATTAAAAGAGGAAGATTATACTCAAAATAGTTTCGATAAAGTTCTAAAAGCTTTAGAATCAGCAAAATCGGTTATGGATGATGAAAAGGCAACAGATAAAGAAATAGAAAATGCTATAAAAGATTTAGAAAAAGCAATGGAACAACTTGAAAAGCCAGGAAATTCTGATGAGGTAGATAAAGAAAAGTTAAAAGGATTATTAAAAGAAGCATTAAAGATTAATAAAGATGATTATACAGAAGAAAGTTTTGATAAATTATTAAAAGCTTTAGAATCAGCTAGGCTTGTAATGACAAATAATGAAGCGACACAAAAAGAAGTTGATAAAGCAATAGATGAACTAAATAAGGCTATAGATAAACTTGTTAAGGTTAATAAACCCAATAAGCCAGGAACACCAAATAGACCAAGTAATCCAACAACTCCAGGAATAAATAATGGATCAGGAAATGCAGGGAATATACCATCGACAGGATTTAATAATACTGGTATGATTGCAGTTGCTGTAATACTAATAGGAGCAGGATTTGTACTATTCTTCTATGATAGAAAAAGAAAGATAAATAAGTAATAACAAGAAAGGATTTTTAAGGAATATTCCATTAAAAATCCTTTTTTTTATAGGAATTTAAATTTAATATTTTAAAGCTAGATATTCTGGTTAAAATCATTTACAATTAAAACCATATATGAATTATATAGGTATGATAGAAAAGCTTTAATAAAAGGAGGATTTATATGGATTTTGATAAAGAAATAGAGGAAATTTACGAAATATTTCAGCCATTACAGTATAAATTAACTTTTGTTCTATATGAGTTGGAAGATCTAGAAGATGCGCAAATGGATGCTGAAGAGGAAATTGATGTTTGGAAAGATGGCTGGAGAATAATAGGGTATAATGATTTATCAGGAGATGTTTTCTTTATTGATACCAATAAAGAAGGTTATCCAGTAGTCCAATTATATGATGAAGAAGAAGAGCAGATATTAGCAAAGTCATTAAAGTCATTTAAAGCCTTTATAAAAGAAGTTATAAATATAAAAAATAGTAAAGAAAAATATACTCTAGATGAGTTAAATTATTTTCTTGAAGAAAAAATTCAAGGATATGATAGATTTAAAATGGATCAAAATATACTAAAAAGTATTTTGGAGATATAATATATAATTTAAGTATAAAAATACTTTTTAGTAGTAGGGGAATATAGTAATTGACATTATAGAAAAGAATATATAGTATTAAAATTATTAATGAAATTAAAAGGAAGTGGATTTATGTTTACTAAAATAGCATCAGATGCATTAGGATTATCAGATATAGGAAAGATAATATCACCAAGTGATTATCATAAGGTTGATTCAGATGATTATATTTTTAATGAAGATGGAGAAAAGATATTTTTTCTAATAAAATCAAAATCAGATGAATATTGTTTTACAAATAAAGCACTTATTCATGTTGATGGACAAAATGCAATTAGTAAAAAGAGAAATTTATATAGATATGATTATTATAAATATAAAATAGACAATGTAAGTTTAGAAACAGCAGGAACTGTAGATTTAGATGTAGAGATAAAGTTTAGTATTGGAGATAAATTCTTTTCAATTGATGTAGATAAGAAACAACTAGAACAATTAAAGGATCTTTATAAAGCTTTAATTAAAATTCAAGAATTAACTCATGAAAATACAATTGGATTAGATATATCATATAAGAGTTTAGAAATGGCAGAGAGGGTCTTAACTAATACTAGAAAAGAAGGAATTGATGTTAATGCAGAAATGAAGGCAATAACAGAGTTTGCTTACAACTGGATGACTGGCTCTAGAAATACTTATGTTGTAAAAGATTTTAGTGATGTATTTAAAAAATATATAGAAAATTAAATTTTATTAAAGGTGTAGCTCTAAAAGTTACACCTTTAATTTTAAAAATAATTATGCAATGCTTGTTAACCGATTTACTAATTATAATTTAAAAACCTAATTCTTCTGGAACGATTATAATAGTTATTCTTCCTTTAAACTTCATACCATTATGAACTATAGAAGTGAAATTACATATTCTACCTCTTACGGAGCAATCATGGCACTTTCCATCTTCCGTACAAGGACATTTATGATTAATACGTTTAGCATTCATTATCGCAACTTCATTAATCCTTTTAAAGGCAGAATTTAAATCATCAACTACCTTATTAACACCAGCAACTATAATTACATTTTTAGGTCCAAATAAAATACCCGCAGCTCTATTTCCACCTGAATCTGTATTTACAAGCTCACCATTTCTAGTTATAGCATTGGTACTAGTAACTAAATAGTCTGCTGTCATTGATTCTCTCATAATTTCAACAATTTCACTAAATGGAGCATCTATATAACGGTCAAAAAGTTTATAATCTGAAGTTCTAAATTCAGGAATAATATCTAGTTCATCTAGAGTAACTGATCCACCCAAAGCTATTGATGAGCCTTTAGGAATTAACTCTAGTACCTTTTCTTTTACTAAGTCACTTGATTCTAAGTAAATAGCATTATAATTATAATCATTTAATATTTTTACAATCTCTTTAGCATCACATTGCATTTTCCACTTTTTAATTTTATTCATAAAAACCACCTTCCAAAATAATTATACATCAATAATTTGGTAAACTACTAATAGTAAACTTAAATGTTTACATTATAATATTATATTTTATATAATTAAAGAAAATAAATGGAGATATAGGCTTATGAATATAAAAGATATGAAAGATAAGATTAATTCAAAAGAATATGATATTTTAAGAAATAAAAAGGAATTAGGAGATAATATAATACTTTTAACTACTGGGGGGAGTTATGCTTATGGCACAGATATACATACTAAGGAACATGAAAGTGATTTTGATGTAAGAGGTATATGTTTAAACACATACGAAGAGATATTAATTATGAATTGTATAGATAGACCTTATGAAGATAAGGAGTTAGATTTAGTAATTTATCCATTAAAGCAAATAATAAATCTTTTAGTAAATGTAAATCCAAATGTTATAGAAATGCTTGGAACTAAAGATGAACATCTATTTATACAAAGTAAGGAAGGAAAATTAATAAGGGATAATAGAGAATTATTTTTATCGCAAAAAGCTTATGCTTCCTTTGGAGGATATGCAATACAGCAGCTTAGAAGACTTCAAAATGCATTAGCTAGAGATGAATACCCAAGGGAAGAGAAGGAAAGACATATATTGGGTAGCATAGAAAAGCAGATGAGTACATTTGAAGATAGGTACAAAGGATTAAGTAATGAAAGATTAAAGCTTTATATAGATAGCAATAAAAACACTAATAGTCAGAAGGAAATACTTATAGATTTTAATCTTAAAGGATATCCGTTAAGAGATTTAAAAGGAATGCTTTCAGAAATGAACATGGTAGTTAGAGATTATGATAAGTTAAATAAAAGAAATTCTAAAAAGGATACCCTTCACCTAAATAAACATTCAATGCATTTGGTTAGATTATTAATTATGGGAAAAGAAATATTAGAGGGTAAGGGCATAAACACTTATAGAGAAAAGGATAGGGAACTATTATTAGATATAAGAAATGGTATGTATACATATAATGAAATATTTTCTATAGTAGATAAATTAGAGAAAGATTTTAAATATGCTTATGAAAATACAGCTTTACCAGAAAAGGCTTGTATAAATGAAATAAAGGAACTTACAATAGAGATAAATAAAAGTGTAGTGAAATCATTTGAAAGTGTTTAGTATATAAATTAAAAGGAAAATAATAATAAAATTTAATATAAATTTGTATTATTTTCTTTACTTATTATGTATATGATGTGATAATATGTTGTGATATGGGATTAATTATAATAATTTATATTATTGTTATTAGATGTAAAGAAATTTAAAAGAAAAGGAAGGGATTAAACTATATGAAGAAATTAATGTTTGCTATAGTTGGGGTAATACTTGTATTTATATCTTTTTACATTGGGATCAATAGGCCAGAGATAGTTATAGAAGATTCATTTAGATATGAAAATTCACATAACAAAGAAGATTTAGCAAAATGCTATGTAAATGGAGATGAAATAGATTTTAGTTATATAGATAGTATAAAAAAGATCGAGCTAAAAGATTTAAAAAGAGTGAAGGATAATAAGGAATATGATAACTATTTAAAGAATGCTGGACTAACAGATAGTGATATAAGTAGAGAGAATATTATAATATTTAATGTGAAATATTATGTAGAAGTTAAGGCAAATAGCAAAACATATAAAGAGAAGACTGGAACATATAATAAAAAGTTTATAGTTACTAGAGAAGGTAAGCTAACAGGTTGGAAGATAAAAGAAGTAATAGATATAAAGAAGTAACTATATTAAAAATAAAGTGATAGATAAAATAGAGTATGGGTTTTACCCATACTCTATTTTTTAGCTTACCTTTTTTACTTCTTTAAATGATATCCAGCCTTTTTTTGCGATATGATGCATATATGGTACAATTCTATGAATCGAACCATCTAAACTTTCGTTACATTCGGTAGCCATTATTTTAGCTATATCATATATACATCTTTTACCATCGATAAGAAGCCAAGCTTTTGAACATAAGTCGTCAAATGTTATATCACAAGTAGGTGATGTTTTGTAAAGCCATCCTACAAATCTTTTTACAGGATCTTTAACAGAAAAGTAAATTACCACTTTGTTATCTACAAGCTTCCAATTATCATGTTTAATCTCAGGTACATAAAGTAAAAAGTTATAATTAGCTTTTTTTTCAGTTTTTGATTTTTTTTTATTACTATTTAAAGAACTAGCCATACTATTTATTTCCTTTTTGTTGTTTTATTTTAAATTCTTTTCCACCTTTAACTGATGAAGTGTAGAACCAGAATGATAGAATTAAAAACATTATAAGTGGTAGCCAGTTACTTTGAGTAACAGCTGGTATAATATTTGCAGCAAATCCAATATCAACTCCAACAGTTGTAAATATTGCAACTATAATTCCCATAATCGCACCACCTGCAACAAGCCCTGAAGCTGTAAGAACACCTTTTTCAACTGCTTCACCTTGTGCATCTTTATCTTCAGGTTTCTTGAATCTCTTTTCAACTAAAACTCTTATTACGCCACCAAATAGCACTGTTGCGTTTAAAGTTATAGGAAGATATACACCAAGTGCAACAGGTAGAATTGAAATTCCAACCATTTCGCAGAATATTGATATAAATGCACCTATAAATACTAATGTCCAAGGTATTTGTCCTGTTATAATACCATCAGCTAACATCTTCATAAGAGTAGCTTGAGGTGCTGGAACGCTTGCTGAACCTAATCCATAAGCTTTGTTTAGCATGAATATAACGACAGCAACTATAACAGCTGAAAATAAAACGGCAACCCACATCCATATATGATTATCTCTTGGGGTACCACCTATTATAAATGTTGTTTTTAAACCTTGTGATGCAGCACCTGCAACACCTACGGCAGCTGCAACTATTGAAGTAACAAGTAATGATTTTTCAATACCAACAGATCCAGATAAACCAGTTAATCTAAAGATAATAGCTATAAATAATAATGAAGCAATAGCCATACCTGAAACTGGATTATTAGATTCACCAATTATACCAACCATTCTAGCTGATACAACAGAAAAGAAGAAAGCAAATAATACTGCCAAAATACCACCAACTATTCCACCTTTTATCATTGGTAGAAGCCATGTAGCAAAAAATCCTACTAGAGCAGCACCAATAAGCCATACTATAGGAGTTTCTATATCAGTTCTCTTTTTAGTATTATCAGAATGCTTTTCCTCATGTATAAGACCAGATATAGCTTGCTTAAAGCTATTTATTATTGTAGGCATTGATTTTGCAAGAGATATAAATCCGCCCATTGCAACTGCACCAGCACCTATATATTTAATATAGTTAGACCATATTTCCATAGAAGACATTTGTGAAATTACTTTTGTTGATGGGAAAATTGCATTAGTTAGTCCAGAACCAAAGAATTTTATTAATGGAATAAGTGCAAACCATGCAACTAATGATCCACCAAACATTAAAAGACCAACTCTGACTCCGACTATAAAACCTACACCAAGAACTGGAGCCAAGGTATCAAGTCCTATCATTGTTCCTTGGTATCCTTTAAAGATATAAGTTGTTTGACTTCCCCATAATTTAAATCCATCAGATAGTAAGTTATATAAACCACCTAAACCAATACCAGTTAAAACTGTTTTAAATGAAGTACCACCTTGACTAGCAGTAACTAAAACTTCTGAGGCAGCCATACCTTCTGGATAAATTAAAGTACCGTGTTCTTCAACTATTAAATATCTTCTAAGGGGAGTAATAAAGAAAACCCCCATTGATGCACCAACAACTATGATTAAGATTATAGTTAAAAGGCTTATATTAAATCCAGCTAAAATAAGTGCTGGTAGTACGAATACTGAACATCCAGCAGCAGCTTCACCCATACCAGATAATGAACAAGCAAGGTTAGCTTCTAATATACTATTTCTCTTAAAGGATCCTTTTAAAATACCAACTGCGAGTATGGCACCTGGTATAGCAGAGGCTATAGTCATACCAACTTTTAATCCTAAATAAGCATTTGCAGCAGCAAATACACAGGCAATGATTATACCAACTATGATTGAGTAGCCTGTGGTTTCAGGCATAACATCAGAGGTTGGAACAAATGGTATATATTCGTCTCCAGTGCAACCTCCGTAGGCTGTAGATGATAATTTCTTTTTTTCTTGAGCCATTACGATCACTCCTTAAGTATTTAAGTTTAGAGAAGTCACTACTAAAATAGTGTAGTGACTTCTATATAATATTTATCTAGTTAATTTCTTTTAAAACTTCTAAAAGTAATTTATACATTCTTTCAGCTGATGATATGCATAAATGCTCATTTGTAGTATGAGCATCGTAAATACTTGGGCCAAAGCTTATCATATCAGTATCTTTCATAGTTTCTTTAAATAGACCACATTCAAGACCGGCATGAATAGCTGAAACCTCAGCACCTTTATTGAATAAATCTTTATATACATTTAGACAAAGTTCTCTTACTTTTGAATTAGGATCATATTCCCATTCAGGGTATTCAGTAAGCTTTTCAAGTTTTGCATTTAGCATTTTAGATATAACTGATAATGTGTTAAATACTTCGTATTTTAAGCTTTTCATAGAACTTCTTATAGAAATTGTGATTTCTATTCCGTCTTTAGTTGTATCTATAACGGCTATATTTAGGCTAGTTTGAACTAAGCCTTTAATATCTTCACTCATGTTTTGTACTCCATTTGGAGAAGCAACTAAAAAGTCTATAACTTCAGAAGTTCTCTTAGAAGTAAATTCTTTATCATCATTTGTGCAGCAACAGTCTGATACTTTAAGTGTTAAACCTGGGTCTGTAACTCTATATTCAGATTTAAAATCTTCTTCCATTTTCTTTACAATGGTATTAACTTTTGAAATATCAGAATCATTTTTTAATGTTATAGAAGCGATACATTCACGAGGAATTGCATTATGTTTTGTACCACCATTAATTTTTACTATATTAAATTCAATAGAAGTTTTTAGTTCAAATAGTAATCTACCCATTAATTTATTAGCATTAGCTCTTTGTTTTACTATTTCTATTCCTGAGTGTCCACCAAGTAAACCTGTTACTGATAATTGAATACACTTTCCGGATTTAGATATTAAATCATTTGAAAAGATTGTTCTAGTATTTATACCACCAGCACATCCAGTTAATAGCACTCCTTCTTCTTCTGAATCTACATTAAGCATTATTTTACCTTTTAAAAGGCTAGTATCTAAAGCCATTGCACCATCCATACCTACTTCTTCAGCAGTTGTAACTACAACTTCTAGTGGGGGATGTGGAATATCATCTGAATCTAATATAGCAAGAGCATAAGCAACAGCTATACCATCATCAGCGCCTAAAGTAGTGTTAGTTGCATATAAGTTATCTCCAACTACTCTTAATTCTAAAGGATCTTTTGAAAAATCATGTTTGCTATCTTCAGTTTTTTCACAAACCATATCCATATGACCTTGAATTATGACTGGAGTTTTATTTTCGTATCCTTTTGTACCAGGTTTTCTAATAATTACATTTAAAGCTTTATCTTGAATAACTTCTAAGTTACGTTTTTTAGCGAAGTTTACAAGATAATCACTTATTTGTTTTTCGTGATATGAGCAATGTGGAATTTTAGTTAATTCTTCAAAAAATCCAAATACTTTTTTGGGTTCTAAATTTTGACATACTGACATAAATATCGCTTCCTTTTGTATGAATATTAATAACAATTTACAAGTAATACTTAAATTTTGAATGGTACTTTATGTAATTTGTTACTTAGGTTAAATAATAGATATAAATAAAAATTAACCTTAAAAAAATTGTAGACATTTACAAGCAAATAATCAATACATTATATCTAAAATTGACTTAATTGATATATTAGTAATAAAATAGTCACAATTGTAAAATGGATTTAATCTTATTATGTAAAAAAGTTAACAATATTATAGTTTATATAAGATAGATATTGATACTTATTAAAAATTATATTTTCATTCTTTTCTATATTTAAAACTTTTACAAGAAAGATATGTAATTATAAAGAAATTATAAAAGGGAAATTAACCTTAAAATAGTATGAAAATAATAAAAGGAAGGAGTTCAGATATTTAACTCCTTCCTTTTATTATTTAAGTTTTATTATTTTATAAATAAAATATCCTAAGGTTAAAATAGTAAAAATTTATATATTATAATGTTCTAATAGATAATAAGTCCACATCTTTAGATAAGAATTCAGTATAAGATATTTCATTTTTCATAAGATCAGTAGATAAATACTTTTTATTATCATCAGGGAATACAGTGACAACTACAGAATTATTATTTTTCTCTAATAATAGCTTTAATGCTCCAATAAAGTTTGCTCCAGATGATATGCCAACTCCGAGACCAAGCTCTTTTGAAAGTTTCTGAGCCATTATAATTGCATCTCCATCCCACACGTCAACTATACTATCTAATTCATACAATTTTACTATTTTAGGAACGAATTCGTCAGATATACCTTGTATTCTATGTGATGAACCAGTATATCCATATGAAAGGGTAGGAGAATTTGCTGGTTCAAGAGGATGAACCTTTATTCTTGAATCTTTACTCTTAAGATATTTTGCTATTCCCATAACAGTTCCACCTGTACCTACTCCCGCAACAAATGTACTAGGTGTTAAATTATGTGATGATAATGACTTATAAATTTCAGGTGCAGTAGTTAAATAATGAGCCATTATATTGTCATTATTATCAAATTGAGATGGTAAGAAAACATTATTATTAGTAAGAGCAAATCTTTTAGCAAGTTCTATGCAGCGTAAGAAACCACCTTCTTGTTTTGAAACTAACTTTATATCTGCACCAAAATTTTTTATTAAGTTTTGTCTTTCAACACTCATCCATTCAGGCATAAAAATAGTAACAGGATGATTTAAAAGACTACCTATTGATGCAAAGGAAATCCCAGTATTTCCGCTTGTTGCTTCAACTATTCTGTCATATGCTTTAAGTTTATTTTCTTTATAAGCTTTTTCAAGGATATAAAGAGTCATTCTATCTTTAACGCTTCCACTGTAATTATAGTACTCCAGTTTAGTGTAGATTTTCATCTCTTTACCCTTATAAGTAAATAAAATTTCTATAAGAGGAGTATTGCCAATAAGTTCTTTCAATGAATTAAATTTATTTTCTATAGAATTCATAAAAACTCTCCTTTTTTATAAGCTTAATATTATGTATGCAGTCTTATATTAATATATTTTAAAATCTAAAAAATGATTTTAAATAGTTAAAATACTAAAAATAATAAGTAAAAATATTAGTAAAAATAAATAAAATTATTAGTAAAAAATAAGTAAAATTTTATTGAAAATGTTTTCTGATGGTGATATTATAGAAATATAAAATAAAAATTTTTAAAGGGTGGGTTGAATTATGAAAAAAGAAATTTTGAATACATTTTATAATATTTTTGGAGACAAGGAAGGTGTAAGAGCATTTTTTTCACCAGGAAGAGTTAATTTAATTGGGGAGCATACTGATTATAATGGCGGGAATGTATTCCCATGTGCCCTTAGCTTTGGTACATACGGAGCTATTTCTTTAAGAGAAGATAAAAAAATAAGAATGTTTTCAAATAATTTCAAAGATTTAGGAATTATAGAATTTGATTTAGAAGGAATAAAATATGAAAAAGATCATGATTGGGCAAATTATCCAAAGGGAGTTATAGATGTCTTAAATAAAAAAGGTCATAAAATAGATAAAGGATTTGATATTGTTATAGATGGAAATATTCCAAATGGTGCAGGACTATCATCATCAGCATCTTTAGAACTTCTTATAGCAGTTATGTTAGACAAGCTTTTTGATCTTAATATAGATAGAGTGGATTTAGTTAAATATTCACAAGAAGCTGAAAATAAATTTATAGGTGTTAACTGTGGGATTATGGATCAGTTTGCTATAGGTATGGGTAAAGATGATAGTGCCATATTACTTGATTGTAATACATTAAAATATAATTATTCAAAAATTGATTTAAAGGATGAAGTCTTAATAATAGCAAATACAAATAAAAGAAGAGGACTTGCTGATTCTAAATATAATGAAAGAAGAAGTGAGTGTGAGACTGCATTAGAAGAACTTAAAACAAAATTAGATATTAATGCATTAGGTGAGGTTAGTATAGAAGAGTTTGAAGAAAATAAAGAATTAATAAAAGATGATATAAGAAGAAAAAGAGCAAAACATGCTGTTTATGAAAATATAAGAACACTTAAAGCGAAGGAAGCTCTAGAAAAGAATGATTTAAATACATTTGGTGATCTTATGAATGCATCACATATTTCTTTAAGAGATGATTATGAAGTTACAGGTATTGAATTAGATACATTAGTAGAGCTTGCATGGGAACAAGAAGGAACTCTTGGATCAAGAATGACTGGAGCAGGATTTGGAGGATGTACAGTATCTTTAGTGAAGAGAGACTGTGCGGAAGACTTCATAAAAAAAGTAGGTGAAGGATATAAAGAAAAGATAGGTTATAATGCTGATTTTTATATTGCAAATATAGGAAGCGGAACTAGAGAAGTGTAGGAGGATATTATGAGTATCTATAGAAATATTGAAAGATTAGTTCAATATGGAATTAAAAATAATTTGATAGAAGATGAAGATAAGATATTTATAAGAAATTCACTTATTGATTTATTTAATTTAGATGAGCTTGAATATGTTAATATAGAAGATGAAAATTTAAACACGCCTACATCTATTTTAAATAATCTATTAGATTATGCTTATGAAAATGGAATTTTGGAATCAAATACTCCAATATATAGGGATTTATTTGATACAAAGATAATGGGTATATTAATGCCAAGACCATCAGAAGTTATTAGAGAATTTAATGGTAAGTATAATGAAAATCCAAAGCTTGCTACAGAATATTTTCATAATATAAGTAAAGCTTGTGATTATATAAGAACAGATAGAATAGCTCAAAATATAGTCTGGAAATCAAATACTGACTATGGAGATTTAGATATAACGATTAATCTTTCAAAACCTGAAAAGGATCCAAAAGCAATAGCAGCAGCAAAAAATTTACCATCATCAAATTATCCAAAATGTCTGCTTTGCAAGGAGAATGAGGGGTATAGCGGAAGAGTTAATCATCCTGCAAGACAAAATCTTAGAGTTATTCCAATGAAGCTTTCTTCAGAGGATTGGTATCTTCAATATTCACCATATGCATATTATAATGAGCATTGTATTGTTTTCTCAGGAGCGCATGTGCCTATGGTTATAAACAAGAATACTTTTGATAGAATACTTGAGTTTGTAGAAAAATTTCCCCATTATTTTGTCGGATCAAATGCAGATTTACCTATAGTTGGTGGATCAATACTTACTCATGACCATTATCAAGGTGGAAATTATACATTTGCTATGAATAAGGCAGAAGATGTATATAAGTTTAAAATAAACTCTTATGAAAATATAGATCTATCAATAATTAAGTGGCCTTTAACAGCTCTAAGATTAAAGGGTGATGATAGAAAGGATTTAAGTATTCTTGCAGATAAAATTTTAAAACATTGGAGAGAGTACAGTGATGAAAGTGTAGGTGTATTAGCTTATAGTGATAAAACTCCACACAACACAATTACTCCAATTGGAAGATTTGAAGATGGAAAATATGTTTTGGATCTTGTTCTTAGAAATAATAGAACTACAGAAGAACATCCTGATGGTATATTCCATCCTCATGAAGAACTTCATCATATAAAGAAAGAAAATATAGGACTTATAGAAGTACTTGGACTTGCCGTTCTTCCAGCTAGATTAAAGGATGAACTTGAAGCTATTAAAGAAAATCTTTTAAGGGATGATGAGAAAGTAACAAATATGGAAATGATGAAAAGTCATTTAGATTGGTTTTATGATATAAAGAAAAAATATTCTTTAATTAATGAAGAGAATGTGCAGGAAATAGTAAATAATGAGGTATCTGAAGTATTTACTAAAGTATTAGAGCATTGTGGAGTCTTCAAATGGGATGATAAAGGAAAAGCTGCAATGGAAAGATATATTGATGTATTAAAAACAGAAATAAATTAATGTAAAGCAGGTTGAAAAATAGGGTAATATTTTTAATATTACCCTTTTCCTTTGATAGTGAAAAGGATTTATTATATAATATTTTTTAAGAAAAGGGGTGACTAAAATTTGGCTACAATTAAAGATATAGCAAAAGAAGCAGGAGTATCAATCTCAACAATATCTAGAATATTGAATTTAGATAAAACACTTAATGTATCAGAAGAGACAAGAAAAAAGGTACTAAAAATTGCTGAAGAGATGAATTATATTACCATAAGGCAAAGAAAGCAAAAAGAAAAGTCATATAAGATAGGAGTTATAAGTAGCTTTGTAGAACTCAAAGAGCTAAATGATCCATACTTCTTATCTATAAGAATGGCTATAGAAAAAAAGTGCAATGAAGAAAATATAGATTTTAAATCTCTTTATATAAATAAAATTTTAGATAATAGTATTAATAATGAAGAAGAATTAGATGGAATAATAGCTGTTGGAATTTTTAAAGAAGAAGAGATAAAGATATTAAAGGCAATAACAAAAAATATAATATTTGTTGATTCATCTCCAGATGAATGGGAATTTGATTCTATAGTAGTTGATTTTAAGCATGGTGTTAATAGTGCTATGAAATATTTATATGAATTAGGGCACAGAAACATTGGATATATAGGTGCTAAGGTAGTTCCACATAATGATATCAATGGAGTAGAGCTTATAAATTATAGAGAAAAGACTTATAGAGAGTTTATGGAAAATATAAATAACTATAGAGATGAATGGGTATATAAGGGTAATTTTACTTTAGAGGATGGCTATGAATTAATGAAAGGTATGTTATCTAATAAAGACATACCTACAGCAGTATTTATAGCTAGTGATCCAATGGCAATAGGAGCTTATAAAGCTATAATGGAAGCGGGATATAGTATGCCAAAGGACATAAGTATAATTGGATTTGATGATATTGTAACTGCAAAATTTTTAACGCCAGCTCTTACAACTATTAAAGTTTATACTGATTTTATGGGAGAAACTGCTGTTAATACATTAATTGAAAGAATAAAAGATGATAGAGAGATGAGTAAAAAAATTGTATTACCAGTTAAACTTATAAAAAGAGATAGTTGTATAAAAACATCAGATTAAAAAGTCTGGTGTTTTTTTATGTATAATAATTATTAATAAAGTATTAAAACCATTACAAATGATATATAGAAAGTATTAATTTATTTAAATATATTAAGTTTTTTTATATATTTTTTAAAGTAAAGTATTAATAATTATATTTAAGAAAAATAATAGCTAAAAGAACAAAAATATAGAAAAAAATAGAAATTTATAGTATAATAAAAAAAAGAAGATTAAAGTAGAAATAACTTATAAAATATAGACAAAAGAGAGGATTTTAAATGCTAGAGACTATATTAGTTGCTTTAATAGTTTGCAAAATAAAAGGATATAAGATAAAGCCTTTATTTAAGAGTTGGACAGTCTATCCTGTAATTTTTATGGAAATCATAACTATTGCTATGCAAGTAAACTTATTCATGGGAAATTATACATTCATAAAATATGGAGAAATATTAAAAATATTATATATATGTTCATATCTACCTATGGTCTTCAAATATAGTCAGTATATAAGCGCCATAATAGGATCTGTATCTGTTATGATTGGTGGACTATTGAATGATATAGCTATAAAAGCAAATGGAGGAATGATGCCAGCATTCCCAAATTTATCATATATAACAGGATATGTAAAGCCTGACTCTTTTGCTAGAGTTAATGATATACATATATTAGGTAGTGCAGATACTAATTTGAAATTCTTAACGGATATATTTGATTTAGGATATAGCATTTTAAGTATTGGTGATATATTTATAAGATTCTATGTTTTTATAATAATATTTAATGTTATAAAGAGTATTAATAAATCTTTAGTTTATAAGACATCTTTGGAGGTAACACAATGACATTACATTTATCTTTTTTTGAGTTTATAGTTAGAGGTATTCCAGAAGCAGTATTATTTATTTTTGCTGTATGTATATTTTCTAGCACTAAAATTGAAATTAAAAAATTTATAATTTCTAGCTTGATTTTATCTGTGGCTACATTTTTAGTAAGAATGTTACCTATTAGCTATGGAATACATACAATACTTAATATAATTATACTTGTTATTATTACAACCGTGGTAGTTAAACTAAGTATAATAGGCTCAATAAGATCCTGTATACTTACAGCTATTTTAATGTTTATTTGTGAAGGAATAAATATGGGATTAATTCAGTTAACACATGGAAGTGAAATAGAGAGAATATTTGCAAACCCTATTTTGAAAACGGTATATGGATTACCATCTTTAATGATATTTGCAATAATATTATTACTATATAAATTTAACAGAAAAGGGATTAAAAGTGTTTAATGTAGAAAGTATATCAAATAAACTAGCGGATAAAATAGTAAAAGAGGTAAATGGCGATGAAGAGAAGAGAGCAGTAATTGCTTATGGAATTTTTGGTATGCTTCAAATAGGAATATCTATACTTTTAGTAATAATTTTTGGAATAATATTTAATATACTATTTAAAGCTCTTATAATGTCCTTTACTATAAGTATTTTAAGAAAATATTCGGGGGGGGTACATGCTAGTACACCAAATACATGCACTGTTATTGGGACATTAATATGTATTATTATACCTTTATTGATATCTAGAACTTTAGTTGATTTTAACGGAGTAGCATTGTTTGGAGTAATAGTTTTTTGTATTTCATATTATTTAATATATAAATTGGCTCCTGTAGATAGTGACAATAAACCTATAAAAAAACTAGAGAGAAGACAAAGATTAAAAAGAAAATCTATAATAATCTTAACTATATACTTAATAATAGTTATAATTTTATTATTTTTATATAAAGATTTAGAATCAAGAAAATTACTTTTATATTGTATGTGTATTTATGCAGGTGTAGTATGGCAAGTATTTTCTCTAACTAAATTAGGACATATAGTATTAGGTAAATTAGATTTTGTTTTTAATAGAATAAATATATTTACAACTAGGAGGTAATAGTGATGAAAAAAATTAACAGTAAACTATTAATGGGGATTGCTACACTTGCAACTGTATTTGCTGGAGCATTAGCTACATCAGCTTGTATGTGGAACTTTTATCAACCAGAAGAGCCAAAGAGCTTAAGAGAAGAATAGAAAAAAAAGATCGGAGATTCCGATCTTTTTAAATATGAGGATAAACAAAATGAGTGATATAGAAAGTAATAAATACAAACAAATAAATGATATAGTAGCAATAGTTAAATTAGCATCTTTATTATTTACGGGAATGATACTTCTCCAATGCTTTTTTAAAGAAAACAAATTTAGAGAAACTATATATACAGAATATAGTGTTATTGGAGCTGGGTTTTTAACATTTTTACTACTATTTATATATATATTATGGTCATTTTCTACATCTTATAAGATGATTAATAGACGTCTAAATGTTATTCAAATATTTGAGACTGTTATATTTATTTTAATATTTACTTTAGCAATAGTAATTTCCGGTGCAAACACTAGTGAATATAAAATTATATTCTTATTTATAATTACAACAACTACTATTCAATCAGGTATGAAGCATGGGATTGTAGTTTCAATAATTTCATCAATTATTATATTAGCTATGGATTTATTATGCATGCCTGGTAGTAATGTTAATGTATATTTTGAGAATGATCTAGTATTGTCTGCGATATTTATGCTTACAGCATGGCCACTTGGTTTTTATGTTAAGATAGAAAGAGAGCACATTGATAATCTTAAAAGTTTAGCTAATGAAGATGGTTTAACTGGAGTTTACAATCATAGATATTTTCATGAAACTTTAACCAACGAAATAGATAAAGCAAAAAATGAAAATAGTAAAGTCTCTATGATATTTATAGATATAGATTATTTTAAACAATATAATGATTTATATGGTCACCAAGAAGGAGACAAAGTGCTTAGGAAGATTGGAGATATGCTAAAGGAAGCAACAAGAGAGAGTGATATTGTTGCTAGATATGGTGGAGAAGAATTCTCCATAATTTTACCTAACACAGATGAAAATGAAGCTACAGATATAGCAGAACATATACGTAGCAATATAGAGAGCACATATTTTGAGGGTCAAGAAAATCAGCCTAATGGAAATTTAACTGTATCAATAGGTATTTCGGTATTTCCAGATAAAGTGAAGAGTGATGTGGAATTAGTAAAAAGTGCAGATGATGCCTTATATAGAGCAAAATTCTTTAATAAAAATAGAGTTGAAAGTTATACTTCAGTCTTAGATGAATTAAAAGATGATATAGATGAGAGTGAAGGAGAATTAGTTACATCAATAAAGGCATTAATAAGTGTAATTAATGCTAAAGATAGATATACTTATGGCCATTCAGAAAGAGTAGTATTTTATAGTAGGCTTCTTGGGGAAAGGCTTGGTCTTAATGAAGAGGATATGAGAACATTAGTATATGGAGCTTACATGCATGATATAGGTAAAATAAACATTTCAAAAGATATTTTAATAAAAAAAATGACACTAACAAATGAAGAGTGGAGTATGTTGAAAGAGCATCCACAAAGTGGGGTTGAAATAATAAAGCCAGTTAAGTCTCTTAGAAATGTTGCTCCAATTATTCTTCATCATCATGAAAAATATAATGGAACAGGATATCCTTGTGGTTTGAAAGGGGAAGAAATACCTTATCTTGCAAGAATATTAACTGTGGTAGACTGTTTTGATGCTATGACTTCTAATAGACCTTATAATAAGAGAAAAACTTATTTGCAAGGAATTGAAGAGATAACAGCATTTAGTGGAATTCAATTCGATCCAGAAATAGCAAAAGTTTTTATAGAAATAATAAAGGAAAATGAAGCTGATTTAGATCGATTATCATAGGATATATATTGCCTTAAGAAGAAGAGTTCTTTTGAATACTTCTTCTTAAGGTGTTTTTTTATATAATTATTTACAAAATTTTCTAAATAAAGAAGGAAATTGGAGTAAAGAGTAGAAGTTATATAATAATATAATTATTTGTAAGATATGGTATGGGGGAAATTTTATATGTCAATTTTATATCAAAAAAATATAGATGAAATTGCATTAATTCCTAAGGATGGAGAAATGGGCTTAGCAGAATATTTAAGAGATAATTTAGATGAAAGTTTTTATATATTTTTTAAACCTAATATAAATGGAGATAGACCATCAGTTGTTATATTAAAAAAAGGATCAGGAATTATTATAATAGAAGTTAAAGAATTCAATCTTGATGAATATGTATATGTAAATGGTGGGTATGCAGGAGCATATGGAGTTATAATATCAAAAGATAAAAGTGAGATTCCTCTTATAACACCTTTTGAAAAGGTTATGGGCTACAAGGAAAATTTGTATAACTATCATATAGAAGAACTAACTAAGAAATCCTTAATTGATGCTAATTATAGTAATTTGGTAAAACGGCTGTGTACTTTCACAACTCAACAGAAGAAGAAATAAAACTTAAATTTAGCAATAATACAAAAGAGATGAGGTCTATTAAGATATGGGGAGTAGACTCTAATATTGTAGAGGATATAAAAAGTAGTCTTATAGAAAATAAATTATTTGATGATAAGTTATATGAACAGTGTTTTGATAGATTTAGAGTTAAGTATCATGGAGGAGAAGAGGGTAAATTTAGCATATTAGAAAAAAAGAAAAGAAATTTAATGAGAAGCAAAAAAGGAGCAAATATAAAAATAAAAGGTATAGCTGGTAGTGGAAAAACAGTATTACTTGCAAATAGGGCAGTTGGAGCAGTAATAAGAAAAAAAGGAAAATGTAGAATACTTATATTAAGTTATAATATGACATTAAGAAATTATATTAAAGATAAAATTGGAGAAGTAAGAGAAAATTTTTACTGGAATGTTTTTGATATAGTACACTTTAATATGTTTATTAAACAAAAAGCTTATGAATGTGGAATAGAAATAAAGAGAAATTTAGAAAATATTATAAATGATGAGACTTATAGATTATTTAACGAAGTTATATCAAAGGAAGATAAGTATGATGCAATATTTATAGATGGAGTTCAAGACTTTAAAAGGGAGTGGCTAGACTTATTAAAAGATGTATTTTTAAAAGAAGATGGAGAATATGTGATATTTGGAGATGAAAAACAGAATATATATAATAGAGCTTTAGATGATAAAAAAAGAGTTATAACAAATATAAAGGGAAGATGGAATGAACTTACAAAATCATATAGGGTATCAACTAATATAGCAAATTTACTTAGGGAGTTTCAAAAAGAATTCTTTTTAAATAAATATGAATTAGATAATATTGAGATTGAGGAACAAATAGGACTTGCAATAAATGAAGATGAAGTAAGATATATGTATAATATTAAATTAGATTATTTAAATGTATTTGATATTAGTAAGAAATTTTTTGATAGCAAGAAAATAAATTATAATGATACCTGTATTATTGGAGACTCTATAGATGAACTTAGAGAAATGGAGTATTATGCAAGAAAAAAATATTTCATAAAGGTAGAGAGAATGTTTGAAACTAAAGAAGAGTTTATTTATGTTTCATCCCTTAGAAATAGTAAGGAAAAACTAGAACTTTTAAGAGAGAGTAGACGATTTAATTTCTTTACACAAGGGGAAGAAATTAAAATGTGTACAACTGAAAGTTTTAAAGGCTGGGAAATAGATAATCTAGTTCTTATAATAGATAGAGAGGATAAAAATACAGAACTTATATATACTGCAATTACAAGATGTAGAAAGAATTTATTAATAATAAATAGAGGAAATGAAGAGTTTCATGAATTTTTTAATAAAATAAAAAATGAAAAGATATTAAGTAGATTTGAAATTATGAATAAAGTAGAGAAAAATAAAGTTGATGTAGAAAATTTACTAATAATATATAATAATTAGACTTAAAAAGATAAAGTAAGGAGCATGTACATAAGGCGAATTATACCCTATGTGCATGCTCCTTCAATATATTAAGCATTTACAACAGCTAAAATTGTATCTGGATCAGTTACTAATTCTACACCTGATGGGATACAAATATCTTTAGCAAATACTTTATCTTCAAAATTTAAACCAGAAATATCATATTCAATTAGCTCTGGTATTTTTTCTACATTTCCATGGAATTCTAAGTCTGGAGTACATATTTCAAATATTAAATTTTTACTTTCTAGACTTTCCTCACCTAAGAAATTAACTGGAATTTTCATTTTAACAATTTCATTATGTTCTACAGACTGGAAGTCAACATGAATAACTTCTCCAAGATTACTTTTTTGTATGTCTTTTACTACACAATTTTTAATTTCTCCATCAATATCTAAAGGAATAATTGAGCCTCTAGTATTTTCTTTGAACAATCTTAAAAGAGTAGTAAATGGAATTTTTACTGGAATAGTATCAGTTAAAGATTCTCCATAAACAATACATGGTACATATCCATCTCTTCTTAATTTGTTTGTTTTTTCATTTGACGTTCTTTTACTTATCTTAAATGCTTTTTCTTTCATAATAAATTCCTCTTTTCTTTTATAAATAATAAGTGATTTTATCAAGGTATAAGCAGCTTAAGAGTTTTAATATTTATATCGATATTTAGTAAACTGTTTAGTGAACTGCTATAGCACTTGAACGCTAAATTCCACCATTTACATACGCCTCCTTCGATATGATATAGCTATATTATAACATAAATAATTAAAATATTTCATTTAAAGACAAATATAGTAAAAAGTTAATTAAATATATGATTTAAATTTAATATTGATGAAAAAGTGATAGAGTTTTATAACTTTTTAAATATTTATATTAATTAAATTGTTAGTAGACTAATTTTTAAGATTATTGTAATCTATATAATGTGAAATTTTATTAGGAGGAATTACAAATGAATACAGTAGTTTTAATAATTGTACTAGCTTTAGTTGGGGGAATTATAGGATGGATTACAAATGTTTTAGCTATAAAGCTAATGTTTAGACCAATAAATCCAATAAAAATACCAATACTAAATATAGAAATAATAGGACTTATACCAAAAAGAAAAAAAGAAATAGCAAAGAATATTGGAGAAGTTGTTTCAAATGAATTATTATCAGTAGATGATATAATTAATTCATCTATAAATGAGAATGATAAAGAAGACTTAAATAACTATATAAAAGATAAAATAAGAAATTTAGTAAATGAAAAAATGGATTTTATACCTGCGCCTTTTAGAATGATGGTACAAGGTCCAGTAGATAAAATTATAAATGAAGAAGTAGATGGTGCTTTAGAAGAATTAGAAGAAAAGATGCTTATAAAGGTTAAGGAAAGAATAGACATAGAAAAAATAGTAGAAGAGAAGGTAAATGAATTAGATCTTTTAGAACTTGAAAGAATTATAATAAGTGTTGCTAAAAAAGAGTTAAAGCATATAGAAATATTAGGTTTTTTCTTAGGGGGAATTATAGGCTTAATTCAAGGTATTATAGTTACTTTAATTTAATATTACATAATAAATAGAAAATAAAGTTAAAAAGTGAGATTATGATAAATTTTTGAATATTATAATCTCACTTTTTTTGCTTTACTTGTTTAAGTTAATAATAATCATAAAAGGATAATATATACTTAGTGTATATATTATGGTAAAATTGATACTAAATAAAGTGGGTATTTAGACTTTATATAATTGGAGGTATGAGAGATGTTATTTAAAAATATTAAAAATATGACTGAATCTATAGGGAAAAATGTATCAGACTTAGCTAATACTATTGCAGTTACTACTAGAGAGCAAGATAAGATAAATATTATGGAAAAAGAAATAAAGTGTTTAAATCTAGAGATAAAATCAGTTTATGCAGAGATTGGGGAAAGATTTGTAGAACATAAAAATTTAAATAATGAAATTGGGACATTTAATGTTGACGATGTTTTAAATACTTTGGATTCAAAAATAGCTAAAAGAGAAGAGCTTAAGGCTAAAGTAGTAGAAGCATCAAAAGAATTAAATGATAAACTAATCCTTCAAGAAAAGAAAAAAGTAAAAGAACAGTTTGAGAGCGAGAAGGAAAAATTAGATAAAGCTCTTGCTATGGATATAATAAATAAAGATGAATACCTTAAAAAATTGAAAGTTCATGAAAATAAAGTTATATATTTTGATGAAATAAAAAATATAGAGAAACAATATGAAATCAAAATAATATCATATGATGAAAAAAATGAAAAGATAAAATCTATACTAGACAGAGATGAGTAAAGGGACATTAAATTAAGAAGTATATGTAAATAAAGAGAGTCGGTCTATATAATTTATTCTATAGATCGACTTTGTATTTTATCATTTATATGAAAGAAGGCTGGATTAAGTGAAGTATTTTAATGAGGTTTTAAAGGGCATATTCTACAAAGAACCAGGAAATTTTAATAAATATATAGATAAAGAAGTTTTAAAGTATTGTTTAGGGGCGAATATGTATATGAGCGCTACAAAAAATATTTTGGAAAAAATAAAGAATAAAGAATTTAAAAATATAGGATGTATAACTCTTTGTTTTGAGGATGCAACTAAGGAAAGTGAAGTTAATTTTGCAGAAGAGAATGTATTAAAGTTATTCGGTGATATATGCAAGCTTTTGAAAGAAGGAGATTTAAATGATGAAGATTTACCTTTAATATTTTTAAGAGTAAGAGGTATAGATCAATTCAATAAATTTTCAAGTAGCCTAACAAAAGATCATACTAATATTTTGGCAGGATTTATATTTCCAAAGTTTAACTCAAACAATGGAGAGGAATATCTTTTCCATTTAAAAAAATTAAATGATAAATATGAAACAGTATTATATGGAATGCCTATAATTGAAGATGAAAAGGTTATATATAAGGAATTTAGGTATTTAGAATTAGATAAAATTAGGTCATTATTGGAGCCATATAAGAATTTAATATTAAATATAAGAGTTGGAGGAACAGATTTTTCTTCTAAATTTTCTTTAAGAAGAACTGTAAGTACATCGATATATGATTTAATGGTAGTTTCTGATTGTTTAACTGATATTTTAAACTTTTTTACAAGAAACACTGATAATTATATTATTTCAGCTCCAGTATTTGAGTATTTTTCAAAAGATATAAATTCAAAAGAGGTACAAGGCTTACTAAAAGAAATTGAACTTGATAAAGTAAATGGATTCTTAGGAAAAACAGTTATACATCCAGCACAAGTGAAATATGTAAACTCAATGTATGTTGTAACTTATGAAGAATATATTGATGCAACAAACATAATAGAAAATTCTGAAGTGGGTGGAGTTTTTAAAGGGGAAAATAATAATAAAATGAATGAAGTTTTACCTCATTTAAATTGGGCAAGAAAAGTAATTCTTAGGTCAGAAGCTTTTGGAGTATTAAATGAAGGTATATGTAATTATGATTTATTAAAGAAAGAGATGGTATAGGAGTATTATGAGTATAGATATAAATATAGATAAAAATGTTTATGACATTAATTTAGATGATCTAATAATTATGGGTAAAAGAATAAATAATAAGCTTAGAAATTTTCTGTTTATTAGCAAGGTACTTGGAAAACATATTGAAGTAAAAGCAGACGTATGCAAGGCAATAGGAATTCTTCTTGCCTCTCTTACGTACAAGCCATCTAGTGAAGAATTAGAAGATTTAAAAGATATATTAGCATATATAAAATCTACTAATTATATTGATGAGCATATTAAAGATGTAATTGATAAATTCACTTTTAATACTAGAGGTGAGAAAGTCTGTGTACTAGGATTTGCAGAAACTGCAACAGGCCTTGGTATGGCAGTTGCTTCATCAATAGAAGATTCTTATTATTTAACAACAACTAGAGAGAATATAACAGGAATTAAGTCTCTTGTTAATTTTGAAGAAGAGCATTCTCATGCAACTATGCATAAGTGTTTTCCAATATCAAAAGAAGATGTAATTAATAAAGATAGAATGATATTAGTTGATGATGAGATAACAACTGGGAAATCAATGATCAATATTATAAGAGAATTATCTAATGTAACTTCAATAAAGAAATACACAATACTTAGTATATTAGATTGGAGAAGTTCAATAAATAAAGAATTAATGAATTCTTTAGCTCTTGAAAAAGGAATAGATATAGAAGTATTATCGCTTATAAGTGGAAATATAAGTATAAATGACAATAGTGTATTTTACAATTACATAGATAATGAAATAGAGGAAAAAACATCAGTAAATAACCTTAATGTATTGGATAGAATTCAGATTAAAAGTGAGGCTGAAAATGTGGATTACTATAAAGATAGTGGAAGGTTTGGAGTAAATCAAAAAGATATTATGCTTTTAGATAAAAAATGTGAAAGCATAGCTAAGATGATTGAAGATGATATAGAAGATAGTGATAAAATATTAATTCTAGGACATGGAGAAAATATTTATATACCTAGTAAGATTGCATCATATTTAAAAAATGATACTTATTTTAAATCTACTACAAGAAGTCCTATATTTTGTGAGAATATAGATGAATACCCAATAAAGACTACACATGTATTTTATGATTCTGGTATTAAGTATTATATGTACAATAAAGAAGACATTGAAAAGAGATATGATAAGGTTATTCTTATTACAGAAAATGATTTAAATATGAAATTAACATCAAATATACTTATATATAAAATATAGATTGGGAGGCAGCTATGAAATTAGTTAAGAGTAGCTATAAGGAAGATGTAGTATTTCTTTTAAAAGATTTATCTAAAGAGATAAATGAGATTACAGTTGAAGAGAAAGAGAAGCTTATAAATAGTGGAATAAATTATTCAGAATTTATTTCGAAGGAAAGTATACCAAGCAAAGAAATGATAGAGATATTTTTAAGTCTTCTAGAAGATAAAAAAGAAGAAATAGCAAAATATGTAGAAATAATTTCAGATACTATATTTAAAGAAAAGGGTGAGAAGTTAGTAATAGTATCTCTTGCAAGAGCAGGAACACCTTTTGGAATACTTATTAAAAAGTACATTAAATTTAAATACAATATAGATATACCACACTATAGTATATCTATAATTAGAGGTAAGGGAATAGATTTTAATGCTTTGAAATTTATATTAAAAGAGCATAAAGGTGGATTAATACAATTTGTTGATGGATGGACTGGAAAGGGATCAATAACTAAGGAGTTAGATAAATCGATAAAGTTATTTAATAGAGAGTTTGGAGAAAATGTTTCAAGTGGACTAGCTGCTATAGCTGACCCTGCTATGCTATGTACAGTATGTGGAACTAGAGAAGATATAGCGATTCCAAATTGTTGCTTAAATTCTACTGTGAGTGGACTTATAAGTAGAACTATTCATAATGATAAATATATTAATGAGGATGATTTTCATGGAGCTAAATATCTGGATTATTTAGAAGAGTATGATTTCTCAAATGAATTTATAAAGAAAATTGAAGAATGCTTTAAAATAGAAGATTATGATATGGCAAAATATAAAAGAGAGAAAACAGCAGAAAAAATTGTACAAGATGTAAGAGAAGAGTTTGATGTATCGGATATAAATAAGATAAAGCTTAGTATCGGAGAAGCATCTAGAGCTCTTTTAAGAAGACAGGTTAGGTGTATATTAATAAAGGACATAGAAGAGAAAGATGTAAAGCATATAATTCAGCTTTCAAAAGAAAAGGATGTTAAAGTTTTAAAATATGATAAAACCCATTATGAATGTATTGCTATTATAAAATAATAAATTAAAAGGGGAATGCAAAGATATGGGAAAAATAAATTTTATAACAGACTTAGATAGAACTATAGTACATTCAAAGAATAAAGGCTTTAAATGTGTTGAACATATAGGGGATAGAGAAATAACCTATATGACAGAAAAAAGTTACAATAAACTTCAAAATATGCTAAAAGAAAATATTATTGAATTTATACCTTGCACTATGAGAAATATAGATCAGACCTTAAGAATCAATTTTATAAAAGAATATAATCCTAAACTTATTATATGTACAAATGGAGCACAGATATATAGGAATGGAGTACTAGACTATGAGTGGGACTTAAAAATGAAAAGTTTAGTTAAAAAAGAAGAGGTAGAAGATAGTATAGAACTTATCAGAAGTTTAAACATAAAAAATACAGAAATTAGAAATATAGAAGATTTTTATATTACGGTAAAATGTGAAACTGTTATTGATGCTAAAGAAGGTGCGAGTATTTTGATTAAATACTTTAAATCACCTTATAAAGTAATGCAAATAGGAGTTAAGATTTTTATAATACATGAGAAAATAGATAAGATACATGCTGTTGATTATGTTATAGAAAAGTTTGATATAAATAATGTATTTACAGCTGGAGATAGTGAGGTTGATATTGAATTCACAAGGAGAGGCATATGTATTCTCCCAAAGCATAGTATATTTAAACATGATGATGCCATAATTACAGAGAAAGATGGTATATATTCTACAGAAGATATTTTAGATATATTAGAAAGTCATATGTAAATTAAGGAATAAAATATTGATATTATTGGATATACTGTTATAAAATATAATTGTGCATGGGAGGAGTGATCATAATGACTATAAATTTACAGACTATAATTCACTCTATGTTTAGAAGCAAATATGATAGAAGAAATAATGGTGAATTCAGACCATATTTTTATAGATTTATAGGGGTAGAGGATACTGAAAACTATGATAATTTGTTAAAAACTATTGAAGTGAAGTGTGATGAAATTTCTGATAGAAAATTAATTTTTGATAATGGAATTCCTTTAAATGGAGAGATGGAACTTATTGAGTATATATATAATGAGTTATCTTCTATGAATATATATAACATGGCCAATGAGGATATTATTATATTTAATGATAGTCAGGTTAATAATATATTTTTAAGAGCTATGGACTATGTTATTCCACTTTCAGTTAAAAATGAAAATTTCTTTAGTGATAATGTAAGAAATAATTTCATTACAAAGTTGATTGTTTGGGCATATTCCTATTTAAGAGAAATTAATTTTAATGATGACATAAATCCAAAGTGTATTTTTTATGGGAATATAGAAAGACACGAAGTATATTTTTTAATGATTTTATATTTAATGAATTTTGATGTAATCTATATTAATCCGTTAAAAGAAGAATATTTTGAAGGAATTGATACAGATAAGCTTAGCACAGAAATTAAGAAAATGAACATACTAGATGTTAAAAGTTTTAGTGAAAGAACTTCAATGGGAAGAGTAATAGAAAATAATGAGACTTTAACTAAAAAGCTTCAAAGAGATGTAAGAGAAGAATTGTTTACTAATACAGGAATGTATGTCCCTTGGCAATTTAGAGGGAAATATACAAAAAGTGTATTATTAAATGGAATAGATGAAGATATATTTATATATTGGAATGAACCAGCAAAATTAAGAGAAGGATTTAAGACATCAACTGAAACGGTTAAAGTTCCATGTTTTTTCCAAAAGTTTGATGGGGAATATTTAGATAAAGATAAATATTATAAATTAGTAAAGCACTGTACAGATTCTACAAACACCTTATTTTTTAATAATGGAGATATATCAGAAGATGTAGAAGTTACAGATGATATGTTTCAACTAATGTTCTGTCAATTAAGTGATGGAACATTTGATATTGAAGAGATAAAGAAGCTTCCAATATATAAATTTTCTAAATATAGTATAGAAGTTCAGGATCTACTTTTAAATAAATTTAATGAGGTACTATTAGATAAAACATTGTTTGTAGAACCACTAGATAAAAATACAATTTTGAAATTATTGGTTTTAGTAATTTCTTTAAATAAAAATATTGTTAGATTAATTGATAACTTTGATTTTACATCAAATATTCCAAAGATAGTTATATACTTAAATGGAGAAGATGAAATTAATGATGATATAACAAGATTACTTGCATATTTACATATTGTAGGAATCGATATAGTAATCTTCAATCCATCAGGACTATATAATATATGTAAAATTATAAGAAAAGATAGAGTAAATATAATTAGATTAGAAGAAATGAATTACAAATCAAAATATAAAAAGCTTGAACCTGTAAATAACAGTATTTTTTCTAGATTGTTTAAATAAATATTTAAGGAGAATTGAGAAGAATGAATGATAATGATATGAATATGATGGGCAATGAAGATATGATAAATAACCAAGATATGATGGGTAATCAAAATATGATGGATAACCAAAACATGATGAATAATCAAAATATGATGGATAAGCAAAACATGATGAATAATCAAAATATGATGGATAACCAAAACATGATGAATAATCAAAACATGATGAATAATCAAAATATGATGAATAATCAAAACATGATGGGTAACCAAAATATGATGGGTAACCAAAATATGATGGGCAATCAAAACATGATGGGTAATCAAAACATGATGGGTAATCAAAATATGATGGACAATCAAGGTATGATGAATGGGTATGGCCATCAGCAAACAACTCAAGAAGCTAATATTATGGAAAATGCAGAAGCGTATAAGAGTAGATTAAGACAATTGTCAGAAGTACAAGCCTTGACAAGTGAAGTTGAAATAGCTAATCCTAATTCAATAATTCAATTTGGCCAACAAGCTAGTTCGAATATATCAAAAATTTCAGATGAGCTTTTAAGTTCTATGAAAGAAGTTAAATCAGAAGAAGTTAGTGAGATGCTAGTTCATTTAACAAAGATAATGGACAAGTTTGATGTGAAAGAACTTGAAGATATAAAGGAACCATCTTTTATTGGAAAGATATTTAAAGCAGCTCAGACAAGTGTAGCTAAACTTTTCCAAAAATATGACACTATGGGATTGGAAGTTGAAAAAGTATATGTGTTGTTAAAGAGATATGAATCTGAAATAAGAGAGTCTAATAATAAGCTTAAAAGATTATATGACGGAAACATAGAGTTTTATCAATTACTAGAAAAGTATATAGTTGCTGGTGAAATGGCAATAGAAGAAATTAATTTATATATAAATCAATATGAATATAATAATCAAATAAATCAAGAAGAAAAACAAATGATGGTACAAAAGCTTGAGACAGCAAAGGAAATGTTAGATCAACGTGTGTATGATTTAAGAATAGCTGAAAATGTTGCAATACAGGCTGTACCTATGATTCAAAATATTCAAATGTCAAACTTTAACTTAATGAGAAAAATAAATTCATCATTTATCATAACATTACCTATATTTAAGCAATGTTTAGCTCAAGCTATAATATTAAAAAGACAAGAAATACAAGCTAAGTCAATTAAACAATTAGATGATAAAACAAATGAGCTTATACAAAGAAATGCTGCAAATACAGCTACTCAGTCAGCTAATATTGCAAGGATGGCATCTACAAGCTCAATCAGTATAGAAACTCTTGAAAAGTCTTACAATACTATTATGAAAGGTATTGAAGAAACAAGAGCGATTCAAGAAGCAAATAAGCAACAAAGAGGCCAAAATGTTGTAAAACTTGAAAGTATTAAGCAAGATATGAAAAAGACTATAAAACTATAATTCATATAAAAGGAATCTAAATTATAGAATATATAAGCTTTAAGAGTAAGGTAAGTTATATAAGAGATACCTTACTCTTTTTTGTATCTATAATTATTGATATTATATTTTAAATTGATTTACTTATATAAGTCTGCTGCAAGGTTTATTAACATAGTATGCTTTATAACTTCAAAAAATATTGATACATTTCTCCAATTGACATCAACTAATTATTTAGGGATAGATGTACTTATAATAGTATGTATTACAAACATGGCGGTAGGAATACAAAAACATTCACACGAAAGAGTTGTATAAACAGCTGAAAAAGTTTAAGCTGATTTGTGCAAATTGGTAGCTAAGATAATAGAAAATAGAGAATAAAAATTTATTTTGGAGGAGTTCTTAAAATAGAAAAAGTTACAAATACTGTATAAATAAGTAATTTAAATCAAAAATTATCAACAGATTAAAAGCAGTAAGAAAACAAAACAAATCCTATATCTTAAATTATAAGATATAGGATTTGTTTTATAAGTAGATAGAATCACTATATAATTTTAACATTACTAGTCTAATTTCCGAATAATTATTACAATAATGTATATTTATTTATTAATATATAAAAAATGTTATAAATTGCAATATATTGACATGAAGATACTATATGTTAAAATGAAATTAGTTATTAAATATAGTTATTATGTATGATAAAACTAGTAGTTAATAATAAATTTTATATTATATATCTAATTTGGGAGGGATATTATGGCTATAAACTTAGGTGGAAATTTTAATCCAGGAATGACAAATAATCAAAATTCAGTAGGAGCATTAAATTTAAAGAAAAATGACGTTTTAAATTTAACTAAAAAGGAACCAGGACTTGAGCAAGTAATACTAGGTGCTGGATGGGACGTAGCAGAAACCGGTAATAGTTTTGATTTGGATATATCAGCATTTTTATTAAACGCAAATGGAAAAGTAACTGATGTACAACAAAATGTTATTTTCTTTAATAACATGCAAGGACAAGGTATCCTTTTAGAAGGAGATAATAGAACAGGAGCTGGAGATGGTGATGATGAAAGAATTCAGATTGATTTATCACAAATAAGTCCAGCAGTTCAAAAAATAGTTTTCGTAGTAAGTATATTTGAAGCTATGAGCAAGAGACAAACTTTTGGAATGGTTGAGAATTCTTTTGTAAGATTATTAGATGCAAAAAATGGTGAAAGAGAAATCTGTAGATTTAATCTAAAAGAAAATAGTTCAACTGCAACTTCAGTAATATTTGCAGAACTTTATAGAAATAATGGAGAATGGAATTTTAAAGCTATAGGAGAAGGTAAAATAGCAGACTTAAATGGTATATTAAATTTATATATGTAATATAAGATTGGAGAATGTGAGATATGTTTGGACTTTTTAAGAAAAAATTAAATGAATTAGAAAATAAGTCTATCGAAAATACAAATACTCAAAATGTAAATACTCAAAATATGGGACAAGGTATATTAAATCTTCAAAAAAATGATATTCTTGATTTAACAAAAAGAAATCCATCTCTTAATAATGTGATAGTTGGTGCTGGCTGGGATGTTAGTAGAAGAGGAGCAGATATCGATTTAGATTTAGTAGCTCTACTATTAGATGGAAATGGTAAGCTAATCAAGAAAAAAGGATTAGTATATTTTGGGTCAAAGAAATCACAAGGGATATATTTAACAGGAGATAACTTAACTGGAGAAGGTGATGGTGATGATGAGAGAATAATAGTTACATTATCAAATCTTCCACAAGAGTGTACAAAGGTTATTTTTTCAGTAGTTATATATGGTGCAAAAAGAAGAAGACAAAATTTTGGAATGGTACAAAACTCATATGTTAGATTACTAGATGCAGATAATAGAGAAAAAGAAATTTGTAGATTTAACCTAATGGAAAACGGTGGAGATAATACAGGAATATTATTTGCAGAGTTATATAGAGACGGATCAGATTGGAACTTTAAAGCATTAGGAAACCTATTACAAATAACAATAGAAGATTTAGAAAGAGAATATAGATAATTTACTAAGGAGTGAAATAGATGGGAATAAATTTAGGTAACTTAGGTGGTAATTCACCTTTAAATAATAGTAATAATCAAGCAGCAAATATTTTAAATTTAGAGAAGAATACAGTTTTAGATTTAACAAAAAGAAATCCAGGTCTTGAAAAAGTAATACTTGGAGCAGGATGGGACATAGCAAGTGGAGGAACAGATTTTGATTTAGATATAGCTGCATTTATGCTTGATGCTAATAATAAGTTTAATACTGTGTCCAATGTGATATTCTTCAACAATAAAGTAGGACAAGGAATTCAATTAGGAGGAGATAATAGAACTGGAGCTGGGGATGGAGATGATGAAAGAATCTCTATTGATTTAGGCGCCGTAAGTTCAGAAATACAAAAAATTGTATTTGTAGTTACTATAGATAAGGCTAGAGAAAAAAGACAAACATTTGGAATGATTAATAATTCATATGTTAGACTATTGGATGTGAATAATGGGGAGAGAGAAATCTGTAGATTTAATTTAAAAGAAAATGGATCTACAGCAACTTCAATAATATTTGCAGAACTTCATAGGGATGCTGGAGAATGGCAATTTAAAGCTATAGGAGAAGGTAAAATAGCAGACTTAAATGGAGTTTTAGCATTATATCAATAACATTATAATAATTACATGGGTTTGGGTTGAAATACTATGTTAATCTGAAAAGATTGACATAGTATTTTATATAATATTAAAAGATAGGAGTATAGAGAATTGTATAGTGGGTTAAATAAAAAAGAGGTAGAAAAAAGCAGGGATAAATATGGTCGCAATATAATAGTAGAAGCTGAACCTGAGACGTTTTTTCATAAATTTAAAGAGGCCTTTGGAGATCCCATGATTAAATTGTTACTAGCAATTGCAGCAATACTTGCAGTTATGGCTTTTATGGGATATGCAGAATGGGGAGAGCTTGTTGGTATTGTTATATCTGTATTTTTAGTAACATTTATATCAGCTAAAACAGAAATGGCATCTGATAATGAGTATAGGAAACTTAAAAGTAGTGCTGAAAAAGATATCTGTAAAGTCTATAGAGACGGTAAGGCTATAGAAATACCAGTTGATGATGTAGTAGTTTCTGATTTAGTAATTCTTGAGTTTGGTGATAAAATACCAGCTGATGGTATTTTAATAAGCGGTGATTTAAGAATTGATAATTCAGCTTTAAATGGAGAGGCAGAAGAGTGTGAAAAGATTGCTGTATCTAAAGATTATATATATGATGGAGAGGTTGCAGTTACAGGAGATATTTTTGTAGATAAATCATCTTTATTTAGAGGTGCTGTTGTATTTAACGGTTATGGAGTAATGGAAGTTAAAAAGGTTGGAATGAGTACTGTTATGGGATCAATGGCTGAAGATATGGCTGAAGAGGATGTTGAGAGTCCATTAAAGGTTAAATTAACAGATTTGGCTGATAAAATATCTAAATTTGGATATATTGGAGCTGTTGTTATTGCTTTAGCATTAATATTTCATAAGGTACTTATAAGTGGAGGTATTAATGCATATTTAGATACTGGATTTGCATTTGTACTTAAAGATTTTCTTGAAACTATAATGCTTGCTGTTGTAATAATAGTAATGGCAGTTCCAGAGGGGTTACCTCTTATGATTGCTATAGTTCTTATGAGAAATACTGCAAAAATGCTTCAAAGAAATGTATTAGTTAGAAAACCAGTTGGAATTGAAACAGCAGGATCACTAAATATATTATTTAGTGATAAGACAGGTACAATAACAAAAGGAAAGCTTGAAGTTGTAGAGTTTTTTGATGGTAACTTAGAGAATAGTTATAACAAAAGTAAAACAATTAAAGAACTAGTCTCTCTATGTATAGGTAAGAATACTACAGCAATGTTTGATGCGGATAATCAAGTTATTGGTGGTAATGCAACAGATAAAGCCTTATTAAACTTCTTAACAAAAGAAGAAATGGATAAGTATTCTAATATAGTAGTAGAAGGAACTCAACAATTTAATTCAAAAAATAAATATTCAGCAGCTCAATTAAAACATACAACTGTATATAAAGGAGCACCAGAGAAATTATTGGCTAATGCTAATAGATATGTTGACAAAAATGGAGAAATACAAGAACTAAGTAGAGATAAGATAGAGAAAAAGATAGATCAATTAGCAGAAAAGGCAATGAGAGTACTTGCCTTTGCATGTAGCGACAGTGAATTAGTGTCTGATGAACTTCCAAACGATTTGGTGATTGTAGGATTTGTAGGAATAAGAGATGATGTAAGACCAGAAGCAAAGATAGCTATAAAAGAAGTTCAAAACGCAGGTATACAAGTAGTTATGATTACTGGAGACAGAAAAGAGACTGCTGTAGCTATAGCTAAAGATAGTGGTTTAATAAATAGTAGTAATGATATAGCTTTAACATCAGATGAACTAAATAGTATGACAGATGAAGAAGTTAAAGAAATACTTCCACGTTTGAAGGTTATTTCAAGAGCATTGCCAACAGACAAATCAAGAATGGTAAAATTGGCACAAGAATTAGATTTAGTCTGTGGAATGACAGGTGATGGAGTAAATGATGCTCCAGCGCTTAAGAGGGCGGATGTTGGATTTGCTATGGGATCTGGTACAGATGTAGCAAAGGAAGTCGGCGATATAGTTATACTAGATGATAATTTTAAATCGATAGAAAATGCGATACTATATGGTAGAACTATATATAATAATATATTGAAGTTTATAAAATTCCAATTAACTATAAACGTAGCAGCTGTAGCTGTTTGTGCCATTGCACCATTTTTAGGAATAGAACAACCTTTAGGAATTACTCATATTTTATGGATAAACCTTGTAATGGATGGACTTGGAGCCTTAGCCTTAGGTGCGGAACCACCTCTTAAGGAGTATATGGAAGAAAGACCAAAATCAAGAAGTCAAAGTATTGTTTCTAAAAAAATGATGACTCAAATTTTATTTGCAGGATTCTGGGTTACTTTAGTTAGCTTTATATTCTTAAAAACACCATTCTTCTTAAGCTATTTTGGAAGTGAAGCAGAGCTTATGACAGGATTCTTCTCAATGTTTGTATTCATGGCTGTAGCAAATGGATTTAATGTTAGAAATGAAGGCGTTAATATATTAGAAAATATTAATGAAAATAAAGGTTTCTTAAAAGTTATGGGAATAATAGTGTTAGTTCAAATTGGATTAACATATGTTGGAGGAGATTTCTTTAAATGTACTCCAATAAGCTTAAAGGGATGGCTATTAGTAGTTGGTATAGCGTTAACTATTATTCCGTTTGATATGATAAGGAAAATTATAGTAAAAGCAAAAAATAACGGTAAGGAAAGAGATGAAGAAAAAGAATTTGCTGTTAGATAAAATTGGGTAAATAAAAAAGGGTGCTTATTAGCACCCTTTAGCTTATCTTAAATTATTCTGCTATTTCATTAGCCATAGCTTCTAATTGATCGTCAGTATATATAACTCTATGTACAAATTTTTCTAATCTAGGCATAAAGAATTGTATTAAAGGTCCTTGAAGTAATGCTGCGATTACAGTACCTATACCAATTACTCCTCCTAGCAAATATCCAACAACAAAGAATGTTATATCCATAGCTATACGAACTACACGATATTGAAGTTTTGATTTATCTGATAATAAAAATGGTATTACATCATTTGGAGCAACTCCAAGCTCAGTAGCTTTAAGTAATGAAAAACCTATAGCGATTATTACGCAGCTAAGAACTAGTAATAACATTTTAAATACGATATTTAGGTTTTCAAAGTGCATGTCTCTAAAAACTCTAATCATTAGATCAATAAATGGACCAGCAGATATCATAGCAAGAACTGTACCTATATTTATGTAGTGTCTTGCAAAAATTAATATGATAACTAAGAAAGTAAATGTAATAATCATATTACCTATTCCAGGTGTTATACCTACAACCTTAGCTAATCCTTGAGTAAATACTGTAAATGGGTCAGAACCTATATTAGTTCCTATAAATATTGCTACACCTATTTGAATTATCCATACACCAAGAAAGAAAAATACTAGTTTCTTAATTAATTGTTTACAATCAAGCTTTTTCATCACTTAACCTCCGTATTAAAAAATATATAGTGCTCAAAACCACTCAAGCACGAAATAAAGAATATCACAAAAGTTTTAATAAATGAAATTGAGAAAATTTCAAATGTGCATGTTTACATATATCATTTACATAAAATATTTCAATGTAACAAGTATTTACATAAGTTTTTGTTAAGAAAATAATTGATTTATTAAAATAATGATAATTTTATTCTTGTATTTTATCTGTCATAAAATATCCATAAACATTCAATTTCTGTCATAAGTCTATGTGACAGAAACTAAAAGTGTCACTACTTGGAAATTGTGTAAGTAAAAAATATCTACTATAAATACAATATAAAAAGTAAACATATAGATTGACAATGATTACACAACAGAGTATATTTTTTATATACACAATGAAGTGTATAAGAGAGCAAAGGAGCTCCATAGATATCTATGGAGCTCCTTGTTTTTTTATATGGAAAAGTATAGGAGGATGTAAAATGAAAAACTTTGGGATTAAAACAAATATATATTTTGGTGAGGGTTCTTTAGAGTATCTACAAAATATAAAAGGTAAGAAAGTGTTTGTAGTAACAGATCCATTCATGGTTAAGTCTGGAACAATTAATAAAATTACTGATAATTTAATAGGAAGAGAGTATGAAGTATTTAGTGATATAGTACCAGATCCCCCAATAGAGCTCGTTGTAAGTGGTATAGAAAAGATAGGAAAGTTTAACCCAGATACTATTGTAGCTTTAGGTGGAGGTTCTGCAATTGATGCGGCAAAGGCTATTATGGATTTTTCAAAAAAGATAGTAAATATTAAAGAAATAGAGTTTATTGCAATACCGACAACTAGTGGTACTGGTTCAGAGGTTACATCTTTTGCTGTTATAACAGATAAGGAGAAGGGAATAAAATACCCATTAGTTTCAGATGAACTATTACCTAATTCAGCAATATTAGATCCAGAACTAGTTAAAAGTGCTCCAGATTTTATAACGGCAGATACTGGAATGGATGTTTTAACTCATGCAATTGAAGCATATGTATCAAAAAATGCAACAGATTTTTCAGATGCACTTGCAGAGAAGGCTGTAAGTTTAGTATTTAAATATTTAATTAGAGCATATAAAGATGGAAATGATATGGAGGCTAGAGAAAAAATGCATAATGCATCATGTCTTGCAGGACTTGCTTTTAACGCAGCATCTTTAGGAATAAATCATAGTATAGCACATGTTCTTGGAGGTAAATTCCATATTCCTCATGGAAGAACAAATGCAATTTTATTACCTCATGTAATTGAATATAATGCTAATATTTCAGGCTATACTTCTACAAATTATTCTATTACTGCAAATAAGTATTCAAATTTAGCAAAAATTGTAGGATTATCAAATTCTAATATAAGAGGAAATGTTAAGAGTTTAGTAAATGAGATAAAGAAAATGCAAAAAAATATGAATATGCCAACTACCCTTTCAGAATGCGGAATTAAGAGTGATGAAGTTCTAAAAGTGAAAAATGAAATAGCTGAAATTGCAATTAAAGATGCTTGTACAATTACTAATCCAAGAACACCAAACGACATAGAAATAATAGACATTTTGCAAAAAATTAAATAATATAAAAAAATATTGACAACTATTTACTTAAGCAATATAATTTAATTATCACAAAGGTGTGATGTTTAAATTGAAAGCAACGGGGCTTCTTAAAAGATACTCTATCCAATGAAGGATTTATCTTTAAGGAGCTTTTTTTGAACAATGGATGAAAAGGTTTTATAGAAATTTAAAGTTATTCAAATATATTTAAATTTCTAAGATAAAAGGTGGTATAAGTATGGGGAATGAAGAAAAGCAAAGAGTTGTCCAGGAATATGTTCCTGGTAAGCAAGTTACTCTTGCTCATATAATAGCAAATCCAACAGATGATATTTTTAAGAAGCTTGGATTAGTCTTAGATAATAAAGATGCAATTGGTATTTTAACAATAACACCAAGTGAAGCATCAATAATAGCAGCAGATGTTGCAACTAAAGCTTCAGGAGTAACACTAGGATTTATTGATAGATTCAGTGGATCAGTAGTTTTTACTGGAGATGTAAGTTCAGTTGAATCTGCGTTAAGTGAAGTTTTAGATGTTTTAGGAAACTTACTACAATTTACATCAACTGTAATAACGAGGACTTAAGATATGAGTAGAGTTATATTTATAGGAAAAACAGGAAGTGGAAAGACTACTCTTTGTCAAAAATTAAATGAATTAGAAATTAAATATAAAAAGACTCAATCAGTAGAAATATATGATAATTCAATTGATACTCCAGGGGAATATTTAGAAAATAGAAATTTATATAGTGCACTAATAGTAACAGCAGCAGATGCTGATATTATAGCACTTGTATATGATTCTACAGAAGACGAAGGGTATTTTGCTCCTGGTTTTGCAAGTATGTTTTGTAAAGATGTTATAGGAATTATAACTAAGATAAATAAAGTTTCTAAAAATAGAATAGAGATTGCAGAAGATAGGATAAAACAAGCTGGAGTTTCAAGGATTTTTAAAGTTGATACTTTAGATGATGTAGGAGTAGAAGAATTAAGTAATTATTTAAAAGCGTTTTAATTTGAGGTGAATGGTTAAATGGAAAAAAACATAGTAATAGTCGACGATGAGCCTATTACAAGGATGGATATAAGAAGCATCCTAGAAGCTAAAGGCTACAATGTAGTAGGTGAAGCAAATGATGGATTTAATGCAATAGAAGTTTGTAAAAAGTACAAGCCAAATCTAGTAATAATGGATATAGATATGCCAAATTTAGATGGAATAAGAACAAGTAAAATAATTACTAAGGATAATTTAGCTGGAGGAGTAATACTATTAACTGCCCATGAAGGTGATGAGTATTTAGAAAAAGCTAAAAGTGTAGGAGCATTTGGGTATTTAGTTAAACCTATAGAAGAGAAATCTTTTATAAGAAATATTGAAATGTGTTTATCTAAAGTTTCAGAGTTTGAAAAGTTAAAAAAAGATTTAGATAATGTAAGTAATAAATTAAATGAAAGAAAAATAATTGAAAGAGCAAAAGGTATATTAATAAAGGAATTTAATATATCAGAAGACGAGGCTTATAGAAGAATTAGAAAACTTTGCATGGATAAAAGAACTACGATGGCAGAGATTGCTAAGGTAATAATATTAGGCTATGAAGATTAGAGATACAATTTATGACTTATGTATAAAAAACACATATCTAAAACAAAATGATATAGAAAAAATTATAGAAGTGTCCAAAACAATAGGTGTTATGGCAGACTTTTATGATGGAGATGTGTTTATAGATGTTTTATCAATGGATAAAAATAAAGCAATTGTAGTATTTCATGCAAAACCAAGTACTGTAAAATCCATGTATTTAGAGGATATGACGGGTGAAGAAGCATTAAGAGAAAATGAGCCCGGTGTATTAAAAACTTTAGAAACTGGAGTTCCTTGCAAAGATATAACAGCAGTAACTCAAGAAAATAAAATTGTAAAGCAAAAGATACAGCCTATTGTAAATGATAATAAAGTTATAGGTGTAATAATTGCAGAAAAAGATATAAGTGAAGAGGTAAAAGAAGAGTTTAGGATAAAGAACTCAAATGAAGAACTTGTTGATTTAATGAAGAATAATGATATTATAACAGATAGCTTAGATGATGCTGTTTTAATATTTGATAATACAGGCAAATTAATAATTAGCAATAAAAATGCTAGTGACATATATAAAAAATTAGGATATCTTCAAGATATAAAAAATATGAGTTATGATAATTTATCATTGACTAAAATTAAATATAATGAGTTAATTAAAGAGCTTAAAAAAGAAAATAAAGTGATAGAAGAAATTAAATTTGCTGATTATTACTTTAAAATAACAAGAACATTTATAAATAATGAGGGAGAATTTCAAGTTCTTAGTGTAATAAAAGATATTACATATATAAAAAGAAAAGAAAAAGAAATGGAACTTAAAGAAGTTGAAGTTAGAGAAGCCCATCATAGAATAAAAAACAATCTTCAAACAACAGTGGCTTTACTTAGAAGACAAAGTAGAGATTGCATTTATGATGAATCAAAAGAAACACTAGATGAGAGCATAGGTAGAATATTAACAATTGCTACAACTCATGATTTATTATCAAGATGCAAAAATAATAAAGTAAGTATTAAAGAGTCTATAAATTCAATTATAGATAATATAAATTCAATAGAATATGATAGTAGAATTAAAATTTCAATATATGGACAGGATTTTGAAATTTATGGAGAGAAGGCAACGGCGCTATTACTTGCCATAAATGAAATAATACAAAATGCATATAAGCATGCATTTAAAGGTAAAGACACTGGAAATATTAAAATAATTTTAGATAAAGAAGATAACAATATTACAATAACTATCTTAGATGACGGAGTAGGATTTGATTTAAATACTGTTAACTTAGGAGGCCTTGGAATGGGTATAATAAATAGTTATATCACAGAGGTATTAGGAGGGCATATAGAATTATACTCTGGACATGATGGTACAAAAACAATAATAAAATTTTTAAACAATTAAATATATTGTAAAGAATAACTATGAATTACGAAGACGTAGTTTGAATTGAGCAAAGAGGCTTAAGGTTATAGATAGATTAAATAGGAATTATAAAAATTCCATTTTATTTACTGTAACTTTAAGCCTTTTTAGTTCCATAAAAATAGGAGGTGATTATATGAGAGAGGAAATGTTAAGTGTTGGAATAGATATAGGAACGAGTACAACTCAACTTATATTTTCAAAACTAATAGTTGAAAATACAGCATCAAGCTTTTCGGTTCCAAGAATTTCAATAGTGGATAAAGAAGTTATATACAGAAGTGAAGTTTATTTTACTCCATTAGTATCTAATAATGAAATCAACGGAGAAAAGATAAGGGAAATAGTAGAAAAAGAATATAAAAAAGCCTGTGTAAATAAAGAAGATATACAAACTGGTGCAGTAATAATAACAGGAGAAACAGCAAGAAAAGAAAATGCAAATGATGTATTACATACATTAAGTGGATTTGCTGGTGATTTTGTTGTTGCAACAGCAGGCCCAGATCTTGAAAGTATAATTGCAGGAAAAGGTGCAGGAGCTCATATATATTCAAAAGAACATTCAACTTCAGTCGTAAATATTGATATTGGTGGCGGAACAAGCAACCTTGCATTATTTACAAGAGGAGAAGTTAAAGAAACAGGATGCTTAGATATTGGTGGAAGGCTTATAAAATTAGACAAAGTAACTAAAGAGATAACTTATATTTCACCTAAAATAGAAAAGATTATTAAAGACAATAATCTAGGGTTAAAGATTGGGACAAAAGGGACAGTAGAAAATATTAAGCCTGTAGTAGATATAATGGTTAGATTTTTAGAAGAGAGTGTAGGGCTTAGAGAAAAAGAAGATTTGTTTAACTTTATAGTTACAAATAAATCAATTGCTCTAAATGAAAAAATAGAATGTATATCATTCTCAGGAGGAGTTGCAGATTATATATATAACGAATCAGAGATTGATGACTATTTTAAATTTGGCGATATTGGAATAATACTTGGAGAGGCAATTAAAACTTCAAGATTATGTAGTAGCTTAAAAGTAATAAAAGCTATAGAAACAATAAGAGCTACAGTTGTTGGTGCAGGATCTCATACAACAGAAATAAGTGGAAGTACTATTACTTTTACTGAAGATAATTTTCCAATAAAGAATTTACCTATATTAAAGCTTTCAAAGGAAGATGAAGAAAATGGACAAGATTCCATAAAGAAAGCAATAAGGGAAAAACTTAACTGGTTTAAATTAGAGAATGACATTCAAAGAGTTGCAATAGCTGTAGATGGAAAAAAGAGTCCTTCTTTTAAGGAAGTTTTAGAATATGCAAATGGACTTATAGAAGGGATGGAAGAATTAGTAGAGAGAGAGTTACCACTTGTAATTGTTGTTGAAAATGACATGGCAAAGGTACTTGGACAAACTATTTATTCATTATTAAATTTTAAAAAGGATGTAATCTGCATTGATAGCATTAAAGTTGACAATGGAGACTATATAGATATTGGAGGGCCAATAGCTGAGGGTAAAGTATTACCAGTAGTTATAAAAACTTTGGTTTTCAATTAGGATGAGAGGAGAACAACAGATGATTTTAAAAACTAAATTATTTGGACGTACTTATGAGTTTAAGAACTTATACGATGTAATGGCAAAGGCTAATGAAGAAAAATCTGGTGATAAATTAGCTGGTTTATCAGCTGAATCATCAGAAGAAAGAGTTGCAGCTAAGGTTGTTTTAGCTAGTATAACTTTAAAAGATTTGAGAAATAATCCAGCAGTACCTTATGAAATAGATGAGGTTACAAGAATAATCCAAGATGGAGTAAATGAAAAAATTTACGAAGAAATAAAGTCATGGACAGTTTCAGATTTAAGAGAATGGATTTTAGATGATAAAACTACTTCTCTAGATATAAGAAGAATCTCAAGAGGATTAACTTCAGAGATGGTAGCAGCTGTAACTAAGCTTATGTCAAATATGGATTTAGTTTGTGGTGCTAAAAAGATTGAAGTTACAGCACACTGTAATACAACAATAGGTAAAAAGGGAACATTATCTGCAAGACTTCAACCAAATCATCCAACAGATGATCCAGATGGAATACTTGCATCTTTATTAGAAGGATTAACTTATGGTATTGGAGATGCAGTTTTAGGATTAAATCCAGTTGATGACTCTGTTGAAAGTGTTGTTAAAGTATTAAATAGATTCCAAGAAATAAAGGAGAAATTTAATATCCCAACTCAAAACTGTGTACTTGCTCACGTAACTACACAAATGGAAGCAATAAGACAAGGAGCACCAACTGACCTTATATTCCAATCAATAGCAGGTTCAGAAAAGGGAAATGAAGCATTTGGATTTAATGCAGCTACTATAGAAGAAGCTAGACAATTAGCATTAAAACAAGGTACAGCTTCAGGACCAAATGTAATGTACTTTGAAACAGGACAAGGATCAGAACTTTCATCAGAAGCTCACCATGGAATAGATCAAGTTACAATGGAAGCTAGATGTTATGGATTTGCTAAGAAATTTGAGCCATTCTTAGTTAATACAGTTGTTGGATTTATAGGACCTGAATATCTTTATGATGGTAAGCAAGTAATAAGAGCAGGTCTTGAAGATCACTTCATGGGTAAACTTTCAGGATTACCAATGGGATGTGATGCTTGTTATACAAATCATATGAAAGCTGATCAAAATGATATAGAAAATTTAGCGGTATTACTTACAGCAGCTGGATGTACTTACTTCATGGGAATTCCTCATGGTGATGATGTAATGCTTAATTACCAAACAACAGGATATCATGAAACAGCAGCACTTAGAGAAATGTTTGGATTAACAGCAATAAAAGAATTCGATGAATGGATGCAAAATATGGGCTTTATTAAAGATGGTAAATTAACAGATAAAGCTGGAGATGCATCAGTTTTATTAGGATAGGAGGATCAGAACACCATGAATGAAAAAGAATTAAAATTAATGGTTGAGCAATTAGTAAGCCAGATGGTTGGAAGTGGTAATACTGACATAATAAATGAAGCTATAAATAAAGTTTCTAAGACAGTTATAGATACGGAAGGATGCCTTGATGACATTACTGAAATAGATTTAAAGAAGCAGCTGCTAGTTAATAACCCAAAGGATAGAGATGCTTATTTAGATATGAAAGCTAGAACACCAGCTAGACTTGGAACAGGAAGAGTTGGATGTAGATACAAAACTATAACTGCTTTAAGAGTTAGAGCTGACCATGCAGCAGCACAAGATTCAGTATTCTCATACGTAGCAGAAGATTTTGTAAAAAAGAATAATATGCTTTCAATTGAGACTTTATGTGAAGATAAAGATACTTATTTAACTAGACCTGACCTTGGAAGAAAGTTCTCAGAAGAAACTTTAAAATTAGTTAAAGAGAAGGTTGGAACTAACCAAAAGGTTGTAATAATGGTAGGGGATGGACTAAGTTCAGCAGCTATAGAAGCAAATATAGAAGATATTATTCCTTCAATAAAACAAGGGCTTAAGATGTATGGAATTGAGCCAGCAAATGAAATAGTATTTGTTAAGCATTGTAGAGTAGGAGCTATGGATCAAGTTGGAGAAGTTACTGGAGCAGATGTTGTTTGTTTATTAGTAGGTGAAAGACCAGGACTTGTAACTGCAAAATCAATGTCAGCATATATAGCATATAAGCCAACTATAGGTATGCCAGAAGCAAAGAGAACTGTTATATCAAATATTCACGAAGGTGGAACAACAGCAGTTGAGGCAGGAGCTCATATAGCAGAATTAATTAAAACTATGCTAGAGAAGAAAGCTTCAGGAATTGACCTTAAATAGATATTTAGGAGGAAAAAGTTTTGAAGAATGATGCAATAAAAGTAAATGTATTAAGTACGAAAATAATATCAAATGTTAGCCCAGAAATGGCTAAAAAGCTTAATTTAGAGTCACATCATAAAAGTCTTGGATTAATAACTTCAGATTGTGATGATGTTACATATACTGCTTTAGATGAAGCTACTAAAGCTGCTGAAGTTGATGTTGTATATGCAAAGTCAATGTATGCAGGAGCAGGAAATGCTTCAACTAAACTTGCAGGGGAAGTAATTGGTATAATTGCAGGACCAAGTCCAGCAGAAGTAAGAAGTGGACTTAACGCAGTTATTGATTTTATAGAATTTGGACCAAGTTTTATAAGTGCAAATGATGATGATTCAATAGTGTACTATGCGCACTGTGTATCTAGAACAGGTTCATATCTTTCAAAGGTTGCAAATATAAGAGAAGGAGAAGCATTAGCTTATCTAGTTGCTCCACCTCTTGAAGCAATGTATGCATTAGATGCAGCACTTAAGGCAGCAGATGTTGAGTTATGTGAATTCTTTGAACCACCAACAGAAACAAACTTTGGAGGAGCATTACTTACAGGATCACAATCAGCTTGTAAAGCAGCTTGTGATGCATTTGCAGAAGCTGTAAGAAGTGTTTCAGAGAATCCATTAGGATTTTAGTAGGCAAAAATTATGAGTAAAGCATTAGGCCTTATAGAAGTAATAGGATTAACTCAAGCTATTGTTGCAGCTGATGCAGCTGTAAAGTCTGCAAGTGTCAATATACTTGGCATTGAAAAAGTTACAGGTGGAATAGTAACAGTTAAGATTATAGGAGATGTAAGTGCTGTAACTGCTGCTGTAGAATCAAGTAAGTCAATGATTGAGCATAGTGGAAACTTAAGAAGTGCACATGTAATCTCAAGACTTCATGAAGATGTATTTAGCATAGTAGAAGAAATAAATACTAATAATAGGATTTTTAAGGATCAATTAGATATTAATAAAAAAGAATCTAACGGTGTAGACAATGTAGAGACTCAAGGATTAGAGGTTGAAACTTTAATTGTACAATCAGATATAAAGATTGAGAATATTAAAGAAAATTTAAAAATTGAAGAAATACAAGTTGAAAACTTAGATATAGAGATTGAAAAAGTCCAAGAAATAGATGAAATAAAAAACTTAGAAGTTATAGATGAAAAGGAAGGCAAAGAAGATTTAGTAGTTAGTTCTATAAAAAAAGAAGAAGCTAACACAGAAAATAAGTTTAACAGAGAAGAGTTATTAAAAATGACTGTTAAAGAACTTAGAAGATTAGCCTTAACTTTAAAACCAGCAAAGACTTCAAGTAAAATAAAATATCTTAAAAAAGAAGAATTAATAGAGTTACTATTAAAACTAAGCAAAGAAGAGGGGCGTAATTAATGGAACTTTTAGATAAAGATTTATTATCCCTGCAAGAAGTTAGAACTTTAATTAAGGATGCCAAAGAAGCTCAAGAGAAACTAAGTAATATGAGCCAAGAAGAAATAGACAGAATTGTTAAAGCTATTGCAGACGCAGGATATGAAAATGCAGAAAAGCTAGCTAAAATGGCAAATGAAGAAACAGGCTTTGGAAAATGGGAAGATAAAGTTATAAAGAATGTTTTTGCATCAAAGATGGTATATGAATCACTTAAAGATACAAAGACAGTTGGAATAATCAATGAAGATAAAGAAAAGAAAGTTATGGAAATTGGTGTTCCAGTAGGAGTTGTTGCAGGGCTTATTCCTTCAACAAACCCAACATCAACAGTAATTTATAAAGCTATGATAGCACTTAAAGCTGGAAACTCAATTGTATTTTCACCACACCCAAATGCAAAAAATGCAATCTTTGAAACTGTTAGAGTTATAACAGAAGCTGCAATTAAAGCAGGATGTCCTAAAGGTGCAATTGGATGTATGACAATTTTAACAATGCAAGCTACAGATCAATTAATGAAACACAAAGATACAGCATTAATTCTTGCAACTGGTGGAGAAGCAATGGTAAAAGCTGCATACTCATCAGGAACTCCAGCTATTGGAGTAGGACCAGGAAATGGCCCAGCATTTATAGATAAGAGTGCTGATATAAGACTTGCAATTAAAAGAATAATTGACTCAAAGACTTTTGATAATGGAACAATATGTGCTTCAGAACAATCAATAGTAATTGAAAGAGCAATGGAAGCTGAAGTTGTAAGAGAACTAACTTCTCAAGGAGCTCATATATTAAGTGAGTTAGAAAGCAAAAAACTTTCAAAGTTTATAATGAGAGCAAATGGAACTATGAATCCTCAAATTGTAGGGAAAAGCGTTGAAGCAATTTGTGCTTTAGCAAATCTTGAAGGAGTTCCAAGTGGAACGAAAGTTTTAGTAGCTAGAGAAAATAGAGTTGGACACGATGTTCCTTTTTCAAGAGAAAAGCTTACACCAATACTTGCATTCTATGTTATGGACAACCTAGAAGAAGCTATAAACATATGTAGAGATATTCTATTAAATGAAGGTGCTGGACATACATTTAGTATGCATGCTAATAATGATGAATTAGTTAAGAGATTTGCTCTTAAGATGCCAGTATCAAGAATGGTTTTAAATACACCAAGTACTCTTGGAGGAATTGGTGCAAGCACTGGATTAATACCTGCATTAACATTAGGTTGTGGTGCAATTGGAGGAAGTTCAACTTCAAATAATATAGGACCACTTGATCTTCTAAACATAAAGAGAGTTGCAGTAGGAACTTTAGAGTTAGATGACTTAAGAGGAAATGCACCAAAGAATACTGAGAACATTAGCTTAGATGACAAAGAAGAATTAATAAACTTATTAGTTAAAAGAATACTTAAAGAATTAAATTAAATTAAATTAAATTACCAAAACAAAAATAGCTTACAATAAAAATTTATAAATAAAGAATAAAAAATATAAGTATATGAAAATTTAGGAGGAATTTATTATGGCAAACGCAAACGCATTAGGAATGATAGAAACTAAAGGATTAGTAGGAGCAATTGAAGCAGCTGACGCAATGGTTAAAGCAGCAAACGTACAATTAGTAGGAAAAGAACAAGTAGGTGGCGGATTAGTTACTGTAATGGTAAGAGGAGACGTTGGAGCAGTTAAAGCTGCAACAGATGCAGGAGCAGCTGCTGCTGAAAGAGTTGGAGAATTAGTATCAGTTCACGTAATCCCAAGACCACACTTTGAGGTTGATGCTATATTACCAAAGGTTACTGAATAGTTTAAATAAATCTTTATAAGATGTGCTACCTGAAATTAAGGTAGCATATTTTATAGATTTTTGATAGGAGATGTTAGTAATATGGCAGTATTAACGGAAAGTGAAATCAGAAACAGATTAAAAAGAGCAGATTTAAATGAGGTTAAGGAATTTGTCATAGAAAAAGGACAGATAATAACACCTTCTGCAAAATCTTATTTAGCTGAAAAAAATATAGTTTTAAAATACAAGGATGAAGAAGAAAATAATAATTCATCTAAATATAGAGAGCAAAAAAGAGTTGAATTTAAAGAAATAAAATCAGAAGAGCCTAAAGAAAAAAAATATAAGTATGTTACAGTGTTTGGAACAAAACTTGATTATAAACCTGAGCATATGACACATTTAAAGGGAAACCTTCTAGTATTTAAGGACCATAAAAGAATAGTTTTTAGAGGCAGGATGGATACACTAGAGTCAAAAATTTTAGAGAGTCAAATTTTATGTCAAAAAAATGGCATACCAAAGCTTGTAGATGAACTTCAAGAGATGTTGATTTTTGTAAGAAATATGATAAGAGCAGAGGTTTTAGATGAGGATCTTAATGATTTTACACTTCTAGGTCTTAAAGAAGAGGAATTAAGAGCTCAATCACATAATCCTAAAAAATACTTTGGTATTGGGCATGAATTTCCAGACTATAGAATGGGTGAAGTAGTTGTTTCAATAAACAGTTTAAGAGCCTTAACTAGGGAAGTGGAACTTGCTGCATTTGAAGCGTTTAAAGGTGAATATGGCAGTGTTACTAGAGAAGATATAATAAGAGGATTAAATAGATTGTCATCAGCATTCTGGATTATGATCTTTAAAGTTAGAACAAATAAGTACAAGTAACCAGGAGGAAAAAATGAAAGATCTATTAAATAGCATTATAGATGAAGTTGTTAAGAGAGTTAAAGATGAAGCATTTATAGAAGTAGAAGCTTCAGGAAGACATGTTCATTTAACTGAAAAAGATGTAGAAAAATTATTTGGAGCTAATTATAAGCTTACTAAGATAAAAGATTTATCTCAGCCAGGACAATTTGCATGTAAAGAGAGAGTTACAATTAAGGGTCCTAAGGGAAGCCTTAAAAATGTTGTTGTACTTGGACCTACAAGACCAGAATCACAGGTTGAAGTTTCTCTTACAGATGCATTATCATTAGGAGTTAAACCACCAGTTAAAATCAGTGGAGAGCTTTTAGATACTCCAGGTATTACGATTGAAAGTGAGAGAGGATCAGTTAATTTAGATAGAGGATTAATAGCAGCAAAGAGACATATACACGTGTCAAAGGAAGATGCTAAAAAATTTGAAGTTAAAGATAACGATTTAGTTAAAGTTAAGGTTTTTGGAGAAAGACCACTAATATTTGATGATGTAGTTATTAGAGTAAGTGAAAAGTATAATACTTTTATGCATATTGATTATGATGAAGCAAATGCATGTGGATTTAAAACAGGAACATTTGCAAGAATAATAAAATAGACACCTCATAAAGGAGGGACAATATATGAATTATGATGATTTAATTAATTCAATAGTTGAAGAAGTATACAAAAAATTAAACGAAAAAGCTAATTCAACTATTAATGATAAGATTATAGATAAGAAAAAAGCTATTGTGCTATGGGATGATAATTTAGATAATTATTCAAAGTTAAGCTCTAAGTATGAAATAATATCATATGAAGAGGGCATAAGAGAGTATGATGTAGTTATAATTTCATCATTATGTCTTAGAGGATTATCAAATTTAGCACAAGGTTCAAGTATATCAAGTGAAGAGAGATTTATCTTAAAAGCCATTATGCTTGGAAAAGAAGTATACGTAATGGAGAATGGTATAGAATACAGAAGATACAAGGATACTGCACCAGAAGAATTATATAAGAAATTTGTTTTATTTGAAAGAGAATTGGTAAGTTATGGTGTACATGTTATAAAGGATATAGATACTTTACTGCTAGATAGAAATAGTAAAGTTACTAAAGAGAGAGAAATATCAAATGTAGAGATTGAGGAAAAAGTTATAGAACTTAGAAATAAGAAACTTATTTCTGAAGGAGATTTAAAAAAGCCTCATATAAATGGAGCAAAGAAAATTATTGTTGATAAAAAGACAATGATAACTCCTCTAGCATCTGATTATATAAGGATACATCATTTAAAAGTAGAAAGAATTTAAGAGAGGTACTACTATGGAGATAGGAAGAGTTGTAGGAAATTTATGGGCTACAAGAAAAGATGAAAAACTTAGTGGTCAAAGGTTTCTAGTTGTAAAAATTTTAGAATCTAAAGATACTGTGAAAAATGGGTTATATGTAGCTTGTGATAGCGTAGGAGCTGGGAATGGAGATTTAGTTTTAATAACTAAAGGTGGTGCAGCAAGACAAGCAGTTGGTTCAAAGGATGTACCAATTGATGCGACGATTGTTGGCATAATAGATTCCCTTGATATAGACGATGAATAAGAGTATAGGGTCAATTGAATTTAGAAGCATAAGCAAAGGGATAGAAATTGCTAATGAGATGGTTAAGAGGGCAGATGTAGATGTGATTTACGCAAAAAGTATATGTCCTGGGAAGTTTATTATAATGATAAGCGGAGATGCTTCTGAGGTTCATGAGTCCGTTAATTATGGGTTAAAATTTGATAAAAAGTATATAGTTGATTCTTTTATTTTAAATAGAGTTCATGATGATATAGTAAATGGTCTAAAAAATAGATATAAATCAAAAGATATTGAAGGTTTAGCCGTTGGAATTATGGAAACAAACAAAGTTTGTGCTGGATTAGAGGCATTAGATAAAGCTTTAAAATCTGGAGATGTTAACTTAGTTAAGCTTCAATTGGCATTTGCAATTGGTGGAAAATTAGTTTATATATTATCGGGTACGTTAAGTAGTATAGAGCATTCTATTAATACAGCTATTGAGGAAGTAGAGTCTAAAGATATAGTAGCAACTTCAATTATTCCATCTCCAGAAGTGGAGTTTATTAGACACATAATATAATTTGAGGGGGAAAGCAAAATGAGTATTAATGAAATTATCATTTACATAATGGTATTCTTTATGGCTTTAGGAGCTATAGATAAATGTTTAGGAAATAAATTTGGGTTAGGTGAACAATTTGAAGAAGGAATAATGGCTATGGGTTCACTTGCAGTTGCAATGGTTGGAGTTATTTGTTTAGCACCTGTACTTGCAAATGTATTAAGACCAGTAGTTGTACCAATTTTTAATGCATTAGGTGCAGACCCTGCTATGTTTGCGGGATCAATACTTGCAAACGATATGGGTGGAGCTCCTCTTGCTATGGAACTTGCAACTAACCCAGAAGCAGGTTTATTTGGAGGATTAATAGTAGGAGCAATGATGGGACCTACTATAGTGTTTACTATACCGGTAGCACTTGGAATTATTGAAAAGAGAGATCAAAAATATTTAGCTACAGGAATATTAGCTGGTGTTATAACTATACCAGTTGGAGCTTTTGTTGGAGGATTAGTTGCAGGCTTCCCAGCAATGATGATTCTTAAAAACTTAGTTCCAATAATAATCTTTGCAGCAATAATTGCTCTAGGACTTATGAAATTTGAAAAAGCTATGATAAAAGGATTTACTTACTTTGGTAAAGGGGTTGTAGTTGTTATAACTTTAGGTTTAGCTGCAGCTATTATAGAGGCATTAACAGGAATAGTAATTATTCCAGGAATGAATCCAATTAGTGAAGGAATTGAAATAGTTGGAGATATTGCAATAGTACTTGCAGGAGCATTCCCTCTAGTATATGTAATAACAAAAGTATTTAAGAAACCTTTAATGGCACTTGGAAAAGTACTTGGAATGAATGAAATTGCAGCAGCAGGAATGGTTGCAAGTTTAGCTAACAGTATTCCTATGTTTGGAATGATGAAGGACATGGATAATAGAGGTAAGATTATAAATGTTGCATTTGCAGTTTCAGCAGCATTTGTATTTGGAGATCATTTAGGATTTACAGCAGGATTCAATCAAGATATGATTTTCCCAATGATAGTTGGAAAGTTAGTTGGAGGGGTAACAGCTGTTATATTAGCTATGTTTATAGCAAATAAAGTATTATCAAAAGAAGAAGTTACTAAATAGGGTAAGGAGAAGAAGTAATATGGATATGAATAATTTAGACAAATCATTATTAGAGAAATTAGTAAGACAAATAATAGAAGAAAAAATTAATGGATCAAATGATTCAGTAGATTTTGAAAGACATAAAGATATAAGTGGAATAACTTCAGTAAAGCTTCAAACAGTTAAGGTTGATGAATCAAATAGGTTAGATACAGGAAACCCAAATGATGTAGTTTATACTAAAGATGTATTTAATCTTAAAGAAAGTGAAAGATTAGGTTGTGGAATGATGGAAATGAAAGCTACAACTTTTGATTGGACTTTAAATTATGATGAAATAGATTATGTTATTGAAGGTCACTTAGATGTAATTATTGATGGAAGAAAAGTATCAGCAGATGCAGGAGAAATAATTCTTATACCTAAAGGTTCAAAGATACAATTCTCAGTTCCAGAATTTGCAAGATTTATGTATGTAACATATCCAGCAGATTGGGCATCACAAAATTAGAATTATAAGGTTACTTAAATACATTTATAAATAACACTTCTTTAAAAATCCTCTTTGAATAAAAATCAAAGGGGATTTTTTAGCTTTACTTAATAAAAGATACTATATTATATAAAAATAAAGCATACTATATTATATATATATATATATAGTTAGTGGAAGGAATTATTATGAAAAGAATAAAAAATTTTGTTATAATAATATTATTACTGACAGTTTTTGGAGGATGTTATTATATATCATATGCTAATGATGATGGTACTATAAAGTATAAAACTTATGAAAATGAAAGATATGGATTTTCTATAAATTATCCGAGCTTTCTAGTGGAAGATAAGCCATCTACTAATAATGATGGAGTACTTTTTAAAAATAATGATGCTACAGAAGAGTTAATAGTATTTGGGTATAATAATATTGAAAATAAAAGTTTAAAGGAAACTTATGATGAGGATGTTAGTTTAATAAATGATATAAAATATAAGAGTATGGCTGATAATTGGTATGTTATATCATGGGAAGAGGATGGAAGTATATATTATAAGAAGGTAGTAGTTGGGAAAAGGTCAACAAATATATTTTCTTATAAATATCCTAGTAATAAAAAGAAATTATATGATGTAATAATAGAAGAGGGAATAAGAAGTTTTAAGACACCTCTTATTGATGAATATAATTAATTTATTATAACTAATGAATAGAGATTAATTTACTATATAATCGGAGGGGTTTATGAAGAGAAAATTAAAGGAAATACTATTTTCTTTATACATGTTTTTATTTGCATTAGTAACTAGTGTATTAGTTGTATTAAATGCAACTATAATATATAGAATATGTATATCAGCTTTTAAATTAGAAGAGAGTACTGGAGTTTCAGCAAATGCACTTATGGAGGATTATACAAGGGTTATTAATTACTTAAGGAATCCTTTTAATAATAGTCTTAAGTTTGAGAATTTTCCTATGAGTGAACAAGGAGCATATCATTTTTTTGAAGTTAAAAACATATTTTTTGTAATAGAGATTTTGTTTATTATATTTTGTATTATAGCTATCCTGCTTTATACAATGAATAGGATAAATGTTTTTAGTTTTCCAATGAGAAGTCTGAGCTACTTATTTAATACTACAATAATAATATTTGGATCACTTTTAGTGGGATTTTATCTTAATTTTAATTATGTATTTAATAAGTTCCATGAAATATTCTTTAATAATGATTACTGGATATTTGATGAAAGAACTGATCCTATAATTACGGCATTACCAGAAGAATTTTTTATGATTTGTGGAATAGCATGCATAGTGCTTACTATAGGAATTGCATTAGTTTCAAAATTAATATATATAAAATATAAAAGAAAAACTCTAAAGTTATAGTACTCTAGAGTTTTTCTTTTATATTATGTTAAAATCCTTTAAGCATTTATATATGGATTCTTCAGTAGTTGAAAAATAGATAGAATTATTTCTTAATTTTTCATTTGATATTCTAAGGTCTCTGTATTCATCTTTAAATCGTTCAGAGTCTTTAATAAGGAGTGAGCCTTCTCTATGTTTAATATTGAGAAATTCTAAAACTTTAAGAGCTACATCATATGTTGAAAGATTATTTTCACTTCCAAAATTGTAATCTCCATAAGGTGATTCAAGTAATTTTTCAAAATTTTCTATAACATCATAAGCATAGCTTATCCCACGAAATTCATTTGGAGAAAAGGCTATAGGATCATTTTTAATTATGCTATTTAAAATATTATATAGAATATTTTTATTAGTCTTTTTATTTCTCTCAGGTAATGAGAATAGCCAAGTTAATCTTAGATTATAGTGAGAATCTAAGATTTCTTTTATTGATTTTTCAGCTTTAAGTTTAGATACACCATAAACATTATTTGGATAGGGAATAGTTTCTTCAGTATAAGGTCCTTTTTCTAAATTACCATTATAAACTTGGTCACTACTTGCAAATACAAGAGTAGAATTATTTAAGCTACATCCTTTAGCTATATTAACTGTACCTCTAAAATTTACTTTTTCACAAAGACTAGGATCCTTTTCACAAATAGCGGTATCAGAAATAGCAGCAGAATGAAAGACTATATCAATTTTATTATTTTTAAAGAAATTTAATACTTTATTTTCATCTGTAATATCTAAAAAATTATGAGATCCTTTTATTACTTCATATTTATCTTTATAAATCTCTATAAATCTAGAAGATAAAAAGCCATTACTTCCTGTAACTAAAATTTTTTTCATAAAACGCCTCTCCTTAATGCTTTATAATAATATTTTAAATTTAAAGTTAATAAAAAACAATTAAAATGCATGAAAGTATTTAGAAGCTTAGGAATTAAAAGCAAAATAAAGAGCAGTATATTGCACTGCTCTTTTATATAAAAAAGTTAACATTCAACGAAAATAGGTGCTTCTATTAAAGTTGCAAAAATAAATTCATGTCTATGTCCATCATTACAGCTTGTAACGCCATATACAAAATGAACATGTCTGCCGTCTCCAACAGGAATTGCAGGACCAGTACAAACTTCTATAAAATGAAAATGGTCGAAGAAGTCAGTTCTTGTACATATTTTATGGACATGACTGTCTCCCTTTCTTATAGCTTGTCCACTTACTCCAGCAAAGCGATGATTATGAACATCATCTGATCCTAATTCAGCTAATCTTACACTTCCTAAAAATTCATGAACGTGTCTTTGACTATCATCATCACAATGTGATCTCATAAAATCAACTCCTATATATTTTAGTTATAATACATAATATACAGGAAGTAGAGTAAGTGTTACTACTTTTCATAATATTTTATAGTATTAAAAATATAATAATTTATAAATGACAGCTAAAAAGTAAAAAATAATAAAAAATACAATTTATAGTAAATTAATATTATAAAATAACAGAATTTTGAATATTTATATAATGAAATAATGAGAGGTTTAAATCAATAGTAGAGGAGGGTTAAATGAAATCAATATTAAAAATAATGGTTAATATAAGTGTATGTCTACTAATTTTTTTGGCAGTAGCTTTTATAGAGGAAGTATTTGAAAAAAGTAATACTTCAGTATATGTTAAAAATAGTATTCTAGTTTTAATTTATATAATAGGAGCAGCCTTATTTGTTATAAAAGATTTTTTAAAGGTACAAAACAAAAATTATATTATGGATAAAAAGATATTATATGAGTATAAAGAGGAAAGATTTAATAATATAATTATTATTTTTGCAGTTATAAATTCAATTATTGTAATTAAACTATTAACACTCCTTAATACAGGTTATATAGAGATATCATATAGCACTAATTTATTTATTTCATTATATACATTTTTATTTATATCAATTTTAACATTTACATTTTATTTTATTACTGCATATAGATATAAGAATAAAATATTTGAAGAGGGAATTGAACTTTATACATCAGAATTTAAAAAGTTTAATGAAATAACGAAAATAGTATATAAGAGTACTATATATGGAACTAGATGCAAATATAAAATATTTTTTAGAAAAGGAAAAACTATAATTAATATAGATGAAGGAGATTCTGATTATATAAAAGAAATATTAGAGAAGGCCTCTAATATTAAAGTAAAATAAAAATTAAAATTATGGCTATCTATAGTAATATCTTAATAGATTAGAAAGATTCTATAATTTAAAAGCAACATTTTATGAGTTATAATTATAGAAATTAATGTTGTATAAATAGTGGAGGAATTTAATATGATTATTGAAATACTTAAGCTAAGTATAGTATTTACTATAGGAATAACTATAATTTTAATAGCTTTTGGACTTATAATAGGACAAGTAGAAAAGAAAAGTAATGGATTAATATATGGTACTTTTGGAAGGCGTGGAATAATTTTCACAGGAATAATTGGAACTACTGTACATGAATTTAGTCATTATATAATGTGTAAGTTATTTTTTCACAAAGTAACAGAAGTTAAATGGTTTTCTATAAAATTAGATGGAAGTGGAGAATTAGGCCATGTAAGGCATACTTTTAATCCAAAGAATATATATCAAAGAATAGGTAATTTCTTTATAGGGGTGGCTCCAATATTTGTAGGAACTTTGGTGATAATAATAACTTTAAGACTACTACTTCCGAGTACATACTTACAAATAGTAAAAAGTATTAATATAAATGAAATTTCATTATATATAAGTAGCTTAAATTTCATAGAGTTTTTCAAAGAGTTATCAAATGAGTTATTTACTATACTTAAGTATTTATTCTCTATAGAAAATTTAGTATCTTTTAAATTTTGGATTTTTATAATTATATCTTTATCAATTAGCAATCATATGTCACTTAGTAGGGCTGATGTTAAGAATTCTTTAGATGGGATAGGATTCATATTTTTATTAAGTATATTAATTAGTGCTATTTGTATTTTGTTTGGGATAAGTTTCAATAATGTGTTGGTAGAGGTAATTACTTTTAATAGTTTACTTATAGCATTTTTATCAGTAGGATTATTATTTTCAGTAGTAGCTCTGATACTTTCAATGCTTATATGTTTTAAAAGTTATTTATAATAAAAATAAAGAGCAGTTTTACTACTGCTCTTTAATATTAAATTTTAATACTTTGCTAGAGGAGAAGAATAAATTTTTATTTCTCTCTGATTATCATTACAGAGTGTGTCTTTACAGAAATTGGGGGATGTAAAGCACTTAAAGAAATTCTGCTAAATCAGATTAAATAAAAATAATTAAAAGTTATTAAAAACAAATTTATTTCTATGATAAGGTTGACTATTAGAAGACTGGTAGATTAATTTGTTTATAAATAAAAATGATGATTATAAAGTTATGATATTGTAATTAGCTTATATGATAAACTTTATAAAAATAATTATTTTATATTAGCGTGTGAGTTTTTTTAGTTTATACTACATAATATAAAAAAAGTAGAGATTTGTTACTACTTTTCATAATATAATTTATTTACTTTTATTAATTATAAGTTCTCTTATAGAATTTTCCTTAGAAGTCATATAATGATCTCTTTTAGTTGTAAGAGATATATAAAAATCTATTGGATTTAAAAGAGGAATAGCTTTAATTTCAGTTCTTTTACTAACTGCCATGCTTATAAGTATACCAATGCCAAGTCCTGATGCTATAAGAGATTTTGCTGTTTGTATTTCATTAGTATAATATATTTTTTTAGGTGCTATATCATTTTTTATGCATAAATCCTCAAAAACTTTATTATGTATATAAGAATTTCCAAGAACTATAAACTGTTCATTCTCAAGATTTTTAAAATTAATTTTTTTACTTTTAGAGAGTGAATGTTTTTTACTTACACATAGCATAAATTCATCCTTTTTTAATATAACTGAATCTAAAGTCTCATCTGTAATTGGAGAAAGAGAACCAATCAATGATATATCAACTTTTCCAGTAAGCAAAAGCTCCTTCATAGCTAGTGAGCCAGTCTCTACAAACTCAATACACTCTGCAAAACCTTCTTTTAATAGATCCTCTATATAAATAGGAAAGAAATAAGCACCTATTATAGGGGGAATTCCAAGCTTTAATTTATTACTATTTATTTTTGATATTTCAAGTTTTGCTTCATTCATTTGATAGAGTATATTTTGAGCACGTTTTTCAAATACAATTCCCGCTTCAGTTAAAGAAAGTGCTTTTTTTGAGTGGTCTCGTATTATAAGTTTTGCATTTAACTCTTTCTCAAGCCTATGAAGAGACATTGTAATTGATGGCTGGGAAACGTAAAGTGCTTCAGCAGTTTTAGTAAAACTTTTTGTATTACATAAAGAATGAAAGTATTCTAGATCTCTAAGATTCATATGTACAACTCCTTTTGTATTAGAATACACTAAGAATTTTATGAATGAATGAACAAAAAGTAAAAATATGCTTATAGAAGAAATAAAAGGTCACAATGAAAGAATAAAATCTTTCATTATGCCCTCAGGGTGTCGGCAAAGTCGATACTCTTTTGTTTTTAAGTTAAATAAGTTGATGTGATTTAATCAATATATTTTATAATTAATAATTTGCATCCCAAATTTCTTTTGCAACAGCTTCTGTAGCATCTAATATTTCTTTTCTATTTAAACCTTCTTTAACAGTTTCTGAAACAACAGATATAGCAACTAATTTAGAAGCTTCTTTAAGTTTTGAAACTGGTGGTAGTATTGGAGCACCGGGCTCGCTAAGATCTTGAAGAGATACTATTCCGTGTGCTGCTGCAGATAGCATATCATCTGTAACAGTTTTAGATTTTGCCACAATTATTCCAAGACCAAGTCCAGGATATAATAAAGCATTATTTGCTTGACCTATAGTGTATGTTATTCCCTTATATTCAACAGGATCTGAAGGACTACCTGTAACTACTAATGCTTTACCATCTGACCATTTTATTATATCTGATGCCTTAGCTTCGCAAAGTCTTGTTGGATTTGAAATTGGCATAATGGCTGGTCTTTCATTTATTTCTGCCATAGCACGAACAACTTCCTCTGTAAATGCTCCAGGAACTCCTGATGTTCCAATTAAAACTGTTGGCTTTACAGTTCTAATTATTTCAGCAAGGTCAGTTAAAGGCTCTTTTATTTCACCAATTTTTCTTGCATACTTTTTTTGACCATCTGTAAGTCCATCCATATCTTTTGTAAGAAGACCTTGTCTATCAACTAGGTAGAAATCATTTTTAGATTCTTCCTCTGTTAAACCACTTCTTATTTTTTCAAATAGTATTTGGTCAGATACCCCAACACCAGCAGTACCACCACCAAAGACTAATATTTTATGATCTTTCACAGGGATATTAGTTACCTTAGCTACAGCATTTAAAGCAGAAACCATCATAACACCTGTTCCTTGGATATCATCATTAAAGGTACAGATTTTTTCTCTATACTTTTCAAGTATTCTTCTAGCATTATCGCGACCAAAATCTTCCCAGTGAATAAGAGTATCAGGGAATAATTTTAATGAAGTAGAGACAAACTTATCTATAAAATCATCGTATTGATCCCCTCTGATTCTAAGATGTTTATTTCCTAAATAGAAAGGATCATTTAAAAGTTTTTCATTATTAGTACCAGCATCAATAACAACTGGAAGTACATTCTTTGGATTAACTCCAGCAGCTACTGTATATACTGCAAGTTTACCAATTGAAATATCGACTCCTTGAACACCCCAGTCTCCAATACCAAGTACACCTTCACCATCTGTAACAACTATTAATTTTATCTCTTCAAGATCCTTTAAAGCTGATTTTAATGAAGATTCAATATTATCAGGGGCATCAACAGATAAAAATACAGCATCTTTTGGAGTATCAAAAGTTCTAGAGTAATTTATTACTGCATCACCTATAGTTGGTGTATAAATTATAGGAAGAAATTCTGTAATATGTTTTCCTATAGTGTAGTAAAATAATGTACGATTTGTATTGTATAGATTCATAAGAAATAAATGTTTATCTAGGTTATCTTGTATAGACTTAGTCATTTCATAAACTAATATTTCTTGTTCTTCTATTGTTCTAACAGTACTAGGAAGTAATCCTTTTATATTGTATTTTTCTCTTTCTTCTTCTGTAAAAGCTGTTCCTTTATTTAAGAAAGGATTTCTTAAAATATCTTGTCCTTTTAAAATATTCATAATTAACACTCCTTTAAATTTAATATAATCCAATTACTTTCCACCATAATGAGCCAATTCCAAGCCATATGATGAAGTATATTATTCCAAGAATAAAGTTTAGGCTCCACCATTTGTTTTGTGGAACATAACCAGTACTGTAAAGTAGAGGGGCGGGTCCATTGCTATAATGAGTTGTTGAAGCAAATAGATTTCCAAAGAAAGCTAATGCTAAAGCTGCAAGCATTGGAGGTACACCTTCAGCAAGTGCAATACCAAGAAAAGCTGAATACATAGCACTTACATGGGCAGTAGCACTTGCAAAAATATAATGGCTATAGAAATATACTAAAAGTAAAACAATTAATATTATAGGCCAAGAAAAACCTGTTAAATCTGTTTTTACTATATCTCTAAGGTAAGAGATCAATCCAAGTTTATTTAATTGATCTGCCATCATTACAAGTACAGAAAACCAAATTAGTACGTCCCAAGCTCCTTTTTCAGATTTTACATCATCAAAGTTTAATATTTTAAATATTAGAAGTAATGATAATCCTATAAATGCTGTAAGGGTTGGATTAATATTAATTAAACTTCCTACTATCCATAAAATAAGAACTGTAATAAATATTAATGCCATTAGTATTTCGTCTTTTTTCATTTTACCCATATTTTGAAGAGCATTTTCTGCAACTTTTGGGGCATTTGGAGTTGACTTAATTTCTGGTGGGTAAAGTTTATATATAACAATGGGGATAACTATTAATGATATAATACCTGGAACAAGTGCTGCTAAAAACCAAGAAGACCAAGTTATATCAATTCCAAAGCTTGCTGCAAGTGATTTAGCAAGTGGATTTGCAGCCATAGCTGTCATAAACATAGCAGAAGTAATTATGTTCCCATGAAATTCAGAAAACATAAGAAATGATCCAATCTTTCTTGCAGTTCCATCCTTAGGATTAGAATTAAATGTTTTTGCAAGGGATTCAATGATAGGTGTTATAATTCCTCCAGCTCTTGCTGTATTACTAGGTGTTGCTGGAGCTAATATTAAATCACAAAATATTATAGAATAGCAAAGGCCTATTGTTTTTTTACCAAAATGTTTTACAAATTTATAAGCTATTCTAGATCCAAGACCAGTTTTTATAAAACCTCTTGATATAAAAAATGCCATAACTATAAGCCATATACTACTTTGACTAAAACCACTAAGAGCAGTATTTAACTTAACTGTATTAGTAAGAACTGTTACTGTTAGACCTATTATTGCAACTGATCCTATAGGGAATGGCTTTAGTATGCAACCAGCTATAGTAGCAATAAAAATAGCTAGCATATGCCAAGCTGTTATAGAAACTCATGTAGGTGGTGGTATGAGCCATATTATTAAACCGATTACAATTGTTATTAAAAATTTTATATAAGTATTAGATAGCAACTGTGATGATTTTTTAGTATTATTCATATTTTAATCTCCTTTCAGATATTTCCTATTTTTATTATAAAACTATAGTTTAAATAACAGAAATATTGTTTATTTATTTACTTATAAGTATTATTTATAACTAATGCTTAAAATGTAAAAGTAATATTTAAGGAAGTTTTAAATTCTATCTATATATAATAATAATAATTAAATAAAATATTAAAAGTATATCTAAATATTAAATAAAATATTAAATGCATGACAAATTTCCTTTTTTTATTATTAAATGTAATATAATCTAAAATGAGGTGATTATATGAAAAAAATAAATAAATTTACAGTTGCTATTATTATATTTTTTCTTGTTGTAGGTATTAATCTTACTAATACTAAAAAAGTAAATGCAGCTGAAAAAGGAAATACTGAAACAATTAAAAATGGTGTATTGCAACAATCAAAAACAGGCTGGATTACTAAAGATGGTAAAAAATATTATGTACAAGCTAACGGAGAAGTAGCAAAATATACGCAGACTATAGATGGTAAAACATATTATTTTGTTGATAAAGATGGAGAAATGTTTACAGGATGGCTTAAATATGAAGATAATAATGAATGGCATTATTTTGATAAAAATGGAGTAATGCAAACAGGATTCATTAAAGTTGATGGTAAAACATATTATCTGAATAAAGATGGTGCAAGGGTAAAATATACGCAGGCTATAGATGGTAAAACATATTACTTTAATGGCAGTGGAGTAATGCTAACAGGATGGATTCAATTTTCAAGTAATAATAAATGGCGCTATTTCAATGAAGATGGAGTAATGCAAACAGGATTTATTAAAGTTGATGGTAATACATATTATCTGGATAAAGACGGTGAAAGGGTAGAATATTCACAGACTATAGATGGTAAAACATATTACTTTAATGGCAGTGGAGTAATGCTAACAGGATGGATTAAATTTTTAAGTAATAATGAATGGCGCTATTTCGATGAAAATGGTGTATTACAACCATCAAAAACAGGTTGGATAAATGAAGATGGTAAAAGGTATTATATGCAAGCTAATGGAGAGTTAGCAAAATATACGCAGACTATAGATGGTAAAACATATTATTTTGTTGATAAAGATGGAGAAATGTTTACAGGATGGCTTAAATATGAAGATAGTAACAAATGGAGTTATTTCAATAAAAACGGTGAAATGGTAAAATATACGCAGACTATAGATGGTAAAACATATTATTTTGATAAAGATGGAGAAATGTTTACCGGATGGCTTAAATATATAGATAATAATGAATGGCATTATTTCAGTCCTAAAGATGGACATATGATGACTAATACTACTATTGATGGTTATTATATTTCAGAAAGTGGAAAACGTGAAGATAAAGATGATAAAGGTGATAGAGTAGTTAACTATGCTAAAAAGTTTTTAGGAACAAAATATGTATATGGTGGAACTACTCCTAGCGGTTTTGATTGTTCAGGATTTACTCAGTACGTATATAAACATGCATTAGGTATAGACATTAGTAGAACTACATATACTCAAATAAGTCATGGTAAAGCGGTATCAAGATCAGATTTAAAAGTTGGAGATTTAGTATTCCCGCATGCAGGACATGTTGGAATTTATATTGGCAATGGTAAAATAATACATGCACCTCAAACCGGAGATGTGGTTAAAATATCTAATATTTGGAGTTTTTATGCAGCAAGAAGAATAATAAACTAAAAAATGAAAATGTTGATGAATACGTTGTCTAAAAGATTTAGAATTAAGACAAGAGAGTGTCGACTTTGTTGACACTCTGAAAGATAGCAAAATACTATTTGCTATCTTTCTTTTTTTAGTACTAAATATACTAAGTTTGATGCACATCAAATCTAAGAAGCTGACACTTAGGAAATTCTCTAATTCGTATTTCTTCTAGAAGATCCTCAAGCTTTTCTAAGCTAATATTTAAATATAGAGCTTTTTTAAAGCCTAATTCATGAATTTCTACAAAATTTTCTTTTTTTATTATAAGAATTTTTCTATCTTTCTTAAATGATTGCACTTCAATAAAATCATTTATATTTAAGAGAGGTAGCTTCCTAAATGTTCTAAATATAAGATCTTCTGAATTAATCATCTTTGTTCTCCTTCACAAATATTTATACCCTTTGGAATACTATACAACTTTATGATATTTATTTGAAATACATAAATTTTATAGTAATTATTAAATTTAGTTATATAAGATATTTTAATATCTAAGTATATTTATAAAATAATTGTTATCTTTATCAATTTGTTAAATTATTGTACACAAAATGGTAAAAAGAAATAGATGTATTTAATATATAATAGATAATGTTTTATAAAAATAAAAAATATATATTAAGGAGAAATTATGGACTTTATAAAAATTTATAGTGATATTTTAAAAAAGAATAGTGATAATCCAGATAAGGTAAGAAAAATGCTTAAAGCAGGATATAATTTAGAATACATAAATTTAAACTTGTTCGGTGATAAAAATCTTCCGAAATCACTTAGGTATTTAGCTAAACTTTGTATGAAATTTACTTTAGAACCATTACGTGACCCGGAGAACACAGCTTTTGTAAATGTATTTACTCCAACAGAGTTTTTACATGCTTTTGATATGCATCCACAGCTTATAGAGGCGTATTCATCTTATATATCAGGAACAAGATGTGAAGATATGTTTATTGATAAAGCTGAAAGTGTTGGGGTAGCTGATAGTCTTTGTTCTTATCATAAAACATTTTTAGGGGCAGCTATGAGTAATGTAATCCAAAAACCTAAATTTGCAATTACAACTTCAACTGCTTGTGATGGAAATGTTAATACATTTAGATGTCTTGCAGATATTTATAAGATAGATAAGTTTGTAATAGATGTTCCTTATGAATACTCAAGAGATGCAGAAAATTATGTTGAGGAACAATTAAAAGAAATGGTGACTTTCATTGAAGATAATACTCATAAAAAATTAGATGAAAGCAAATTAAAGGAGATTATCTTAAATGAAAATCAATCTATTGATTACTACAAAAGATATTTAGAAAGCTTAAAAAATAAGTATTTCCCAAATACATTAACATCAGAGATGTTTAAGGTATTTACAACTCATCCAGGAATGGGAAGAGCAGATACACTTAAGTTTTATAAACTTTTAGCAAAAGATATAGAAAAATATCCAGATGTAAAGGCGAAAAAGAGATTGTTATGGGTTCATTTATTACCATTTTACAGTGAATCAATAAAGAGTTTCTTAGATACAAATGCAGATTATCAATTACTTATATCAGATATGAATGCTGACTATCTACATAAATTAGATGTTGATAATCCATATGGATCAATTGCTAAAAAAATAATCTTAAATTCATTTAATGGGTCATATAGCAGAAGAGCTAATAATATATTAAACCTTTCTAAAGAACTTAATGCAGATGGAGTTATTAATTTCTGCCATTTTGGATGCAAACAATCAAGTGGTGGTTCATTAATATTAAAGGATTTACTTGAAAAAAATAATATTCCAATGCTTAGCATAGATGGTGATGCAGTAGATAGAAGAAATAGTCAAGAAGGACAAAATAAAACAAGATTAGAAGCCTTCTTTGAAATGATTGATAGAAATGAGGAGGAAGTAAAAGATGATAGCTTGTATGTGCAAATATAGTCCTTTTGCAGTTTTTGATGGATTTTCAGAAGAAGGAATAATTATAGATAGTGAAATAGATCAATTCAATGAATCAGATACTCTTCTTCATCCTAATATGTGCTCATATAGTAAGGCGCTTTTAGATACCATAGCAGAAAAGAAAATTGATAAGGTGTTTTTAGTTAATTGTTGTGATTCAATAAGAAGACTTAAAGATACATTAGAAAAAATACCATCAATAAAATTTGTTTATATGATGGATCTTCCAAGAAAAAATAATTGCTGTGCTAAAAATATGTTGAAAAATGAAATACTAAAATTTATAGATGCATATGAAAAGTTTAGTGGTGAAAAGTTTGATGTTAGTAAATTCAATAAGGGACTTTATAAATATTTAGATTCAAATAAAAGTCCAGAGAAGCCATATATTGCAGTTATTGGTGCTAAAGCATCTAAAGATTTTCTACATAAAGTAGAAGATTCTTTAGATTATCAATTAGTAAATCATACTTGCTCTAGAGAGCATTATTTAACAGAAGTAAAAAACTTTAATGAAAAAGAAGAAGCCATGGCCTGGTATGCTAATGAAATACTAGGATATACTCCTTGTATGAGAATGGAAGATACTACAAATAGAAGAGCATTAACAGAAGATCCAAATCTTAAAGGGATAATATATCATACAGTTAAGTTCTGTGATCACTATTCATTTGAATATATAAATCTTCAAAGGGGAGAGATTCCAGTATTAAAGATTGAAACTGATCTTACAAATCAAAGTAATGGACAAATTAAAACGCGTATAGAAGCATTTAATGAGCAGTTAAGTGGAGGAAATATTAAAATGAAAAAAATAATAGATAAAGATAAAATATATGTTATGGGTATAGATAGTGGATCAACTTCTACCAATGTAATAATTTTAGATAAGAATAAGAAAATTTTAAGTAGTATAATAGTAAAAACTGGAGCAAAAAGCATGGACTCTGCAAATAAGGCATTAGAGTGTGCCCTTAAAGAATCAGGACTTAGTAAAGATGATATGACACTTATAGTTGGAACGGGTTATGGAAGATATAATATACCTTTTGTAGATGAGAATGTAACTGAAATAACATGTCATGGAAGAGGAGCACATTTCTTTAATCCGGAAGTTAGAACTATAATTGATATTGGAGGACAAGATAGCAAAGCTATAGGACTTGATGAAAATGGTAATGTAAAGAGTTTTGTTATGAATGATAAATGTGCAGCTGGAACAGGCAGATTTTTAGAGATGATAGCAAAGACATTAGAAATAGATTTACAAAAGATGTCAGAGGAAGGGTTATCATATAAAGAAGATTTAACAATAACAAGTGTTTGTTCAGTATTTGCAGAATCAGAAGTTGTATCTTTAATTGCAGATAATAAAGAAAGAAAAGATATTATTCATGGAGTTAATAAGTCAATTGCTACAAAAACAGTTGGACTAGTTGAAAGAGTTGGAAGACATGAAAAGTATATGATGACAGGTGGAGTTGCTAAAAATAAAGGAGTAATTAAAGCTATAGAAGAAAAATTAAATAGTAAATTATTTATAGCAGATGAACCACAAATATGTGGAGCACTTGGTGCAGCACTTATAGGACTTGATAAAATTTTAGAAGAAATATAATTAAAATAGCTTCAGAGAGTTAAAAAATCTCTGAAGTTATTTTTTTATAGGGAAAGCTAATCTTAATTTATAATTATAGAAATTTGTTTAAATTTAATATCTATAAGTATTAATTACTACAATATCCAACAAAAATAATAAAAAAATTAAAAAATTTTATTTTTTTATTAAATTAAAGTATTATAATAGAGAAATATGATTTATAATAGTAAGCTGGACTTAAATATGAATAATTATGTTAATAATATAGATAGAAGGTGATAATATGACAGATAATAGATTTTTACCAATAAGTAAAAAAGATATGGAAGATAGAGGTTGGGAACAATGTGACTTTATAATAGTTACAGGGGATGCATATATAGACCATCATAGTTTTGGTACTGCAATTATTTCTAGAGTATTAGAAAATGCAGGATATAAGGTAGGAATAATAGCTCAACCAGATTGGCATAGTACTGATGATTTTAAAAAACTTGGTAGACCAAGACTTGGATTCTTAGTAAATGGCGGTAACATGGACCCTATGGTTAACCATTATTCTGTTAGTAAGAGAAGAAGAGATAAGGATTTATATACTCCAGGTGGAAAGATGGGAGCTAGACCAGATAGAGCTACTATTGTTTACTGTAATAAAATTAGAGAAGCGTACAAGCATGTAAATCTTATGATTGGAGGACTTGAAGCAAGTCTTAGAAGATTAGCTCATTATGACTATTGGAGTGATACTGTAAAAAATTCAATACTTATAGATAGTGGAGCAGATCTACTTATGTATGGTATGAGTGAAAAGCAAGTGGTTGAAGTTGCAAATTGCTTAAATGATGGATTTGAAGCTAAATATGTAAGACACGTAAATGGTACTTGTTATGCAGTTGAATCTTTAGATGAAGTTTATACTGATTATGTTGAGCTTCCATCTTGTGAGGAAGTGTCATCAGATAAAAGAAAATATGCAGAAGCATTTAAAAAGCAATACGAAGAACAAGATCCTATAAGAGGAAAGCAACTTATTCAAAAGCATGGTAATAGATATGTTGTTGTAAATAAACCAGAAATGCCACTTTCAAGAGAAGAACTTGATGAAGTTTATGCACTTCCATATGCTAAAAGCTATCATCCTGTTTATGAAAAAGATGGTGGAATTGCAGCTATTGAAGAAGTTAAGTTCTCAATAGTAAGCTCAAGAGGATGTTTTGGTAACTGTAACTTCTGTGCTATAACATTCCATCAAGGTAGAGCAGTTCAAAGTAGAAGTGAAGAATCAATACTTGAAGAAGCAGTTGAAATAACAAATATGAAAGACTTCAAGGGATATATTCATGATGTTGGTGGTCCTACTGCAAACTTTAGAAAACCAGCATGTAATCATCAACTTACTATAGGTGCATGTAAAAATAAACAATGCTTAACTCCAGGTGTATGTAAGAACATGGATGTAGACCATACTGAATATTTACATTTACTTAGAAAGATAAGAAAACTTCCTAAGGTTAAGAAAGCATTCGTTCGTTCAGGTCTTAGATATGATTATATAATGGCTGATAAGAATGATACATTCTTTAGAGAGTTAGTAGAGCATCATGTAAGTGGTCAGCTTAAAGTTGCACCAGAACATGTAGCACCAGAGGCTCTAAAATATATGGGTAAGCCATCAGGAAAGACTTATGATAAATTTAGAGAAAAATTCTTTAAGATAAATAGACAGCTTGGAAAAGAGCAATACTTAATTCCATACTTAATGTCAAGTCATCCAGGATGTGGATTAAAAGAAGCTATAGAGCTTGCAGAATACTTAAGAGATACTAAGTATCAGCCAGAACAAGTTCAAGACTTCTACCCAACTCCAGGAACAATGTCAACTACAATGTTCTATACAGGGCTTGATCCATTAACAATGAAGGAAGTATATGTTCCAAAAACTAGAGAAGAAAAAGCTATGCAAAGAGCACTTCTACAATTTAAAAATCCTAAGAATTATAACTTAGTTTATGATGCTTTAGTTAAAGCTGGAAGAGAAGATTTAATTGGAAATGGACCAAAGTGTTTAATTCAATCAAAGGAAACTAGATATCTTGCAAGTACTAGAGGTTTTGGACATGGAAATTCTTCAGGCTATAAAGGAAAGAAGAAAAATAACTCTAAAGGCAAAGATAATGACACTAGAAGAAGTGGTAAATCAAACAGTAATTCTCAAAATAAGGGAAGAGGAAAAGCTGGAAATAGAGAAAAGTTTGCAGATACTGATCCAAGAGGAAAGCGAGATCAAAGACCAAAGGATGACTCACCAAGATATAAAGGTAAAAAGAGTAGAGGACCTGCAAGACTTAGAGTTAAAAAGAAAAGATAAATATAAGAAGCATACTTAGAACTATTCTAAGTATGCTTTTTTTATGATTATATTAAATTTAAAATGCATCAACAGTTTGAAAATGCATCAGCAGTTTTATGTTCATATGGACATATTTTTTTAGAGTGTTTAATTATTCTCTTCTTTGAAAGGTAAGAACAGATAGAATCAATGTATTTAGATGGATCAGATGAAGCTATCCTATCATTTAGCATTAAAGTAGCTTTTAAGTGGCTATAAGACACTGAATTTAGCATTGCATCAATTTCATGGGATGTGAAGTACTTACCAGGATTTGATGATAAAAATAAGTTAACATCATTAGCTAGTGAGTAAAGTACTTTATCTTGATTATCATTTACTTTTGTATTCATTTAAATCACTCCTTAATATAAAATTCAATCTATTTTATTTTACTATTAGCATTTACAAAAAAAGTTGTCTATGTAAATGTTTACTATAATATAAGTATATCAAATACTTAAGAAAAATCAATGAGTAATACAAAAAGATTTATTTTAAATTTATATAATAATATATGAAAAAAGATGCATTAACTATGCATCTTTTTTAAATATGTTATATTTCTACTTTTTCTAAATTACTTCTTCTATTATCTAGAGGATTAAGGTTTATATGGTGAATAGTTTCACTATCACTTGGCTTCATAATTATTCTATCTAAATGAATTCTTCCATCTGGTGTGTTAGCTATAACACATATATCATTATTATTTCTATAGTAGACCCAGCTATAATCATCGTTTACTACAGTATGTAAGTCTGATGATGAGATTAATGCTTTTGCTTGTTCTTTTCCGTATTTATCCTTTAGACTTATAGCAAATGTATCAGCATCTATCTTTTCATATTCATTTTTTGTATTTCTTTGAACTATCTCTAAGTTACATCTTCTGTTATCTAGAGTATTTCCATTTATGTGTCTAATTGGAGTAGTGCTAGAAACGTTTAGTATTATACTTTGTAAACTTTGCTTTAAAGGTTTATTCTTCTTATTTTTTTCAGTATTACTTATGTTTAATACTAGATAATTATTAAAATCTTTATTCCATTCGGCAAACCAAGTTCCAATAGATTTGACACTATCAAGGTCTGAGCTATCTATTTTAGCAATAAGTTCATCACCATTTTTCTTTAATATTGTTATAAAAGTAACGCCTTCTTCTGTCTTAAAATTGTTCTCTATATTTTTGTAATTATTTTTAATTTTAAACACCTCTTCTTATATTAATTAGCATTACTAAGTATATCAGAATTAGGATTAAAAAGATATATAATAAAAAAATAGAGGCTTAAAGATAATATTTTTACAATTACTATATTAAATTGATATAATATATATATTGTAATGTAGACTTAGATAGGGGGGACAATAATGGATATTATAGATTTTAATAAGGTATATAGGGATAAGATAGAGAAGAAAGCATATGAGAGTCTAAGTGTTGTAAAACTTGATGATGATAGCTATTTAATAAATGATAATAGTTCATTTTCAGATGATATAGAGTATGATTTTATAAAGGATAGTAGATTTAATGAAGAACTTGCAGATCAAATAAAAGAAATGAAATGCAAAGAAGGAGATTGTCTAAGCGTTACTATAAAGTACTACAATGATAATGATAAAAATGTATTAGAACTTGTAAATTTATCAAGTGAAGAAGTTATAGAACTTAATGTAGATATGAATTTAGATTATGATACAAGAGGAAAAGTAGTGAATTTTATAGCTTATAATTTAGATAGGGATGATTTAGCAGTTTCATTTTATCTTCATTATAATTTTGAACTTTTACGTGACTTAGTTGAATCAATATAAAAAATTATATTATAAAAATCTAATATAATGGTTGAAAATTATATATATTATGATGATTTTAATAATGAAATATTAAAAAGATAATTAATTTAAATTAATTATCTTTTTTTAGTTTAAATATTATTAAGATCAATAGTATTACAGTCTATATCAGGATATAAAGTTTTATCCACAGGTAATACTTTAAATATACTATCATCTTTTTTAAATTTACTATTTGAAGTAAGTTTATATCCATACATTCTTGGAAGATTTATAAATTCTACAAGTTTATTATCTTTTATAAATCCAAGCATAACAATATTTTCATCATGACTTATATTAAAATTTTTATTATAAGTAGTAACCTTTTCATCTTTTAAAATATCTCTTGGATTTGAATAAGGATTAAAAACAAATAAATTATCCCAATCAAATTTCGTAATTTTAGATAAGTCTAAATAAGCAGATGAGTCTATAGATTTAATAATTTGATTTTTCAAATCTATATTTTCTTTTGTTATATTAGATTTCACAAATAAGATATAGAATAATGAAAGTACGGTTATAGTTAGTAATGATATGAATAATTTCTTTTTTAACATATAATCCTCCCAAAATAAATATAAAATTGCTTAACTTATATCAAAATTATACCATAATTAAAATTAAATGTAATAATGAGAGGCGAAGTATTAAAAGGTGATAGAAAGGAAATAGTACAATTTCATTGTCACCCAATTAAGAAAAATATGGTTGACAATATAAAAAACAAAAGGTATTATTTTAATATACTTTGATAATCAAAATATATTTGGAGGGAATTTTATGAATTTAAAGACAAGAGATTTAACGCTTATTGCGATGTTTGCAGCACTTACAGCTATAGGAGCATTTATTAGAATACCACTTCCTATAGTTCCATTTACACTTCAGTATTTCTTTTGTGCATTAGGTGCAATTATTCTTGGAAGTAAGAAGGGTGCTCTTGCACAAATATTATATGTAGGAATTGGACTTATAGGTATTCCAGTATTTACAAAAGGTGGAGGACCACAATACATACTTCAACCAACTTTCGGATACTTGATAGGATTTATATTAGGAGCATTTATAATTGGAAAGATAACTGAAAATATGAAAGAGTTAAATATAAAGAAAATTTTTATAGCATGTATTATGGGATTGTCTGTAGTTTATTTATTTGGAGTAATTCATATGTTTATTATTTATAATTTTTACTTAGGACAAGCTATGGGTGTATGGACAGCTATTACTGTTGGAGCAATATCATGCTTACCTAGTGATTTATTACTAAGCTTTATAATTTCATTAGTTGGATCAAAAGTTGTACCTACCCTTAGAAGACTAGGTTATGCAGATGCAAAATAAGGAGAAATAGATAATATGGATTTTATAAATGAAATAAAATTAAAAGTTTTAAATGGGTATAAGGTAAGTAAAGATGATGCTTTAAAATTATATTTAGAGAAGCCTGAGGAGCTTTATAAAGCTGCCAATTGTATAAGAGAAAAACTATGTGGTAATAAAGTTGATCTTTGTTCTATTATCAATGGTAAAAGTGGAAAGTGCACAGAAAACTGTAAGTATTGTGCTCAATCAATTCACTTTAATACTGGAGTAGAAGAGTATAAATTATTATCTTATGAAGAAATAAAAAAGAGTGCTAAGGAGAATGAGGAAGGTCATTTAGACAGATTCTCTATAGTAACTTCAGGAAAAGGATTGAAAGGAAAAGAATTTAAAGAGGTTGTAGGTTATTATAAAAAATTAAATGAAGAATGTAATATAAAGCTTTGTGCTTCTCATGGAATATTAGATAAAGGTTCATTATTAAAATTAAAAGAAGCTGGAGTTTTAAGATATCATCACAATATAGAAACATCAAGAAATTACTATAAAGAAATATGTACTACACATACTTTTGACGATAGAATTAATACAATAAATTTTGCTAAAGAGATAGGTTTAGAGGTTTGTTCAGGCGGTATTATAGGGCTTGGAGAGACAATAGAAGATAGAATAGATATGGCAATAGAACTTAGAGATTTAGATATAGTATCTATTCCAATTAATGCTTTAATGCAAATAAAAGGAACGCCTCTAGAAGATAATGTTCCATTAGAGGAAGAGGAGATATTAAAGACTATATCATTATTTAGATTTATAAATCCTACAGCTAATATAAGACTTGCAGCAGGGAGAAATCTTTTAGAAAACTACGGAGAAAAGGCATTTAAAGCTGGAGCTAATGCAACTATATCAGGAAATCTACTTACTACATGTGGCAGTAATATTAAAAAAGATAGAGATATGATAAAGGATTTAGGTTTAGAAGTAAAGGGAGATACTATTTAAGAGAGGTAAATATAATGAATTTAGTTGAAAAAGATTTAAAGTATATATGGCATCCATGCTCACAGATGAAAGACTATGAAACATTAAAACCTATAGTAATAGAAAAAGGTGAAGGTGTATACCTTTATGATATAGATGGTAATAAATATCTAGATGCAATAAGCTCATGGTGGTGTAATTTATTTGGTCATTCTAATAAAAGAATAAATAAAGCAATAAATGATCAAGTGAATAAAATAGAACATGTTATATTTGCAAATTTTTCTAATATACCAGCAATAGAACTATCAGAGAGATTAGTGAAAATAACACCAGATAGACTAGAGAAATTATTTTTTGTAGATAATGGGTCAGCGGCAGTTGAAACGGCTCTAAAAATGAGTTTTCACTATCATCAACAGCTAGGAAAAATTAAAAAGAAAAGGTTTGTAGCAATAACTGATGCTTATCATGGAGAAACTTTAGGGGCATTATCAATGAGTGATTTGGACATATATAGTAAAGTATATAAACCTCTTATGCTTGACACTATAAGAGTTAATGGGCCAGATTGCTATAGATGCTCATTTAATAAAGATAGAGACACTTGTAATAGTGAGTGCTTTATTGATATGCAGAAAGAAATAGAGGATAAGCATGAAGAAATATCAGCAATTATAATAGAACCAATGCTTCAAGGTGCAGCTGGTATGAAGATATACTCTCCTACTTATTTAAAAAAGTTAAGAGAATTATGTGATAAATATGATATAAATTTAATAGCAGATGAAATAGCTGTGGGATTTGGTAGGACAGGAAAAATGTTTGCTTGTGAACATGCAGGTATAAGTCCAGATATAATGTGTATTTCAAAAGGTTTAACAGCTGGATATTTACCTATGGCAATTGTTATGACATCTAATAAAATATATGATGTTTTTTATGGTGACTACAATGAAAATAAGGCTTTTTTACATTCACATACTTATTCGGGGAATGCACTAGGTTGCTCAGTAGCATTAGAGGTATTAAAGATTTTTGAAGAAGAGCCTATCTTAGAAACTGTAAATCAAAAAGGAAAATTTCTAAATGAACTATTAAGAAGAGAGCTAGGGGATCATTCTTTAGTTGGGGAAATTAGAAATATTGGAATGATAAACGCAATTGAGTTAGTAAAGGATAAAGAAACAAAAGAACTTTTTAGTAGCGATCTGAGAATTGGTTATGAGATTTTTAAGATTGCACTTGAAAAAGGTGTAATCTTAAGACCTTTAGGGAATGTAATATATTTCAATCCACTTTATGTCATAAGTGAAGAAGAAATGATTGAAATGGTAAAGGTTTGTAAAGAAAGTGTTAACATATGGGAAAAGTCCCAAAATGATGATTCCTTATCATATAAGAGAAAATAGTAGATTAGTTTTAATGAAGTAATATAGGATTAAAGAATAAAAAGAAGGTAAAAATATTTAATTCCTCAAAAAATTATTATTTCTGAGGAATTAAATTTACATAATTTATTAAAATATATTCTATAATAGAACTGAAATCTTAATTTATACTTACATTTAAAAGTAGACTATTTAAATTCGGCAACAGAAGAAGGTGGAAGTGAGAAATTATTGTAACCTATCTTTATATCTATTAAATCATTAAATAAAATATCTCCAGTACAATTATAAATAGTTAAATTCTTTTTAATAGGTGTATCTTTATTCATTATGTGCAAGCAATTTGAGGAAGTACCATTTACAAACACCATGTTTTTATAAATTGTATCAATATCTATAATTTCACTGCTATGATAAGAACATACAAATGTATCTTTAAATATTCCTTTAATTACGTTAAATCTGCAATTAGGATTTAAAGGAATAAAATCACCATTAATAAATGCATCACGATATTCATTCCATAAATTTAGATAGAATTTTAACATCGTATAATGTTTTTTAGGAATCTTATCAATAAGCATTGAAATTTGAGGAACACTAAAAAGTACATTTATTAATTGAAGTGAAGCACTTTCAACTGTATCTTTATAATTCCACATTATCATATCTGAATGAACAGCTGAATTTCCTGATATTAATCGTATATCAGTAATTCTAATACGGTTTTCTAAATCATCTAGTGGACAATCAACAGCTCTAAATATATTTCCATAAGTTCTCATCATTGGTCCATTATATGTTTGCCTAAATTCTAGCATTATATTTGGTTTTATGTTTTTTAACCTACTTATACAGTCTTTTAGAAGTCTATCAGAGGCTTCAGTTATTGATGAATAATCTCGTCTGTTATCGTCTTCTTTTCCACTAAATGGAGTGACGACAAACTCATCAACAAAATCAAGCTTAAATCCATCTAAGTCCCAATCTATAAGTGCAGTTTCATAAATATTTATAATATAATCACGTACTTCTTTATAACGAGGATCTAAAACATACCAATCACGATTATTTTTAGGATCTATAATCATATCATTAAATCTTTCGAAGGCTTTCGAGTATTTGCCAATGAATGGAACACTATACCATACAAGTATATTCATACCTTCTTTGTGTACATTATCAGTAAAAGTTCTCATTTCCTTAATTTTAGAAGAAGATTGCCAATCTCCACAATAAGCATATCCACGATTATTATTATCTGTTTGCCAGCCATCATCAATAATAATTGATTTTAATCCAAGGTCTTTTGATAATTTACATTGATTTATTAATTCTTGTTCATCAAGAATTTGATGAAAACTATACCATGATGAATACATTGCTTCCTTTGCAAGAGGAGGAACATATGCAGGAGTATTATTTTCTAAGCTTTCCCACCAAAGTGATACATCAGACAATGAGCTAAAGTAAGGAATTTTTCTTCTATCAATTCGTATATCTAATGAATAATTCTTTATCTTTGTATCACAATTTTCAAATAGCTTAATAGAATATTCAAATTCAGCTGTTTCTTCAGAAATAACAGATTGAAATTTAATTGTATTTAGAGTATCTGACAAAGCAAACGTAAATCTATTTTCGTTACTATTAGACATTAAACATTCAACAGGGGCACCTGTAAATGCATTACAGGTATTTAAGTTATTAAACCAATCTAGATTTAATGACTTATTTAAATGTATTTTTGGATTCCATTTATAATGTATATCTATTGCTGGTATAAATAGTTTAATAGTAAGTTCTGGAAAAATGATTTCTTTATCATTATTAATATCTATAGTGATATATTCGATACCACTATCATCAATTCTATAGGTTTTATTTATATTTACTTTTGATTCATCGTAAGAAATATCAAACTTAAGTCCATTTATATTCATAGTAGCCTCCTTAAAATTTTATATTAAAAGTATCTTAATAAAGATAATAAAGGAAACTATACAATTTTAAAATGTGTTTTTATGACATAAATATATGTAAATTTCTAGTCTTTAGAAAATTTAAGTTTATATTCACTTGGTGGAATACCTACAATTGATTTAAAGGTTTTACTAAAATAAAATTGATCAGAATAGCCACAGAGTTCAGAAACTTCTTTAACAGTAAAATCATTATTCTCTAATATAGTACAAGCATTTTTAATCCTAATATTTGTGATATAAACTATTGGTGAAATCCCAACCTGCTTTTTAAAAATACGACTAAAGTAAGTAGGGGAGACGGAAAATTTATTGGCTATGTCATTAACATTAATATCTTCAGAAACATGTTTTTCTATATAATCTTGAGAGACTTTTACAATATCATCTATATAATTATTTTTATGATGAATTCTAGAATATTCATCAATTAACTCTTTAAATACTATAATTAAATTCGAAGATAAGTCAGTATAATTCCTAGAAATAGATATACATTCATCTATTTTAAGTTCTATATCTGATAGATTATTTCTAATTAAGTAATCTAAGGTACATTTATTAATCATATTTTTAAAACATTTCTCTATTTCCATCTGAGTAGCATTTTCTTTACTAAGTTGTGTAATTAGCTTATTACATTCGTAAATGAATCCATCTTCTTGATTATTTTGCAGGAAAATTTTAAGTCTTTTTTCTATATTATCGGTAAGAAAAAATCTATGATTATGAATATGAATATCTATTTTAGAGCAATCTAAAAGATTGGATTTAGAAAAAATAATATTTTTTCTAAGGATGGTTCTAACTATTTGACTTCTAATTCCTATATTTTCAATATGCTTAATTGCTCTACTTATACCAATTGTCATATTTATACCTTTACTTTCAGAATAATCTATAACAAAGGAAGCAAATTTTTTAAGGGAATTCATATCAGTATTGTTTGTTGCAAAAATACATATAGCTTCATTGCTAGATTTTCCTTTAACAAGAAAAACTTTTTCATCTGCATATATATAGTTTCTTGAAAGCTTAATTAAATCAATATCATCAAAAGCTTGACAAAAAGGTGTAGCATAATCAATTGTAAAACTTGCATAAGGACCGGCATTAAAAATAACAACATAGTAATTCTTATAATTAAAATTTATATTAATAGTAGGATGATTTGTTACAGTAGAGTTAATTAAATCTTCTACTATATGTCTCTCATAGTCATTTTGGCTCATGGAAATCTTATTTTTAAGATTTTGTAAAATAGTATTTATATCATCTACTAAAATAGGTTTTAGTAAATATTCATCAACACCAGTAGTAATAGCTTCTCTAGCATAATCAAAGTCTTTATAACCACTTATTATTACGAATTTAGTATCTAAATTTTCTTGTTTTACCTTTTTAATCATATCAATACCACTAAGTATAGGCATACTTATATCAGTAAAGACGATATCAGGTTTAAATTTAATAATTTTTTCATAACCATCTTGTCCATTAATTGCAGTAGCTATAATATTTATGTTATCACCGCACTTTGATATTTTATTACATATATCTTTTAATATTAATTGTTGATCTTCTGCTACAACTATATTAATCATTTTCATTCATCCCCTTAATGATAATTTCAGATCCAATATCTGTATTAAATATTTTAAGTTCAACATTATTTTTATAAAAAATAGAAAGACGAGAATGTATATTCTTAAGTCCTAATCCACCTATCTTTAAATCTTTATATATATTGTTAGATTCATTTAAGTTATATTCCTTTATAAATTTATTAAAATCATCTAAAGAAGATTTTTTAAATCCACCTCCGTTATCCTTTATAGATATAAGAAAACCATCTTTTGTGACATTGCAAATTAATTCTATATGCCAGGGAGGTAGAGAATCTTTAAAAGCATGTTTAAAGCAATTTTCAACAAGAGGTTGTATAGTTAATTTTGGAATGATTAAATCATATGCCTCAATAGGAATATTTATTTTATAATTAAAGTTATCTCCATTAGATATTTTCATAAGTTCTAAATAATTAGTTACATGATTTATTTCATCTATTAATTTAACATTATAATTATTAGAGGTCACATAACGCATCATGAAGGATAATTCCTGACACATCTTAGTTGTAACTTCGCTACCATATATTTCACTAGCGGCACTTATAGCATTTAATGTATTATATATAAAATGTGGATTAATTTGTGCTTGAAGTGCTGTGAAGTTTGCATTTACTTCACTAATTTTAGATTCATAAGCTAATGCCATAGAAGATTTAAGTTTTATTACCATTTGATTAAAGGATTCATTTATTACTTGAAATTCATCAAAATTATTGTTTTTAATACATAGCGTAGTATCTTTATCTAAACTAATCTTATTTATATAATCTATTAATTCTTGCAAAGGGCTTGATAGCTTTTTAGTAATAAAAAATATAATGCTAAGGGTTGTAAAAAGTATTACTGATACAAAAATAATAGTTGAAATAATGAATTGAAATTTTTGATCCTTAATATGAGCGTTATTTGACAGTAGAACTATATTAAGTTTTGTATAATCAGAATATGTAGAAGAATAACTATAATCACTAGTTGAATAGTTTGCATTACCTTTTTCTAAGTTATATTTTAAATCTTCTATTAGGTTTTTTTTAATAACTGAAATATCTTTATTAAATGGATATATAACATTAAAATTATTATCAAAAATTACTATCTCTTTATTATTTTTAAATGTTTCGTGATTACATATATTTTCAAGTGATTTATATGAGGCTTGTACCTCAATTATGGTATTTTTGGTAATTGTATTACCACTAAAATTTTTATAAATAGAGATTACAGAAGAAGAACTTGGATTCCATTGATTTCTGTGTGGTGGTAACATAATGGAGGAGTGATTATTTTTTAAACTATATAAATAATCATTTTTTTTTAGTTCTTTTTTAATATAATCATTATCTTTTAAATAATGTCCTGAATAATAAAAATAATCCTTTTTAGCATTAAATAAAAGTACATTTGAAATATTAGGAAAGAATAAAATACTTCTAAGATTATTTTCAATAATTTGTTTCATATGTATTTGTTCAATTTCAGGTATTTTATTGTCAGTACTATTTAATGATTGTAAGGTTGTCTTAAGCTGAGGATTATGAATTAATGAATTAAGAGCTGTATCTAATTCGTTATATAACTGATCAATTTGACTAGATACACTTTCTAATACCATTTTAGAACCTTGCTGTTCTGATTTGTTTAGATTTGCAATGGTAGAAAAGTAGTAAAACATCGATGTTAAAATTATTATTATGCTTACAACTACAGTAATATTTACAAATAATTTATATCTAAAATTTTGTTTGTGCAAAATACGCCTCCTTTTGATAACGTTTTCTAAAGGGTTTTGAAGTATTAGTACATATCTAATTAAATTTTATATAATTTGATTTTATGGAATTTTTATACTTCTACATTATTTTAATATGCTTTGTAATATAAATCAATAAGAATGTAAAAAAAATACATACAAGATAAGTAGAAAATTACATTTAATAATCTTAATTAGATTAATATAATGAGAATGTAAACAATTAAATGTGAAAATACAAATGGGGGTATTAAAATGAGAAAAATATTTAAACACGGTATTACAGCACTTACAGCAGGACTAGTATCATTATCAATGGTATCTTGTGGTGGTGGAAGTGAGACCGCATCAAACGATGTTTCAAAGGGAGGAAAGACCATAACAATTGGGATGAAAGCAACTCAAGTTGAAGTTTCAAACATAGAATATCATAAAGAAAAGTGGGAAGAGAAAACAGGAAATAAATTAGAAATACAAGCTGTTGATGATAATCAATTTGAACAATTAATGCTTACAAAAATGGCATCTGGAGGTATGTGGGACTTATTTATAGGGGATACTGGAACCCAATCAGATAAGTACAAACATGCTGAAAATTTAGTTGATTTATCAGGAGAAGAGTGGGTTAACAATTTAAGTGATTTAGGTAAAGAGTTTGTTACAGTAGATAATAAAATTTACTGTTTCCCAAATGGCGGAGTTAATTCTTTTGGAATAGTTTATAACAAAGAGATATTTAAGAATAATAACATAGAAATTCCAAAAACATTTGATGAATTCGAAGCTGTATGCGAAACGTTAAAAGCTAAAGGGATTACGCCTTTAATGATATCAATGAAAGACGGATGGACTGTAAATCAAATAATGAATGCAGAATGGCCAAATATATTAGCTAAGAATCCAGATATACTTGATAAATTAAATAAAAATGAAATAAGATGGGATGAGGTTCCAGAGTTTGTAAACTTATTTGAAAGAATGAAAGGATGGGTTGATAAAGGATATTTAAATAAAGATTTATCAACAACTAGCTACGAAATGGCACAAAAGGAAATTGGATCAGGGAAAGCAGCTATGATGTATATGGGTGACTGGGCAGATCCAGAGTATGCAAAAACAGAACCTAAGGCAAAGGATAATATTGGTATGTTTGCTGCTCCAACAAAGGATGGAAAGAGTTATTTAGCTGCAGCTGGTCCTGGTGGAGTGTATATTTCAAATAAGAGTAAAGAAATAGATACTGCTAAGGATTTTGTGAAATATATGGCATCAGAAGAAGCTATTAAATATGATTTAGAGAAAAAAGGTTGTACATCAGTTTGGAAGAACATAAGCAACGATAAGTTAAGTGGTACACTATCAGATTCACAAGTTTATTTTGATAAGGGTATGAGTCAAAAACATTATAATCAAACTTATGTAATTATGCCGTCACCTGAAGCTGAAAGTGCATTGCTTTCTGTATTATTAGGACAAAAATCACCTAACGAAAGTGCAAAAATTTGGAGTGATGAAATGGTGAAAGTAGGTAAACAATTAGGACTTGAAGGATTCAGTAAATAATAAATTCTTTCGCCAGCTAAGGGGTTTTAGCTGGCGAAATTATAAAGGAGAGTAATAAATGGGCAAATTAGAAAAAAAATATTATCCTTTGTATTTAATGATACCAGCATTAATTATTTTCACTATATTTTATATAGGATCAATAGTAGGTGGATTTATATTTTCTTTTACAAATTGGAATATATATAATTTTAGCAATCCACAGTTTGTAGGGTTAGAAAATTTTAAGGACTTATTTACATCAACAAGCTTTATGCCAGCGCTTTGGAACGTGGTTATTTTTGCAATTATAACTACAATAGTTAAAGTTTCACTTGGACTTTTAATAGCGATACTTCTAAATAATAAGTTTAAAGGAAGAAATTTTTTCAGAGCAGTTTCCTTTTTACCTTGTACAATAGGTACATTAGTAATCGGATATGTATTTAGCTTTATACTACAACCCGAAACAGGGGTATTAAACATAATTCTTAGAGGAATAGGACTAGAATCTATTGCTATGAATTGGCTTGGAGATCCAAATATAGCTTTATATTCTGTTGCAGGAGTAGAATCATGGATATGGATAGGATTTAATGTTGCTATTATTTTAGCTGGATTACAATCAATACCTTCTGAACTTTATGAAGCGGCTCGTATTGATGGAGCTACAAGATTTCAGAAGTTTAAGGAAATTACATTACCACTTTTAAGGCCAACAATAAATACTACAATAACACTATGTGTTATAGGAGGATTTAATGTATTTGACATCATAATGTCTATGACAAATGGGGGGCCAAATGGAGCAACACAAGTTATTAGTAAATTATCCTATGATGCAATGAGAACAGGAACTATGGGATATGCATCAGCAATAAATGTTGTGCAATTACTTCTTATATTACTTGTTATTACACCTTTACTTAAAACTCTTAAACGAAGGGAGTATCAATAATGGCAATTTCAAAAAAGAATAGGAAAATTGGAAATAAAGTAGTGATATATGCACTATGCTGTATTATGGCAGTTGTAGTAATAATGCCATTATACTTAGTTTTACTAAATTCATTTAAGACAGTTCCAGAGTCAGCAGTTGTAGGGCTAAGTTTACCTGAGAAATTCATGTTTGAAAATTACCCATATGTAATTAGAGAAGGAAAACTTATAAGGGCATTTATAAATAGTATATTTATAACAGGAAGTACTGTAGTAATAACAGTTTTAATAGGATCTGCAGCAGCATTTGTTATATCGAGAAGAACTGATAAAATAGCAAAATTAACATCAAATTATTTTTTAATAGGATTAATAGCACCAATAGCATTAATTCCAGAAGTAGCAATTGTTAAAGCGCTTGGATTAAGTGGAAGTTATGCAGCTGTAATACTTATTCATGTAGCTGTCAAATTACCTTTAAGTATTATGCTTTACTCAGGATTCATGAAAAGTATACCTAAAACTTTAGATGAAGCTGCTATGCTTGACGGATGTTCACCTATCAAAATGTTCTTTAAAGTAATATTCCCACTTTTAAAACCAGCCACGTTTACAAATATAATAATAATATTCATGGGGGTTTGGAATGATTTTCAAATTTCATTATACTTCATCACAGATGCAGCGAAGAATACTCTTCCTATGAGCATATATAATTTCGTTGGATATATGACATATAAGTGGAATTATGTTTGTGCATTCATTATATTAACTATATTACCTATATTAGTTATATATGTATTTGCTCAAAAGTATATAGTAGATGGAATGATAGCTGGATCAGTTAAAGACTAAAATTTAATAGAATAATTTAGGAGGTAGAAATGAAAATTTTAAAAGGAAATTTTAAAAGAATTATATCTTCTGCAATAGCTGTTGGAATGTTATCTAGTATGGTAGTTGAGGCTAAAGTTTTAACATCAAGTAAAGACAAAGCTCAAATTATTGTAGATTATAACACCAGTATTGGAACTGGAAGTAAGTATTTATTTGGAGGGTCTGGAATACCGAATCCTAATGAACAATTAGCATGGTCTTTAATGAATAACGAAATGGGTGTTAAGTTAATAAAAGTACCTGTAGATTTAGCAAGACTATATCCAAATAAGAATGGTGAAATTGATACAAATGTAAAAGAAGAATACTTACATGTAGCATCTGGACAGTTAACAAGAGCTAAGGGGGCAGGAATGGATGTTATGCTGGAATTCATTAATTTACCATCATGGTTAGATTTAAATAATGATAAAAAATTTGATGATGAAGGCAAATATACATCTATGATTAAAGAATTTTTAAATGAAGCAAATGACTATAAGGACATAATAAAATTTGTAGAAATAGTTCCAGATTCAGCATTAAGTAGCAATGATTTTATTGATGTTTATTTTAAAACAGCAAAAGCAGTTAGGTCTGTAAGTGCTAACTATAAAATTGGTGGACCTGGATATGTACTTACTAACAAAAATGATTCTAGACTTGGAAAAATAGAAAATCTTTTAAATGAATATAAGAATGAAAAGGATAAAAGTTTGATCCAATATGTATCTGTTAGAGCATATGATGTAAACGTTAATTCAAGTGAAAAAGATTATTTTGGTGAATTTAAAGAGGGAAGGAAAAGTATTAGAAGATGGTCTGAAAATGCAGATTTACCTATTTATATGACAGGTTGGACAACTGTCTCCAAAAACTCAAATACCCCAGATGAGAACATAACTGAAAATGTAGGAATAAAGCAACAGGCATCAGCTTTATTTAAAGGGATGAGAGATGGCTGGAGTGGAATTTTATTTAATAGTACTACATCAAATAAGCAATCTCCTTCAAGTTACACATATAAAGTAAATGAAAATGGTGATGTTATATTGAATCCTTTTGCAAAAGCTTGGAATTTACTTTCAAATAAGCTTAAGTTAGGGAGTGGTGATTTTAAAGTTGTTTCCACAGATATGGGAAGTAACTGGATTGTAGATGACTCAATAGCTATGATAAATAGTTTAGGAGAACCAGTTATATTAGCAACAAACTTTAGTGATGAGAAGAGAAATATTACTTTAGAGCTTAAAAATATTCCATATGAAGATGGAGATGTAGAGCTTGAATGTTATGTTGCAAGTGCAGGGAAGGATGTAAATTCTCCATATGTAAAGGTAGCTGGAAAGGTTGTAAATGGTATATTAAATGCAACTATTCCATCTATTCCATCAAACGGTGCAACAGGTATCATTGTTAAGAATGGAAGACATAAAGAATTGCCTGCACAAACAATATATGAATTTGAAAGTCAAGATAATCATTTTGGAGGAAATACTGAAATTACATGGAAGACAGAAGCTTCATTTAATAGAATTGTAAAAAATTTTAATGGAGTAGATAACTTTGTTACTTTAAGAAAAGTTCAGGCAGATGGAGATGGAACTTATAGAGCATTACTTTATATATTAGGAAAGAATTCAAGGATTAATGTTTCTGTAAATGGTAACGAATCTAAGATTATAGATGGAAGTAATGGAAGTTTAAGTAAACCTGTAGAATTTGATATTAATTTAAATGCAGGAAATAATAATACTATTAAATTTTGGACCGATTCTGGTGAATTAAATGCTGATAAATTAGTACTAGTTCCTAAAGATATAAAGTTATCAATTGGTTTTCAAAATCTTGATAAACTAGGAACAGAGGGAAGTGGGGGTAATATGAGGTATATTCTTCCATTAGAGCGTAAAGACTTTACTGTAGATGGCAGAATATTCCCAGAAAACTCAGGCACATCAAATAAATTAGAATATACATCAAGTAATCCGGATGTTGTATCTGTAAGTAATTCAGGGTTACTAACACCAATTAAGACTGGAGAAGCAGTAATTACTGCCAATATTCAAGGAAACAATGATATTTCTAATTCATTTAAATTAGTTGTAAAAAATGCAGTTGCAAGTATAGAAGTTAATCCAAAGAATATAACAATGAAAAAGGATGAAGAGGCAGTTATTGAAGCAACTATAAGTCCAGAAAATGCAGAAACTAAAGATGTAGTCTGGACAACCTCTAATTCAAATGTAGTAAAAATTGAAAAAGAAATTGGAAATAAAATAACTATAAAAGCAATTTCAGAAAGCGGGAATGCAATAATAACTGCGAAATCTGTAGATGGTGGTTATGAGGCTACTTCTTCAATTACTGTTGTTAAACCAATTGATGGTGGAAGTATAAATATTGATTATGGAAACACAATAGCAGAAGGTTCTAAAGATATATTTGGAGTAACTCATTACCCAAGCATTAATAAAAAGGATAATGATATTGGAAATCATTCAAAGGTTTGGGAAATGTTAAGGGATGATATGGGCGTTAAATTTATGAGAGCAGATGCTCGTCTTCAAGAAATATTACCAGTTTGGACTAAAACTCCAAATACAGATTGGGCTAGTAACTCAGATATTAAACCAGGCCAACCAAGTTATGTTGAAGCAGATTACTACTATGTTGAAGGACCAGATGGTGTTAAACGTCAATTCTCAGTTGAAGGTTATAAAAAAGATATGGAGTATTATAGAAGTCATGGAAAGTATTTAAATGGAATGTCAAATCCTGAAAATTGGAATACTGATAGGCTTATGAGTTGGGTTAAAAAAGCTAAAGAAATGGGATTTGATGTTATGGTAATGACGTTCCAAATTCCTGAATGGTTAGCATCAGGATATCCACTTCCAGGTGCACCGCATACGGAGAAAGCTTGTAATAGTGCTCCGAAGGATTGGGAAATATTTAGAGATATAGTTAAAAAGGTATATAAAATGCTAAAGCCATATGCTGATTATTATGAATTGTTAAACGAGCCACATTGGTATATTCCACAAGGAGGAAATCAACTTAGACCAGATGGAACCCAATATCCATCAAGCAATAAAGTTAACTTGATTGCAGCAGATACAATGTATCAAGCAATTGATGCTATGTATGAAGCAGAAATAGAGTTTACAGGAAATCCTAATGCAAAACCAACAATGAAATTAGGTGGAGGATCAGATGATAGCTGGGGCGGAGAATATGGAGTTCTTGGAACCTTATTTTCAAAAGAATATGAAAATTGGCATGATAGAGTAGAATTTGTATCTATTCATAAATATGGATCAAGACCTGCAAATCAAGATACATCAAATGAAGGAGCTAATAGTAGAAATCTTAAATATTGGCTTAGAGATAAAACAGGGAAAGAAATGCCTATATTTTTAAATGAATATAATGCAAGTACAGGACAACCTCATGAGTATCACACTGGAGCTAAAAGTATGTCATATCACGGAAGAAATTTAATTGATATGATGATTGATGGTTATTCAGGTGGAGGATATTATACATGCTATCCAAGTGATGTTCCTATGGACGACTATGAAGCAAGTAAAGGATGGGTTGAAAGAGGAAAGGGAGTTTATGCATGGAATAATGGTTCACCTACTCTTGCAACATTTACTAAAACATGGAATCTACTATCAAAAAAATTAGGACTTGGAGATGGGGATTTTAAAGTTAAATCTACAGAAGTTAAGAATAGTAAAATAAGTGATGGAATAGGAGCTATAAATATAGCAGGGAATCCTATTGCATTCTTAACAAATTATTCAAATGAAGAGTATGGAAATATAACAGTTAAAATGAATAATTTACCTTTTAAAAGTGGAGCAAATATAAAGGCAAAGGTTTATTCAATGACAACTAGCTCATCAATAAATATTAAACCAGTAGAAAATACCTTAAAAGTAAATAAGGATGGCTCTGTTGAAGTCACAATTGATTCAATTGGAGCAAATGGAATAGCTGGAATAATTTTAGAAGGAGATACAATTAGTATAAATAATAAAACTTTAGAGTTCGAATCATATATGAATACTTTCACAGGCACTTCTAAAATTTTAGTAGAAGAAGATGCATCAAATGGTAGATGGTTGTCAGGAATTTCTGACGGAGAAAACAACTCAGTTACACTTTCAATAGATGCTAATAAAAGTGGTAGATATAAAGCAAATATCTATTATGAAGGAAAAGAAAACTTCAAAATGGATTATAAGGTTAATGAGGGGGATAAAAATTCTGTAAATTTCGATAAGACATTGGGAATTTCCAAAAAAGAAATTGAGATTGCAGTTAAAGAAGGAATTAATAAGATTAAATTTTATTCAGATGAAAAAAAATCAGGAAGTCTAGATAAATTGGATATTAGTAATTTTTATGAAGAAGAAAAACCAGTAGTAAATAAGCACGCTCTTAAAGAATTAATAGAAAAAAATAAAGATAAAAATGAAGAAAAGTATACAGAAGAAAGTTTTAAGAAGTTCAAGGATGCTTTATCTAAGGGAGAAAATGTATTAAACAATGAAAATGCAACTAAAGAAGAGGTGGAAAATGCAATAAAAGAATTAGAATTAGCAATTAAAGGTTTAATAGAAAAGCCAACTGACGAAAAGCCAGTAGTAAATAAGAACGTTCTTAAAGAATTAATAGAAAAAAATAAAGATAAAAATGAAGAAAAGTATACAGCAGAAAGCTTTAAGAAGTTTAAAGATGCTTTATCTAAGGGAGAAGATGTATTAAATAATGAAAATGCAACTCAAGAAGAGGTGGATAATGCAATAGAAAGATTAGAATTAGCAATTAAATGTTTAGTTCTTAATAAAGAAGATAGTAGTAACAATAATGAAAATAATAGTGATAATGATGTAAATAGTGATAATAATTCAAATGAAAGTAATAATGATTTAGAAGATGATAGTGATAAAAATAATTTACCTGCAACAGGAAGAAATCCAATTTTACTTATAACTATTGGAATTATTGCTTTAGTAGGTGGAGTTATTGTATACAAGAAAAGAGTTGTAAGATAAAAGAATTTATATTGGAGGATATTTATGGACAAGTTTATATTAAATATAGTACACAGGCCGGAAATGGTTCCTGAGTATTCACAAAAAATAACTGATCAGGGAAAAGAAGAGGATATTACTAGAGAGAGTTTAATTACCGAATCCCTTGATATATTTAAGCTTCAGCAGGAAATTGCTCACGAAAATGGATTTAAGACAACAATTCAAATGACTTATGCAAGTTTATTTAATGAAGAAGCTATAAATCTTGCAAAGGAGCATCATGAAAAGTATGGAGATGAAATATCACTTACATTGCTAGGTCTTCCATGCAAAGAGTTCCGCGATAAATATAAAACTAAAGATTTTTGTATTTGGATGTTTTCAATGGAGGATAAAATTTCAATAGTAAATGATGTATTTAGTAAATTTTATGAAGTATTTGGTTTTTATCCGGAATCAACAGGATCATATTACATGGATGCTGAATTAACTAATTACATTAAAAGTAAATATCCTACTGTAAAGTGTGCTGTTGCAACATGTTGGGAAGAAGGTCCAAAGGCGTATAGAACATGTAATAATTCTTGGTATACACTATTTGATGGAGGTCCATGGAATCCATGGATTCCATCAAAAGCTAATACTCATGCACCAGCAGCTAATGAGTATGAGGATAGCGGAATAGTTGCAATTCCTCACCTTTCAAGAGATTTACTTGCTTGTTTTGATGGAAATGGATCAAATTTTGGGACTCACCCACAAAATGTTTTAAGAGGTATGATTTATAAAGATGGTGAATATCCATATCTGTACAATTTAATAGATCAATACAGATCTCTTAAAAAATATAACAATGGCTATTCTTATAATATGATGTTTGTAGGTCCTGGATGGATGAATAAGATGGGGCGATGGGAAGCTCCATATGAATTATTAGAAAAAAGTTATCGCGATGGTATGGCATATTATGCAAAACTTAGAGATGAGGGAGAACTTACAGAAATGACAATGACTGAGTTTGCAAAGTGGTATAGGGAGAATAAAACTTATACTGAGCCAGAATGTGCATTATGGAAGGATATTCTTTATGGTTCAGAAAAACAATTATTCTGGTACAGTGATCCATATATGCGTACATGTATAGATATGAATCAAGGTGGAGCATTAATTGATTTAAGACCATATGTTGCAAAATTAGAGCGTCCAGTTGGAATTGGAACAAAACATGTACAAGATGCATCATATCCTTATTTAATACAAGCAATGTACCGTGCAGGTTATTTTACACATTATGCCGGAGAAGGAACAATAAGAAGTTGTAAGTTAGCTTATGATGGAGAAGAAGTTGATTTATGTTTATGTCGTACAAAGGCTAAATTTTCACAAAAGGGAAAGAATAGAATTTTAACTCTTAATCCAGTAGAAATTAAATTTAATAAATTAACAATAGAACTTATTTCAGAATTTACATTTGCAGAGGATACTGGAGAAATAGTAGTATCACGTAAGATTACAAAATCAAGTATTGAGGATGCTAAAGTTCAAATAAATGAATATATGACTGCATGCTACGGAACGACAGAATATCCAGAAGATATGCTTGGAATTACATTAAGATGTAGAAATGATGAAGAGGAAAAGGAAATTACTTATGGATATAAATGTCGAGAAGAGAATATAAATAATTTAAAATTAGTAGAAGCTATTGTTCCACAAGTAGATACTAAGATATCATTAAAAGCTTTAAATTGCGATGTTAAAGGATATATAAAAGAAGGATATGCTTTCTCACCAATGTTTACAATTGGACTAAGTAAAGAAATAAAAAACAATGAGGAGTTGATTACATGTCTCAAGCTGGAAAAGGTAAATTAAATTATAGGTGTCCATCATGTTTTATGAGAGATTTAGATATTGATATGTTTTACGAGAAAGAAAAGGATGAATATTATTGCTTAAGATGTCAATTTGTAGGTAATGAGGAAGATGTTAAGAAATTAAATGAGATGGCAAGATTTCGTTATAGAAGAATGATGGAAAGAATAGAAAAATTTGAATAGTAAATATTGTTTAATATAAATAAATTATTAATAGCTAAGCATTTTAATGCTTAGCTATTAATTTTAAATAAATAGTAATAATAGAAGAAACAGAGTAGGAAGAAATAAAAACAGTAAAAAGTAAGTTGAATTTTATTACAACATTTTATGAAATTTATATAAGTATAAAACAAATATTTTATAAGGGAGTTAATTTTATGAAAAAGAATTGGATTATAGAAAATTACTCAAAATAATGATAGACTATTATAAAAGGTAAAATAGGTATAGAATTTAGAGTAAGTAAATTTAGAATTTATAAAGTAATTTAGTAGTATAGAAGATTAGATTAATAATTTACTTATAGAAAATATATGGCTTTAACAAATAGTAGAATTGAAGGTGAAGGTAATGAAAAGTGGAATATTTGTAACAGGGACAGATACAGAAGTAGGAAAGACGTTTATTTCCTCACTGTTAGTAAAAGCATTAAGAGATTATGGAATTAATGCAGGATATTTTAAAGGGGCATTAAGTGGAGCTATAGAAAAAGATGGTGAGTTAATACCTGGAGATGCACAGGAAGTTTGTGAAATGTCTGGTCTTAAAGAGGAGTATAGCAATATGATTTCATATACATTAAAAAATCCATATTCACCACATTTAGCAGCACATGTTGAAGAGGTTGATATAAACTTACAGAAAATTATATCCGATTATGAAAATATGATGGAGAAATATGAGTTTTTAATAGTAGAAGGTAGTGGAGGTATTATTTGTCCAATAAAAATAGAAGGAGACGAAATAATACTTCTAGAGGATATTATAAAAGACTTAGGATTATCTACTATATTAGTTGCAAGAGCTGGTCTTGGAACTATAAATCATACAATACTTACTGTAAATCATTTAAAGAGCATTGGAATAGAAGTTAAAGGGATAATACTAAATGGATATGATGAAGATGATATAATACATAAGGATAATAAAAAAGTAATTGAGAGACTTACAGGTATAACAAATATATGTACAGTTTCAGAGATGAATAGAAATAGTATTGATGAAGAAGCTATATTAAATATTCTTAGATTGATGAAGAGTGCCAATATATAAGAGTTTTTATGGAGAGATTCAATAGTAAGAATGAACAGATATTATTATATGACATGAACTATAAAAGAAATAAAAAGAAAAATATATAAGTTTAAAGAGTATCTAAATGATACTCTTTTTTTATAATAAATGATTTAGTTTATCAATTGATAATTATTAATCATAGATTAAATTATGGCAAAATATAGTATTTTAGCATACAATATATTATCAGTTGATAATAAAGGAGTAAGTCTTATGGAAAAAAGGTATAATGAATCTAATAAGGTAACAGTAATTTCTATAGTGCTAAATATATTTCTAACAATAATAAAAATTTTTGCAGGTGTAATAGGAAAATCTAATGCAATAATAGCAGATGGTTTACATTCTGCATCCGACATAGTAACCTCAGTAGGAGTATTAATTGGAAATAAAATATCTAGAAAGCCTAAAGATGTTGAACATCAATATGGACATGAGAAAGCTGAGACTATAGTAGCATTTATACTATCTGCAGTTCTAATAATTGTAGCTTTAGATATAGGAATACAAGGGATAAAAGCTTTGTTTAATCCTAGTGGTCTAGGTACCCCAACTATTTTGCCACTTATAGTATCAGTAATATCTATACTAGTAAAAGAATATCAGTATCGAATAACAATAAAAGTAGCTAAGAAAATAAATTCCCCATCTTTAAAGGCAGATGCTTGGCATCATAGATCTGATGCATTATCATCAATAGCTGCCTTTATAGGAATTGGAGGTGCAATTTTAGGATTTAAGATACTTGATCCTATTGCTTCAATTACAGTAGCTTTAGTAGTAGTAAAAGTAGGTGTTGATATATTCAAAACATCTTGTAATGAATTAATGGATACATCTATTAATCCTAAAGATCTAAAACTTATAAATTCAATTGCAAATAACTATAGTGATATAAAAGGTATTAGTAGTATAAAATCAAGAAAGCATGGATCCTATGCATATATTGATATGAGTATATTAATTGATCACAATAAAACATTATGTAGTGCTCATGAAATTTCTCATAAATTAGAAAAGCTCATAATATCAGAATTACCTTATATTAAAGAGATAAATATTCATATAGAACCATATTCAAAAGGTTAAATTTAGTAATATAAATAACAGCTTTATATATTTAAGGTTTAGAGCATCATTTTATGATGCTCTTTTATTTACTATTTAATTAACACACAGAATAATAAATGGATATTATATAATGTTGATGAATAAAAAGGATGCTTTAAATGATTATACGGAGAATATCTATACGGGGAGATACTTTTGAAGTATCATCACTTAACGATTATAAGAGAATTAATGGATTAGATCATATTTTAGTAGGACTTATACAAGAGACGAATATAATTCATAAATATAGTGGAATATTTACATTTGATATATATCCAGAGGATTTTATGGATTTATTTATACGGAAAATCAGTTTTAATTTCTATATAAAAAAAATAAATAAATATAATATGAAGTCAGATAAAAATACAGATGAAAACGAACATGTAGAACTTAGTATTAAAATTATAGGTAAAAGAGAAAATTCACAGGATGAGCTTAATTCCAATGTTATGTATGTTCTCTCTGAAGAAATAATATCTTTTAATATATGTCATGAGTATGAGTTAATAGAATTAGATATATCAAAAATGATTAAGGAATGGGAGGTATATGGAAAAACAAAATTAACAATAGAATTTTCAATAAATACGTTAAATGTTGCTATTTTAATAAATAAGGAATATAAAAATAAAGCTTTTATTAAAATTTGTTGTAATAATAAGAAGAAATATACATTTATAAAAGAATCTAAAGGTGAGATAGATTCAAGAGAGCCAATAGAGGAAACAGAAGCAACAGATAAACAAGAAGTAATATGGGAAACAGAAGAACAGGGACTAATAGAATCGGAAGAAGTAAAGAGGGGACAAGGATTAATAGAGAGAACAACAGAAAGAGTGGTAGAACAAGAGCAAATAGGGTCTACGGGAGAACAGGGACGGATATGGTCAGCAGTACAATATGTAAATTTGGGTGGAATGGTTGCTCAAGCACAATTTCAAAAAGGACAGGAGGTTTCAGTAAATGGAATAATTCCATTTGATACAACCGTTATTCCATTTTCAGGGATAGTGAGGAATGGAGGCTCTTTTACGTTAAATATGCCAGGAGTATATTTAGTAGATTGGTCAGTAGTAGTTGAAGGAGAAACAACACTTGGAGAAATCTCAGTATCATTAAAGGCAACGAAAAATAAAATTGTAACTTCAACAGTTCCGTCTTCCTTATCAGCACAATTATGTGGAAGTTCAATAGTAATGGTAGATAATATAACTATATTGACACTTATAAATACTAGTACAGGAGTCATTAAATTATCAGATACAGTTTCTGTACAATGTCATATTAGAATAGCAAGATTAATGAATTAGAATAATATTAAAGGAAGTGCTAATATTAGCACTTCCTTTTCTAGCTGTTTAATATTGAATTTAAATCATCAATTAAAACTTTAAGGTCATAAGCATCTCTTGGTATTAAGATTCTATATCTACCTTTATCGTCTTCTTCATATTTATTTTTTAAACCACTAAAATATTTTCTAATTTCACTAGATTTTTTTTCACCTAGTTGTTTTTCTTTATCTGAATCTAAGGTAATTTTGTGGAAGTTTGTTGACTCTTTCTTTCCAGATACGCCATCTTCATTTTCAATTTTTATATAATCATTTATATTTTTCATCTATATCACCTCTAAGTATATTTTAACACTAAAAATAATAGAATATCTGAAATAATATATTGTTTTACTGTAAATTAATAATATTCAGTTAAAAGAAACTATTATAAATTCTATGTGATATAATAATTATTACGTTATAAGAAACTTAAGGAGACAAATAGATGAGAAATTTAAAACTTACATTACAGTATGATGGAACAAGATATAAGGGTTTTCAGAAGCAAAATCAAAAGGGAAGCAATGTAGTAACTATACAAGGTAAACTGGAGAATGTTTTAAGTAAAATGACAGGTGAAGAAATTAAAATTATAGGATGTGGTAGAACTGATAGTGGAGTTCATGCAGAAAATTATATAGCTAATTTCACAACAAATAGTGTAATGACTTGTGAGAAAATGTTTAAGTATTTATTAGAATATTTACCAGAGGATATAGCAATAAAGTCAATTAAAAATGTTAGTGAAAGATTTCATTCAAGATATAATGTTAAATCAAAAACATACGTATATACTATAGATAATAATACATATAGAAATGTTTTTTTGAAAAAATATGCATACTACATAGATAGTGAATTAGATATAGAAAAAATGAAAGAAGCTGCTAAGCTATTAGTGGGAACTCATGATTTTGAAAGTTTTACTAGTCTTAAGGGTAAGAAAAAGTCAACTATAAGAACTATAAATTATATAGATATAAGTAAAAAAGATGGAATAATTAAAGTTGAAGTTAATGGGAATAGCTTTATGTTAAATATGGTTAGAATATTAGCTGGAACACTAATAGAAGTTGGATTAGATAAGATACAGGTTAAAGATATAAATGAAATTATAGAAGCTAAGGATAGAGCAAGGGCAGGACATAGAGCACCTGCACATGGGTTATGTTTAAAAGAATTACAATATTAATTAAAAGGAGATGGTATAAATATTTATACTATCTCCTTTCTTATGTAATAAGGGTGTAATTAAAATGAACTACTTATTGTGAGAAAGCTTTGAACGTTTAGTAAATTTCTTTCCATTAGCATGACTACCAATCTTTTTACCATGTTCTATTCCGATTTCTGCACCTTGCTCAGAATACATTTTTCTAAGCTCAGCATTACTTTTTGGGTGATCTTTTAATCTGTTTTTGTTATTATCCATTTCAAAAATCCTCCTTAGAGCTATAATAATGTACAAGATTAGTTTGCCTAAATATTAAGATTTTATTTGCTTGAAAATGAATATTTGTGTTATTAAATTTATGATAAAATAGAAGAAGTTTGTATAAGGGGGAAAGTTTATGATTATAAAAGATAAAATTTATGGAAGTATAGAAATTGAACCAGTATTAGAGGAACTTTTAAATACAAAAGCTGTAAAAAGGCTTAAAAATGTACATCAAGGTGGAGCAAATTATTTAGTTAATCCTAAATGTGATGTTACACGCTATGAGCATTCTGTAGGTGTCATGATACTTATAAAAATTATGGGTGGTTCAATAGAAGAGCAAATAGCAGGACTGTTACATGATATTTCTCATACTGCATTTTCTCATGTTATAGATTTTGCATTAGAATGTAGCAATGAGGATTACCATGAAAAAATATTTTTAGAAGTTATAGAAAAATCTGATATACCAACTGTTCTTAAAAAATATGGATTTGATTATAAAGATATTTTATTAAATGAAGAAAAGTGGACTATATTAGAAAGGAAAGCTCCAGATCTTTGCGCAGATAGAATTGATTATACATTAAGGGATATGTTTGCAGATGAAAAGATATCTAAAGAAGAGATTAATAAGTTTATAAATTCTTTAATTATATTCGATGGAGAAATAGTTATAGATTCATTGGATACGGCAATATGGTTTACAGAGCTTTATTATAAAGAAGTTATAGATTATTTTATGGATCCATTAAATATTTATGCTTCCGATAGATTATCTAAAGCAATAAAATTAGCAATTGATAGTGGAGAAATTAAATTAAAAGATATGATGAAGACTGATGACGAGATTATACAGAAATTAGAAAAGTCTAATATAGATGAGGTAAGAAAACTTATTTTATCATTACATAGTGGTGTGAAAGTAATAGAAGATACAAAAGAATGGGATATAGTAATTAAGAATAAAATAAGATTAATAGATCCTAAAGTATATTATAAAGAAAAAACTTTTAGAGCTAGTGAAAAGTCTTATTATATAAAAAATTTAAATAATAAAGCATATAATAGAGCGAAAGAAGGTACGTATGTAAAAATTATAGAGAATTAGAATAAAAAAAGTTGATGACTAATTGTCATCAACTTTTATATTAATCTTGGTATAGATAATCTCTAGTTAAAGGTAAATCGTTATTTACTCCCTTTGAATATAGTGTTTGATGTATATCTATAGTCCAGTAGTGGAATGCAGCTGCACATGAGCATAAGTATATATGCCACATTCTTAAGAATCTTTCATCAAACATTTCTCTTTCTTCTTCCATATGTTCTTCAAAGTTCTTAACCCATTCTTGTAATGTTTTCATATAGTGAAGTCTTAAACTTTCTACATCAAGAACATGGAAATTAAGTTCTCCAGCAATATGGATTTCTTCTCTTAAAGTTGGTAAGTATCCACCTGGGAATATATAAGTAGTTATCCACTTATTACCTTCAGTTTCAACTAAGTTTGTTATATTGTGAAGTAGGAATAATCCACCTTCTTTTAAAACAGCATCAACATTCTTATAGAATAATGGGATGTTTGCATGACCAACGTGTTCTACCATACCTACACTTACTACTCTATCAAAAACTAACCCAGATTTAGCTAGATCTCTATAGTCCATTAATTTAACTGTAACTAAATCTTCAAGACCTTCTTCTTTAATTCTTTGATTTGCTTTTGCAAATTGTTCTTCGCTTAAAGTTATACCCATAGCTTTAACTTTATAAAGTTTAGCAGCTTCTATTATAAGGTATCCCCATCCACATCCAATATCAAGAAGTGATTGACCTTCTTGTAAGTTTAATTTCTTTAGTATGTGATGTATTTTATTCATCTGAGCATCATAAAGAGTGTCATTTTCACTTTTAAAATATCCACATGAATAACTCATTGTTTTATCTAGCCATAAACTATAGAAGTCATTTCCTATATCATAGTGATGTGCTATATCTTTCTTTGATTTTAAAAGTGAAGGCGCTTTAATTTTTCCAGCAAGCTTTAATAAGATGCTTTCATTTAAGAAGCTATCTTTGTTTCTCATCATGCTTTCAAATATTTCTTGTGGATCTCCTTCAAAATCTATATCTCCATCCATATAAGCTTCACCTAAAGCTACACTAGCATCAGATAATAAATCCTTTTTACTTGGGAATTTATTTATAACTATAGTGAATTTTGGTTCACCTTCACCGATTTGTGTTATTTCTCCATCCCATAATTTTAAATTGAAAGTTTCGTCAGCTAAATGTTTAGCGAATGACTTTACTATACTTTTATTCATTTCCATGTTTTACACCTCATTTGTTTAACTGTACCTTAAAGATTATAGACCTTATAAGTTTTTACTTTAATTCCTAAAAATATTCGCATATAACTATTTTTACTAATTAAAATAATATTTTAAGTGAAATACTACTAAAATCTTAACTTTACTCTGGTTTACTAAATTTGAATATTATTTGAATGATGAGAAAATGCTTGAATAGGAGCTTATAGAGGTAATACCAATTTTGAAGTTTCAAAAAATACATATAATAAGTTTTTGTAAATATTGTGGTAAAATTTTTAGGTAATTCTTAAATTATAGATATATATTGTAGTTTATATGAACATTATTACGATAAATATGAAATAAAATTAAGAACCGTTAACAAATATGTATTTAGATGAATAATGAGTATAGATTGTAAATAAATTAACATGATATTACAAAACACTAGAAAATATATTAAGATATATATGTTAACAAAAATATAGGGGGAATTAAATATGAAAAAAATAATAGCTTTATTACTTACAAGCATGCTTTCTTTTACTTTAGTTGCTTGCGGAGGAGAGAAGCCAAGTGCTGTTGTAGATAAATTTTATACAGCCTTAAAAGAATGTAACAAAGAGGAATTGAAAACATTAACTAATAAGGATTTAGTTAAAGAGGTTACTAAAATAGAGATAACAAAAGAGCAAGAGGATACAATAAAAAGGGTTCTTTCAAGTATTGATTTTAAAATAATGGGTACTGATGAAAAAGATAACGAGGCTACAGTAGATGTTGAAGTAACAGCAATTGATGGTAATGATATAGCAACTAAGTATATTAAATCAAGTTTGCAAACTTCATTAGAAGCTTCTTTAAAAGGGGAAAGCGAAGAAGAGATAACTAAGAAGTGTAGCGATATTTTAATAAAATTACTTAATGAAAAAAATTTAAAAAAGTCTACCCAAACTATTAAAGTTAATTTAGAGAAAGTAGATGGAGAATGGAAAATAAAAGATCCTGAAAATGTACTTTTAGAAACATTTAATTTAAAAAATATGTCAGACTTCTTTAAGGAGTTTTCAGAAAATAAGAAAAAGTAATTAAATTACGCTTGCATAATATATTGTACAATTTATTATGTGGGCGTTTTTATATATAATAAATAATATATGTTTAAAGGAGATTAATGTTATGTATGATATGCCATTATATAGACCACCAAGTGAAGCTTATAGTCTTATTATTCAAGTTACTCTTGGATGCTCTCATAATAAATGTAATTTTTGTAGTATGTATAAGACAAAAATATTTTCAATAAAAGAATTAGATATAATAAAGAAAGAAATTAATGAATTTAGAAGAATGTACAATAATGTAGAAAGAATTTTCTTAGCAGATGGTGATGCTTTAATTATTCCTATGGAGAAGCTTAGAAAAATATTAAAATATATAAATAAGGTTTTTCCAGAATGTAATAGGATAACTATGTATGCTTCTCCAAAATCAATTAAGAACAAAACATTAAATGAATTAATGGAACTAAATGATTTAGGATTAAAAATGGTATATATGGGAATAGAGAGTGGAAGTGAAGTTGTATTAGAAAAAATAAATAAAGGTGCAACTAGAGATGAGTTAATAGATTCATGTGAAAAGATAAAAGAAAGTGGGATATTTTTATCAGCTACAGTAATTGCTGGTATTGGAGGAAAGAAGTATTCTCATATTCACGCAAAGGATACTGGAAGTTTGATAAGTAAGATCTCACCAAATTATTTAGGGGTTCTAAGTCTTATGGTTGAAGAAAATACTAATCTTTATAATGATATTAAAGAGGGTAGATTCAAGTTATTAAACAATATAGAAATATTAAAAGAGATAAAAGAATTAATTATTAATATAAATACAGAAGAGAAAATAATATTTAGAAGTAACCACGCTTCTAATTATGTAAGTTTAAAGGGAACGTTAATGGAGGATAAGGATAGACTTATTTATGATATAGAGTGGTGTATTAAGAATCATAAATTAGTAAAAGAAGAGGATAGAAGATTATAAAATTACTGCTCTTAAAAATAAGAGCAGATTTTTTAAAAAGTTAATTGTAAAATATTTCCTATTAAAATATAATATAAATATAAAATAAAGTTTGGTAAAGGATCAATAAGCAAGAAAAGAATATTAAAGGATTAAGAAGAATATAAGAGGGATAGGAGTGAAAAATAAATCAGGTAAAATTTTATGTGATAACAGAAATATTATGTTTAATAGGAGTGAAAATATGAAGTGTAAGTATAAAAAAAGCATGTATATGATAGTACTTGTTATGATTATGGTTTTTATTGTGGGTTGCACTCCTAAGAGTGAAGAGTTTAGTATTAATGATTTTGCATACAGTATGGAAGAGAGAAATTATGAATTTGAAATTATAAATGCGGAAGATGATTTCTTATCAGGTGATAGAAAAATACTAAAGGTAGATAAAGAGCAGATAGATATATATGTATATAAAGATAGTAAAGCTATGGAAAAGGATGCAAGTTGTATAGGAAATGTCAGTGAATACAATAATGAAAAAGAAAGCGTTAAAGTAGATTGGGTAGCAATACCTCATTTTTTTAAAAATGGTAATATAATAGTTATTTATGTTGGTGAAAATATAGAGATTATAAATTCATTAACTGAGATATTTGGAAGAGAATTTGTAAATGATAATTATAAGGATATAAAGGCTAAGGAGAATATTTAAATTGTATATTTTAAATTAGAGAACCACTAGGAGGAAAAAAATGCTTCTTAGTGGTTCTTCATTTCTAGGTGGACATTAATATAATAGTATTATAGGATTATATATTAAGAGGTGATTTTTAATGGATAAGATTATAAGACCTGTATGGGCTGAAATAGATTTAGATAAAATAGCATTTAACATGAGAAATATTAAGAACGTTGCAGGAGATAGAGAAGTAATAGCAGTAATAAAAGCAGATGCTTATGGTCATGGTGCTGTAGAGCTTGCTGAAGTTTTATTAGAAAATGGAGCTTCAAGATTTGCTGTTGCAATTATAACAGAAGCAATAGAGCTTAGAGAAAGTGGTATTAAAGCTCCAATTATGATACTAGGATATACACCTATAGAGTTTGGACAAGATTTAATAAAATATGATATAGAACAAACAGTATATGATTTAGAATATGCAAAGCAATTATCAGAGATAGCTTTAAAGATGGGCAAAAAGGCTAAGATTCATATTGCATTAGATACAGGAATGGGAAGAATAGGATTTATGCCAAATGAAGAGAGCTTAAATGAAGTTTTAGAAATTGCTTCTTTAGATGGTATAGAAACAGTAGGAATATTTACGCATTTTTCAACAGCAGACGAAGAAGATAAAGAATATACTAATTATCAATTCGCAAAAATACAAAACTTTATAAAAATGCTTTCAAATAATGGGGTAAATATACCAATAAAGCATGTATCAAATAGTGGAGCTATAATAGATTTACCAGAGACTTATTTAGATGCAGTTAGAGCTGGAATTATATTATATGGATATTATCCTTCTAATGAAGTTAATAAAGAAAGACTTTCTATAGAACCTGCATTAACATTAAAAGCGAAGATAGGACATGTTAAAAAATTAGAAAAAGGCATGTATGTAAGTTATGGTAGAACATTTAAAACTGAAAGAGATAGTATAATTGCAACTCTTCCAATTGGATACGCAGATGGATATTCAAGACTTTTAAGTGGAAAGGCTAAAGTTATTGTAAATGGAAAATTTGCAAATGTAATAGGTAGAATATGTATGGACCAATGTATGATAGATGTAACAGATGTTGGTGAAGTTAAAGTTGGGGATGAAGTTATTATCCTTGGTGAAGATAGAGATTTAAAATTTAATGCTGATGATATGGCAGAACTTATTGGTACAATAAATTACGATATACTTTGTATGATAAAGCATAGAGTACCTAGAATATATAAAAAGAATAATGAAATAATTAAAGTTAAAAATTATTTTTAGATAAAATATAAGTTATAATATAAGGAGATAAAATTAGAGAGGTAGGTGATTCTTTGATTTTTTCATCCTTTAAAATAAATGAAGAAGAAAAGATACATGTGCAAATAGAACAGCACATAAAAGATAGCATAGAAAAGGGACTACTTCAAAAAGGAAGTAAGCTTCCTTCAACAAGAGAAGTTAGTAAAGTGCTTTCAATAAGTAGAAACTCTGTTATTTCTGCCTATGAGGGATTAGAGAGTGAAGGCATTATAGAAAGTGTAAAAGGAAAAGGGACATTTATAGCTGTAGAAAATAAAAGTAGTAAAGGCGACTTATATATAGATTGGGAAAATATGATAAGCGATTATGGCAATATTTGTGAAAAATTAGATGTAGTAAAAAATGAACTTCCATGGAAAAAAGGTATGATTTCCTTTAAAAGTATTGCCCCTGATGAAAGTCTTTTTGACCTAGAAGAATTTAAAAGAGCATTTTTGAATGTTTTTTCTATAGAAGGAGATAAGCTTTTAAATTATGGATATGCAAAGGGATATAAACCACTTATAGATTATTTAAAAGAATATATGAGAAAAAAGGGAGTTAATGTAGAGGGAAAAGATATATTAATAACAAACGGATTTACAGAAGGATTTGATATATTATTAAGTACTCTTACAAATCAGAAGGATATTATAATTTGTGAGGAACCTACTCATAATACAGCAATAAAAATCATGAAATCTCATGGACTTAATATAAAGTCTGTAAAGATGGATGCTGATGGAATAAATACCAAGTTATTAGATAAAACATTAAGGGAAGAACCTGCAAAACTTGTTTACTTAATTCCTTCATATCATAATCCAACTGGGATAGTAATGAAGGGGGAGAAGAGGAAAGAAGTTTATGAGATTTGCGAAAAGTATAAAGTACCAATATTAGAAGATGGCTTCAATGAAGAGTTATTATATTCAAGTTCTCATGTGGCACCTCTTGCATCTCTTTGTGCAAAGGGAAATGGAATTGTATATATTGGTAGTTTTTCTAAAATACTTTTCCCAGGCCTTAGAATTGGATGGGTTTTTGGTGATGAAAAATTAATTAGTAAACTAGAAAGTGTAAAGAGAGCGAGAAATATTCACTCATCATTTTTAGATCAGGCAGTATTTCATAAATATATGGAAAGTGGCGCTTTTAAAAGATATATGAAAAAAATAAGAAAGCATTATAAGGATAAGTATAACTTTACTCTTATTCAAGTAAAAAAATATATTCCACATGAATATATACTAGGAGAAGGGGGATTACATATCTTTATAAAGCTAAAAGGCGTTAAAGGCCGAGATGTTTTAGAGGAATGCTATAAAAGAGGCGTAGTATTTATGCCTGGAGATATATTTTATAGCAATGATTATGGTTCTGAGAGAATAAGGCTTGGATTTTCCAGAGTTAGCGAAGAAGATATTGAAAAAGGAATAAAAATAATTGGCGACGTTGTATCTGAAATAACGGATAAAAATAAAGAATGAAAAATTAATATTATATAAGTATATAGTAAATAAAAGGTGAGGAATAATTCCTCACCTGTCTTCTTCTTTATGTTTATTAACTAAAAAGTTTGGAAGTGTATTAGATGGTTTAGTATAACCACATTGAAGGGAGGATTCATCTTGATTACATAGCGTATTTAATGTATTATTTTTAGGGTCTATATTTATATTAAATATATCTTCCATCCATTTAGGTGGAGGTTCTAATTTACTAGAATCTTTTATAAATTCTCGTTTATTTTTTAATTTAAAGAATTGATTGAGTTTTTTTAGTTGATGAAGAGAATAAGGAGGAGAGTCAGTGTAATTATGAGCTGGACACACAATAAGATGATTAGGCAATTTTGATATTTTATATATGCTATCGTAATGGTCATCATAGTTTCCAGTAGACATATCGCTTCTTCCAGCACCATCTAAGAGAATCGTATCACCGGTCAAAAGTTTATCTTCAAATATTATACACATACTATCTAGAGTATGTCCTGGTGTATGAAAAAATTTTAGAATAATGCCATCTATATTCATAATTTCATGATTTTTAATCTTTTTATTTATTGATACACAATTTGTATGCTCATTCATTATGAATTTACAGTCTGTAATTTCTTTAAGATATAGAGATGCACTTATGTGATCACAGTGAGTATGAGTATCTATTACGGCTTTTAAAACTCCATTTTTCTCTTTTAAAATATCTAAATATCTATCTATATAGTCAAGCTTTGGATCGATTAAGACACAACTATTATTATTAGGGTTTAATATAAGATAGCAGCAGCAATAATCAAAGTTTAAATTATAGAATTTCATATACTTCTCCTTAAAATTGATATACTTTAGTATATGTAAAAATGAAAGACTGGGTGAAAGATACATAATAAAAAATCACCTAAATAAATATATAGGTGACTTTAGATATGCTTAACTATTTTTTCTATACTTTTCAAGTTCGGCATCAAGACTATCTTTTTCAAGAGCTGCAAATTCATCATCTAATGATGGTGTTTTTAAATCAGCTAATCCTTCTGCATAGCTTTCTTCTTTAGTAATTTTTCTTTCTATATCATCTAAGTTTATAGAATTACTTTTAGTTTGTACATTTGCCATTATTTCATTAACTTGCTTTGTAGCATTTGCAGTGTTAAGTCTTGCGGCAGCTTCATCTCTATAGCTTCTTGTCTTAGCTATTTCATCTTGAAGTTTATTTAAGTTTTCTTTTAAAGTTTGAGCCTTTACAGCTAATTCATCATAAGATTTCTTTAGTGTTTCATATTTTTTATCTGAATCAAGCTTTAATTGAAGAGCTTTCTTTGCAAGGTCCTCATTTCCTTTGCTCATAGCTAGTCTTACTTTTTCATCATATTCTGCTGAAGCACTTTTAGATTTTTCCATTTCTTTTTGTGTATCTTTTAAATTACCAAAAATTTGAGCTGAAGATATTTTTGCTTTGTTTAAGCTTTCCTCCATATCTCTAATCTTTTGATCTAATAATTCTATTGGATTTTCCATATTATCAAGTGCTGAGTTTGTTTTTGCCTTCATCATGTTAGATATTCTATTAAATATACCCATAAATAAGCCTCCTTTTTCTTTTGATTATTATAATTATAATGCTTAATTTATTTAAAGCAATCGATAAGAAATATAATTCATAAATTATTAATTAAAGAAGAAATAGTATATAACAAATATTATAATTGCTATAATACAAAGGATCACTATTGCTTTAAATATAAATGACATTCCAAAAGAACGTCCAAATAGTGAAAAGCCTGGTATAAAACTATTATTTCTTCTTCCGTAATTGTAATCATTCATGCTTGGGTTTTGATTTGTATTTGCATTATTATTAGAGCTATTGTTATTTGTAGTATTATTGCTGTTTTTAGGACCGTCATTATTATATTTATCAGATGTATTAAATTTAGAGTTTACCTTATCATTTGAGTTAGTAGAACTCTTTGGATTGTTATATTTATTAGATGTGTTAAATCTTGAATTTGATTTACTGCTTGATGGAGTGCTAAAGGAACTTTTACTGCTAGAAGATGAACTATTGTAGCTTGATGAACTTTTAAATCCAATTGCATATGCAGGAATAACAGATGCTAGAATATTAGTTAAAAGTATAGTAAGCACCACAAGAAATTTAACAATGGATTTTTTCTTATTTTTCATTAATACCTAAACCCCTTCCTAAAATAGTCTTAAATTTAATTTACTATAAAAAACATACAATTATAAAAACAATCTATTAACATTTTGTTTTATTTTGTTAAATTCACATTTAAACAAGGAAAAAAGTATTAAAATTGACAAGAGGTGAAGCATAATGAATATAGATAAGGCTAAAGATATTATAAAAAGTGAAAAAGATCACTTAGGAGAGGATTATACTAATATAACCTTTTCTATAAATGATATTATGGAATTTGAAGAAGGTACTGATATAAAAACAAGATATTTTGTTAAAAATATAAAAATACTTGATAAATATATGGAAATGTTAGATCAAGGAGAAAATAAATTAAACAAAAAGAAAAAAGTACTATTTTTTACTGTAAATGAAGCTGATTCAAATGAGATAAATAATGTAGTTAATGAAGTGTTAGATTATAAGAAAAAATATGAGAATGTTATAGAAAAGCTTAGATGTTGTTCTAAGTGTCAGTGTTTAAGTTGTTTAAGAAATTGTCCATTTCATGCTTGTTTATCATGTGGTAAGAGTGGTAGAGTAACTGAATGTGATAAAGAAAAGTATAATATAACTATGTTTGAGAATACTTATGCAAACTTATATAATTCTGAAATAAATGCATATGATTCAGTTGAAGTACTTGCACAAGTAGACATACTTACAGAAAAAACATCATTTAGAGTAATTAATTCAAATGGAGATTTTTTAATTCTTACATATATTCATGATATGCAAGGTAAGGACAATTACGGTGCTGTTAATGATAAAGAAGTTTTTAATTTTATAGCAGATCTTTATGAGCGAAATGTTGAAGATTTAGTATAAATAAAAATAGAGATTATAAAAATAGGAACCCTAAGTAATTTTTAAAATTATTTAGGGTTCCTATTCTTGTATGGAAAATTTAAAAATGCTTAATTTGTTGAGTAATAGTATTCTTATTTTAAAGTTTATTTCTCATTTTCTTTAAATGGAAACAGTAATCCTACAAGTGACAAAACTAATCCAGTAAGCATAATTGAAATTGTTTTTGTAATTTTAAAAACCTCAGGATATGCTCCGTTTGAATAAGAAATAGTAAAAATAGTATTAGAAAATATGATTAATAATATCCCCATTACTATAAATGTTATTCTCTTCTTCATATATTCCTCCCAGTATTAATTTAAAATACTTATATATAATATATATGAGTTTTTACAAAATTATATATCCAAGTGTTAGCTAAGTAAAAGTTTCGTTAAACTGTAGTATACTATAGAAATGCAATAAATGTTAAATATAGGAAGAAAAACAATGTAATTAAATAATATTATTGTATAACAGGTGATTATTTAAAATTCATTATTAAAAACTTCAAAATCTTCAGTCTCCATATTGTCATTACTATTAATATTTACTTCTATTTTGGATTTGCTGTGTGCTTTAAATCTCTTATAAAGCAGTGTAGCTATTAATCCAAATAATATAGGGCCACCACCAACCCAAATACTATTTTGTATGTTACCTTCAAGTGCAGGTTCTATAATTGAGAAGATGTTAGTAAATGTAACTACAACAAAACATATGGATCCCATTATTATTCCAGGTTTTTTAGAGAAGAACTGATATTCTTTTATTATATTATCATTTTTCTTAAATTTTATATAAGAGAAGATTATAAATGATAGTGGAACAGTACCAGATACAAAAGTCATAAGTGTCATTTTATTAAATATTGCAGATACACTTCCTCCACCAAATCCTAATAGTAGTACAAAGAATACTATAATAATAGTTTGAAGTATTATTGCATTTTGAGGCATTCCGTATTTATTATCTTTTAAAAGTTTATCTGGAAGCATTCCTTTAGGAAGACCTTCAAACATATGCTTTATAGGAGTATATATTCTAAGTGGAACAGAAGTTAGTCCTATTATAGTTAAAATAGTCATAATTCTATTTATCCATTCACCTAAAAGAATTGAATTTGAATGATTTAATCCTAGTAATACACCCAATCTATAAAATTCTTGTTGATATATATATACAGAGAAATTAGCCAAATTTACTTTGCCAGATCCAAATGTATCATCCCAATTACAAACCATCCCAAGTACTAATACGCTAGATATATATAGCACAGTTATTACTATAGTTGAAAGTATTATAGCTTTTGGTACATTCTTTTTTGCATTATGCACTTTATCAACGAGTCCACCACTATTTTCCATACCAGCAAAAGTAAATATAGAAAATACTAAAAATGCAAGTGCAGGCAAGAAGCTTGAATAACTTGAGTTAGGGCTATAGAAGTATGATTGTATATTAGTAAAGTCAAAGCCTTGTTGAAATTTAAAACCTTGAAGTACAAATACAATTAGTCCCCCACCTAAAATAAAAATATGTGAAAGAATTACAGTTACTATTGATATATTAGAAAGAAACGTTAATTTCTTTAAACCTCTAGTAGCAATAAATGCAACAACTATCATATATATAGCACCTACAATTGCAAGCGTTTGTGGTGAATTTAATCCAAATAGATGCCAAGTTGAAGTGGTATCAGAACCATAAATTGCAACAGAGAAGTATATACATATTCTTGAAGCAGCAAACCATAGTATAACGAATCCACCATACCATATAAATGTTCCTATAAGCGCGAATTTTTCACCTACACTTTCACACATCCATGAAAATATGCCGCCAGATTTATTTTTAAAGGCGGAACTCATTTCTGCAACTATAAAAGAATAGGGTATGAAAAAGAAGATCGCAGCTATTATAAAATAAGTTATTGCTGCATAGCCCATTTGATAATAAACTTGTAGACTATTTGCTAGTCCATATACAGTTAAAAATATAATTGATACGAAGCTCCAAAAGGAAATGGAATACTTACTTTTATCATCATTTAATTCTAGATTTTTTTCTTTAGTTTTACTCATAATTTTGCTTTAATAAATTAGTGTGTTTTAATTTATAAAAAGCTTCCCTCCTTATTTGTGTATTATTATACAAAAAATGCATAGTAATATTTTATTGGTGTATTTACAACAAATACAATTGTTCTTCTGTGAAATAAATTATTATAATTTTACACTTAATTATTTAACTTAAAATATATAAAGTGTATACAAAGTATAAATTATTAAGAATTAAAGTGCATAAAAATTCATGAGATAAAGGTTATTATGAAAGAGATAATAATGATATAATTAAGTAATATAATTATAGAAAAGGTGATTAATTTGATAAATGAAAATTCTATTAGAAAGGTAGAAAAGAGCTCTTATAAAGATTATAGAATTCCTCTTTATGATAGTTACTGTTTCTCTAATATACCGGATACAATAAAAAATTTATTTGGAATAAAAAATAAAAATGGACTTCCAAGTGATACTCTAGGAGGAAAAAAAGTTCAATCCAATAAAGTAATATTCTTGCTTATAGATGCTTTTGGTTGGAGATTTTATGAAAAATACAAAAATGATTCTAGATTTATGAAAAAGATAGAGAAAAAAGGAGTAGTATCAAAGATAACATCACAATTTCCATCAACAACAACTGCTCATGTTACAACAGCGCTTACAGGATTACCTGTTTATAAGCATGGTCTTTATGAGTGGTTTTATTATGAAAAGGAAGTTGATGATATAATAACGGCTTTTCTATTTAAAGAAGCTAGATCTAATGAGTATCAAAGTTTAAAAAATAAAAACATAGATCCTAAATCATTCCTTCCATCAGATAATATATTTAAAGAATTAAATACTAATGGAATTAAAAGTAGAGTATATCAGCCATCTTATATAAATAATAGTATTTATACTAATACAATGTGTGAGGGCGCAGAGATAATTGGGTATGAAGAATATAGTGATTTATTTAATAGAGTTTATAATGATCTTAAAGAAAATGATAATAAAGAATACTATTATATTTATCTACCAGAAATAGATTCTGTAGCTCATGAGTTTGGTTGTAATTCAGAAGAATTTGATTTAAAGGTAAAAGAATTTTTAAAAAGCTTAGATATGTTTTATGAAGATATAGAAAAGGATATAGAAGATATCTCTATATTAATTTCAGCAGATCATGGACAAATAGAAACAGATTTAAATAAAAAGAATTATTTAAATGAGATAATACCAGATATAGAAATATATTTAAAGAGGAATGAAAAGGGTGAGTTACTATCTCCAACTGGATATTGTAGAGATTTATTTCTTATGGTAGAGGAAGAATATATATTAAAGGTTAAAGAGGTGATTGAGGAAAAATTTAAGGATGTTGTAGAGATATTTACTTATGAGGATTTATTCGATATAGGGTTATTTAAAGAAGATAGTGAGAGATTAAATGATAGATGCCCAAATATATTATTAATTCCAAAAGGAGATAATAATATATGGTGGTATGAAGAAGGAGTCTTTGATATTTCTTTAAAAGGAGTTCATGGTGGAATAAGTAAAGAGGAGATGGAGATACCATTCCTTTATTATAGAAAAGGTGAAAAAAGTGAATAAAAAAAGATTTCTATATATTATCTTAACAATAGTAACTATGATTCTTGGATTAGCTTCAAGAAAATACGGGAGTTTATTACCAAACTTTTTAATGGAATACTCAGGGGATGCTCTTTGGGCTTTGATGGTATACTTTGGATTTAGCTTTGTATTTATAGAATTATCAATTAGTAAAAGAGGAATTATTGCATTAGTTTTTTCTTTTAGTATAGAGATTTCTCAAATTTATCAAGGTGTATGGATTAATAAAATAAGAGCTACTACATTAGGTGGATTAATATTAGGGCATGGATTTTTAGTTAGTGATCTTATATGTTATACAGTTGGAATAAGTATTGGTTTAATAATTAGTATAGTGATAGAGAATAAAATAGGAAAAGAAAAAAGCTCTTTGGATTAGCACAGTCCAAAGAGTCTTTTTTAGCATACATTTTTTAAAAAGCATATATTTTTTTATATTTTTTCAAGAAAAATATAGATACTATTATTGTAGTTAATTCGGCAAAAGGTACTACTAGCCAAAGACCATTAATATCAAATAATGGTGGTAATAGTATACAACCAAGTATTACAAATATGAATGCTCTTGCAGCAGAAATTAATGAAGAAATTTTCCCATTTGAAAAAGCAGTAAACAATCCTGAAGCAAATATATTTACACCTACAAATAAGAAGGCTACTGAAAAGATTTTTAAGCCGCTTAAAGCTAAGTCAAATACTGGATCGCCAGGTTTTACAAAGACACCTACTATATTTTTAGAAAATACTATTGATATTACAAAAATTATTATTGAAGAAACTAATATAAAAATTTCAGAGTATTTATAGGTTTCTTTTAATTTATTTGAATTATTAGCACCATAATTGTAACTAATTAATGGTGATATTCCTGAAGCAAATCCTAAGTAAGTTGAAACTAATAAAAAGTGTGCATAAAGAATTATTGTAAGGGCTGCAACACCATTTTCTCCAGCATATTTAAGTGCAATCATGTTAAATAAAAGTGTAGTAATACCAGTAGATAACTCAGTAACCATCTCTGAAAATCCATTAATCAATGTATTTAGTAACAACTTAAAATCAATTACTATTTTTGTAAATTTAAGAGTAGACTTTGATGATAGAAAGTACCAAACACCAAAAATTAAAGATATTAGTACACCTAAAACTGTGGCAAGTGCTGCTCCAGCTATACCAAGTCCTAGTATTTTTATAAATATATAATCAAATACTATATTTATAACTCCTCCAATAATAGATATATATAAGCTGAATTTAAAATCTCCATCAGTTCTTATATAATATTCTGCTAAAGATTTTAATATAAACACTGGTGTAAATAAAGCAATTATACGTCCATATGAAATACAATAATCAATAAGTTTATCTGTTGCTCCAAGGGAAATAGATATATCTTCTATAAATAAAAACATTACTATTCCTGCTATAAGTCCTAGTATAAGTGCAGAAAAGCTTAAAAAGGAAAAAGCTTTATTTGCATCTTCTAATTTACCTTGTCCAAGTTTTTGTGCAATTATGGCACTTCCACCAGTACCAAACATTACTGCTATTGCAAATACTATACTTATAATAGGGAGGACAATGTTTATACTTGCTAGTGCATCGGATCCAACAAAGATTGATACAAATATTCCATCTATAATTGTATATAAAGATATAAATACCATTGAAACAATAGCTGGTGATACGAATTTTAAAAATTCAATAAATGTAAGTTTTTTGCTAAATAAGTTTTCCATAAAAATTCTCCTTTGATAGTATATAAAATCTCTAATTATATAAGTTTTAGCTGTTAGTATTAGAGTGTATGTTATAATACGATTGTATTATAAAGTGTATAGTTACTATACAGTCAAGAAATTTTTAAAAAATATGAGGGGGGAAGTTTATGAGTGAGAAAAAAGAAAAATATTTAACTATAAGTGAATTCGGTAAATTATGTGGAGTTACAAGAAAGACCTTAATATTTTATGATAAAGAAGGAATATTTTCTCCAAGTTATAGAGATAAAAATGGATATAGATATTATAGTTTAAAACAGTATGATACATTTAATCTAATTCTAGATCTTAGGAAAATAGGTGTAACTTTAGAAGATATAAAATTGTATTTAGATGAAAGAGCTCCCGAGAAATGTATAGATTTATTACAGGAAGAAAATAAAAAAATACAGAAAAAAATTGAAGAGCTTAATCTTATATCTAAAGTTATAAATAATAAGATTAAATTAACAAAAGAAGGTATAGAAGAAATAAATAATCTAGATGTATCTATAGAAGATAGAGAGGAAGAATATATGCTTTATTCAAGAATTGAATCAAATAATCAAAAAGATTTAATGATGGACTTAATTAACTTTGTTAATTATTGCAGTGAAAAAGGGATTAATCATGGATATTCAATTGGTGCAACTGTAAGCAGGGAAAGTATACTAAATAAAAAATTTACTGCTTGCGATAAGTTTTTTGTAAATGTTAGTGATGAATATAAGAAATATAAAGAAGATAGACTATTAATAAAACCTAAAGGGTTATATGCAATAATAAATCATAGGGGAGATTACTATTGTACAGATAAGTCTTATGAAAAACTTCTAGAGTATATAGATTCTAATGGATATAGAATTTGTGGAGAATCCTATGAAAATTCTTTACTAGATTATTTTTCAATAAAAGATGAGAAGGATTATTTAACAGAAATATCTATTAGAGTGGAGAAGAAATAATAGATATTTAATAGTGATACATAAGTATTAGAAAAGATAAGAGTACACTAGTGAATTTTGAAAAAATAATTAAATTTAAAATTTCGTAACTTTTGTTACAGAATTAAATATGAGTATTTTAGTATACTTTCTTTTGTCAGAGGAAAAAAGTAGACAAATAAATTTACATAATTATTTAATAAGGTAACTAAGGAGGAAATATAAAATATGGGAATGTTTTGTTTTCAATGTCAAGAAGCAGCAGGATGCGCAGGGTGTACAGTAAGAGGAGTCTGTGGAAAGACAGAAGATGTAGCTAAGGCACAAGATTTACTAGTATATGTAACAAAGGGTCTTGCGATAGTAAGTGATGAAGGAAGAAAAGTTGGAATAATAGATACTAATGTTGATAGATACATAACAGAGAACTTGTTTACAACAATTACAAATGCAAACTTTGATAAAGAAGCAATTTTAAATAGAGTAAGAGAAACCTTAAAACTTAGAGAGTCTTTAAAAAATAGAGTAATAAAAGCTGGTGGAAAAGTTGGAGAAGTTGTAATTAAGGGTGGATTCTTTAAAAAGTTATTTGGTATGCAAACAAAAGAGTTTATAATGCCAGATGCAGCTACATGGAGTGGACAAGATGAAATAGCTTTTGTTGCAAAATCAGAAACAGTTGGAGTATTAGCAACTGAAAATGAAGATATAAGAAGCTTAAGAGAACTTATAATGTATGGGTTAAAGGGATTATCTGCATATATGAAACATGCTATGAATTTAGGATATGATGATTCAGAAATTCATGGATTTATGGCAAAGGCATTAGCAGCTACTTTAAATGATGATTTAACTGTAGATGACTATGTTGCATTAGCTTTAGAAGCAGGTAAATATGGAGTAAATGGTATGGCGTTATTAGATAAAGCTAATACTGAAAGCTATGGACATCCAGAAATAACAAAGGTTAATATTGGAGTTAGAAAAAATCCAGGAATAATAATTTCAGGACATGATTTAAGAGATTTAGAAATGCTTTTAGAACAAACACAAGGAACAGGGGTAGATGTATATACTCATAGTGAGATGTTAGCAGGACAATATTATCCAGCATTTAAGAAGTACGATAACTTTGCAGGAAACTATGGAAACGCATGGTGGTTACAAGATAAAGAATTTGAATCATTTAATGGACCAATACTTATGACTACTAACTGTGTAGTGCCTACTAATAAACCATACATGAAGAGATTATTCACAACAGGTGCTAGTGGTGTACCAGGATGTAAGCATATAAAAGCAGATAAAGATGGAAAGAAAGATTTTAGTGAAATAATAGAATTAGCTAAAAAGTGTAAGGCACCAGTAGAAATTGAAACTGGAGAAATAATTGGTGGATTTGCACACAACCAAGTATTTGCATTAGCTGATAAAGTTATAGATGCAGTTAAAAGTGGAGCTATAAGAAGATTTTTTGTAATGGCTGGATGTGATGGTAGAATGAAATCAAGAAATTACTACACAGATTTTGCTAAAAATCTTCCAAAGGATACAGTAATTCTTACTGCAGGTTGTGCTAAATATAAGTATAACAAGTTAAACTTAGGAGATATTGGTGGAATACCTAGAGTATTAGATGCTGGACAATGTAATGATTCATACTCATTAGTACTAATTGCATTGAAATTAGTTGAGGCATTTGGATTAAATGATGTTAATGAATTACCAATTAGTTATAATATAGCTTGGTATGAGCAAAAAGCTGTAGTAGTATTACTTTCATTATTACATTTAGGAGTGAAGAACATCCATTTAGGACCAACATTACCTGCATTCCTTTCACCAAATGTAGCTAAAGTATTAATTGACAACTTTAGAATTGCAGGAATATCAAATGTTAGCGATGATATAAAAATGTTTATGGAAAACTAATAATCTATAAATAATAAAAAAATTAAATTTATTGAAGGAGTTATATTATTTAATATAACTCCTTTTGTTATTTTTTTGTACAATTTTCATGTTCACAATTGATTAATAAAGTTTACTGATTGACAATAAATGCAGTATATGGGAAAATGACAGTATATTTGGTAAAAAATTTGTCGAAAGATAAGGGGTTGGAAATTATAAGTAAGAAAAGAGTTATAAGCTTATTTCTGTTAAGTATATTTTTAATAAGCAATTTTTTTTGCGTAAAAGTTAGTGCTGAGGAAAAAGATAAATATTTAAAATTTACAAATTTGACAATAAAAGATGGTCTATCTCAAGGATCAGTTTATGCAATTCATAGAGATGAAGATGGATACATGTGGTTTGGAACAAATGATGGTTTAAATAGATTTAATGGGTATGAGTACGAAGTAATAAAATCTGACGATAAAGATCCAAATACATTATTTCCAGGAATCATAGGGTCAATAGTAGAGGATAAAGAAGGTTATCTATGGGTTGGTACAAGCTCTGGTCTTTCTAAATTAAATAAAAAGACCTTATCTGTAGAGAGAATAGAGGCTGATGTTAATGATCCTAAAAAAACATCCAGCAAGCATATTTGGGACTTGTATATTGATAGCGCGGAAGACTTATGGGTAGGAACAGAAAATGGATTAAATAGATATGATTTTAAGACAAAAGAGTTTAAAAAATATTTTAGTTTTAGCAATGATGAAAGTACATTAAGTGATAATTTTACTAGCTCTATTGCAGAAGGATTAAATGGCGATATTTGGGTTGGAACAAGAAATGGATTAAATATATTAAATAAAGAGACAGGAAAGGTAGTTAGAATCCCAAGTGATGAATTACCAAGTAATAATATAGTAAAGCTTTATAAAGATTCTAATAATAATATGTGGGTAACCACACAAAATAAAGGAATAGTTAAGTTTGATTTAAAGACAAATAAGGTGGATAAGCTAGAAAATTTAAATAAATTATATGGCTCTGAAAAATTTGCAGTGAATAGTATGTATGAAGATTTTCATAATAATATGTGGCTTGGAAGTAAAGGTGGGCTTATAAAATACTCTATGAATGATGGAAGTATAGAGAGTTATACAAATAAACCCTACGATACAGAGAGTTTAGTAGATAATAGCATACAAAGTGTTTATAGAGACAATGATGGACTTATATGGATTGGTACCTATAGTGGAATAAGTATATTAGATCCAGATCAAGAGTTTACGCATTATAAAAGTCAACCAGGTGAAAAGAATACTTTAAGTGGAAATAGTATTGGCGGTATTTATAAAGATGATGATGGAAACCTATGGATTGGTACTACAAATGATGGTCTAAATAAATTTGATAGAGAAAAAGATGAAATAACCCATTATAAATTTGATCCTAATAATGATAACAGTATACCAAGCAACACTGTCTTCCAAATAACTGGAGATAAGAAGGGTAATATATGGGTAGGAACGAAGGAAGGGTTATGTAAGTTAGATCCTAAAACGGGTAAGATAAAAAGATACCAGCATAATACAGGTGAGAATTCAATAGTAGATAATGATGTTAAGGAAGTCTTCATTGATAATAAAGGATATATTTGGCTTGGAACTAGAGACGGACTGGATGTGTTTGATAGTGATAAAGAAGAATTCACTAATTTAAATAGTATTATTATAGATAATAATGTAGGAGAGACATTTATAAGGAGAATATTCCAAGATTCAAAAGGAAACTATTGGATAGGTATGGGATGGAATGGAGGAGTTATAAAACTTGATCCTAACAGAAAGTTCCTAAAAAATTATAAGGTTGAAGAAGAGAATGTTAATTCTTTAAGCAATAATGCTATTAAAGGTATTAATGAAGACAAAGAGGGAAGCATATGGATTAGTACTTCAGTGGGGATTAATAAACTAAACCCTAAAACAGAAGAATTTACAGTTTATACTGAGAAGGATGGACTTGCAAATAACTATGTATATGGAGTTCTTATAGATGATGAAGATAATGTATGGGTTAGTACAAATGGTGGGTTATCTAAGTACAATCAGAAAAAGAATTTATTTAGAAATTTTACTTTCGTAGATGGAATACAAAGCAATGAATTTAATGGTACTGCTGAATTTAAAAGTAAAAATGGAGAAATGTTCTTTGGAGGAGTTAATGGAGTTACAGCATTTTTCCCAAAAGATGTATACAGAGATAAACCTACTGATTCAAAGGTTACTATATCTAATTTCAAAGTTTATAACAATAAGGATATAAGATTAAATAATGACGGTGCAGTTTTAGAAAACGATGAAAATACATTTTCTTTTGAATTTTTTCTTCCAGATTATAGGGGTATAAGAGAAGGAAAATATGAATATATGCTTGAAGGCTTTGATAAAGATTGGGTATATTCTGGTAAAAGAAATTATGCAAGTTATACTAATATAGAGCCAGGAAAGTATACATTTAAAGTTAGGGCAAGGGATAGAAATGGTGAAATTAGTAAAGTTGAACATGTTAATATAAGGATTAAGAAGGCTTGGTATAAATCTACATTGGCCTACTGTATCTATTTTATAATACTTATTAGCTTAATTTATTTTATTATAAATTATGTGAAGATACTAAATGGATTAGTTAAGCAAAGAACTGAAGAGCTTAATAAAGAACTTTTAGAGAACGAAAAAATATATAACCAATTATTAAAGTATGAGAAATTTAGAAACACATACTTAGTGAACTTATCACATGAACTTAGAACTCCTCTAAATGTTATCTTATCAAGTGAGCAGCTTATAACTTCATTAAATAAAAAAGAAGATAATATAAATAAGCTTGATTTAAATAAGTATATGAATATAATAAAGAAAAATTCAAAGACTCTTTTAAAGGTTATAAATGATTTAATTGACAGTTCTAAGATTAGTTCCGGAGCTTATAAGTTAGATATAGGAGAAGTGGATATTGTTTATTTAGTTGAAGAAGTGGCACTATCTATGAAAACATATATAGAAAGCAATGCTCTTGAGCTTATAATAGATCCAGAAATTGAAGAAAAGATTATAGAATGTGATAAAACAAATATAGAGAGATGTGTTATAAATCTTATCTCTAATGCTGTGAAATTTACAGAAGCTAAGGGGACTATATTTGTAAGTATTAAAGAGAATAAAGATAGTATTGATATAATAGTTAAAGATACTGGTGTTGGAATACCTGAAGAACAAAAGGATATAATCTTTAATAGATTTGCTCAAGTTGAGACACAAGTTTCTAGTAAACATTGTAGCAGTGGAATAGGACTTACACTAGTTAAGAGCTTGGTAGAACTTCATAATGGTAAAATAACATTGATAAGTGAAGTTGGTAAGGGAAGTGAGTTTATAATAACTCTTCCAATAAAGCAGAAAAAACAAAATAAAGGTGATTAATTTAAAAGAAGTTATGCGAAGAGAAGCATAACTTCTTTCTTTTTAATAAAAAATTCATATGTAGAACATATGAAGAAAATATTAGAGTATTAAAATAAACATATAAATAGGTTTAGGAGGGATTATATATGAGTTTAAGAGCAAGAACGAAACAATTAGAGGAAAAACTTAGAAAAGAATATAAGAAATTAGGAAAAGAAGATGGAGAAGCTTCAATAGAAGAAATGGAAAATGCAGTTACTGATTATTATAAAGGCGAAGGTAATGCTATTGAAGATCTATATGATTTCCTAGAAAGAAACTGCTAAATTACATAGTTACTAATCAATATCAATGATTTATATTAATATTGATTAGTAACTAATTATAATAATTAATTAAATAGTAATTACTTATTATTAAAAGTATGATATTATTTAACCAAATAATATCATTTCGTGAATTAAATTATCTTTACTATATAACTATATTCTTATATAGTTATATAGTAAAGATGAAAATTTAATCTTAAAATAAATTTATTAACTGTTCTTAGCTACTATATGGATATTATTCATATTATATTTCTATAATAAATATAGAATTTTAGCAATTTTTAAACTTATAAAAATAATATAGATAAGAAGAAGTTATTTGGAATAAATATAGTTTAAATGAGTATAAGTGTTATTAGTTTACTTAAAATGGCACAACTATTTAGAGAGTTTTTAGTAGATAATAAAGATTAAGGTTTCAGCATGATGAAAGGTAGAGAAAAATATGTATAATGATTTATTACATTTAATTAAAGATAATAATTTAAGCAAAAGACTTTTAAAAAGTGGATTTGGACTTGAAAAGGAGAATTTAAGAGTAGACTCTAAAGGAAGACTTGCATTAACAAGACATCCTAAAATTTTTAGTGAGGATAATCCTTATATAAAGAGGGATTTTTCAGAAAGTCAAGTTGAAATGGTAACACCAATATGCAATTCAATAGATGATGTCTATGATTTTATGGAGAATTTGCATAATATAGTATCAACAAGCTTGAAGGATGAATATCTGTGGCCACAAAGTAATCCACCTATAATTCCTAAGGACGAAGAGATACCAGTTGCAGTACTTAAAAATGAAAAGGAAATTAAGTATAGAGAAGGTCTTGTAGAAAAATACGGAGCTAAAAGACAGCTTGTAAGTGGAGTTCATTTTAACTTTTCTTTTAATGAAGAACTATTAAAAGAAATTTATAAATTAACTGAATGTAAAGTGAGTTATAAAGACTTTAAAAATGATATTTACTTTAAGGTAGGAAGAAATTTAATAAAATATAAATGGTTTTTAATATATTTAACAGGAGCTAGCCCAGTATTCCATAAAAGCTATAAGGGAACATGTAGCAAGCAATCTAAGAGACTTGGTACAGATGATTACTATTTTAAAGGAGTAAACTCTTTAAGAAATAGTGAGTGCGGATATAAAAATGCAGAAGATTTTTATGTTTCTTATAATAATGTAGAAGAATATGTTGATGATATAAGAAGACTTATATCTGACAATTGTATACAAGGTGCAAGAGAGTATTATAGCCCTATTAGATTTAAGACTAAAGAAGATGGAGATATGCTTCAAAATCTTTTAGAACATGGAGTTAAGTATATAGAGATTAGACTTCTTGATTTAGATCCACTATGTAAAATAGGAGTAAGTAAAGATACACTAAATCTAATTTTCTTATTTATATTATTTACGGTATTTACTGATGATCAAGAATATACAGTTAAATTACATGATGAGTATGTAGAGAATGATAATAATGCTATAGAAAATCATGAATATCATTTAATAAACCTTAATGGCGAAAAAGTTGGATTAAGACAACAAGGACTTAAGGTATTAAATGAAATAGAAAATATATCTAATACTCTATTCCCAGATAATGAGGAACTTAAAAAGGTTATTAATATTTCAAGAGATAGATTTAATAATTATAAAGATACAATTGCAAGTCAGCTTATTAATGGAATAAAAAAATCAAACTATATTGATTACTTCATGAAGCTTAGTAAAGAGTATTTAGAATATAGCAAGAAAAATGTATTTAAGCTAAAGGGATATGAAGATTTAGAATTATCTACTCAAATATTAATTATAGATAGTATTAAAAAAGGTATAGAGTTTAAAGTGCTAGATAGAATGGATAACTTTATTTCATTAAAAAAAGGTAATCATATAGAATATGTAAAACAAGCTACAAAAACATCAAAAGATAGCTATATAACAGCTTTAATAATGGAGAATAAGCTTGTTACTAAAAAGGTATTAGAAGAAAATAATATAAGAGTTCCAAAAGGTGATTACTATAGTAATCTTGAAGATGCATTAATGGATTTTTATATATACAAGAATAAACAAATTGTAATTAAGCCAAAATCAACAAACTTTGGAATTGGTATTACTATATTTAAGGGTAATTTCTCAGAAGAAGAATTTAAAAGAGCTTGTGAAATAGGTTTTGAAAATGATAATGAAATATTAATTGAAGAATTCATTCATGGAAAAGAATACAGATTCTTAATTATAGATGATGAAGTTGTTGGTATACTGCATAGAGTTCCAGCTAATGTATTAGGTGATGGAAAAAGTACTATAAGAGATCTTGTAAATGAAAAGAATAAAGATCCATTAAGAGGAAAAGGATATAAAACACCACTTGAAAAGATATCTTTAGGTGAAGCAGAAGAAATGTTCTTAAAAGAACAAGAAAAGAATTTTGAGTATATACCTAAAAAAGATGAAATTGTGTATTTAAGAGAAAATTCTAATATAAGCACAGGTGGAGATAGTATAGACTTTACAGATGATATTCATGATAGTTATAAAAAAATAGCAATAGATGCAGCGAAGAGTGTTAATGCTAAAATAACTGGAGTAGATATGATGATAGAAGATATAAAGAAGAAAGCTTATGAAGATGGTTATGGAATTATAGAAATAAACTTTAATCCAGCTATTCATATACATTGTTATCCTTATAAAGGATTAAACAGAAAAGTGGGAGATAAGGTATTAAACTTGCTTTTTAAGGAGACAAATTAATGGATGAAAAAACAAGCGAGATTTTAAAGGCTATAGCTCATCCAGTTAGAATAAAAATAATAAAGCAGTTATATGACGGTCCCATTTGTGTTTGCAATTTAAATAAAAATATAGATTATTCTCAGGCTAATATTTCAAAGCATCTTAAAATATTAAAAAATGCAAGGATTGTTGAGTCTACAAAAGAAGGTATGTATCAGTATTATGAGTTAACAAATAGCAAAGTTATGGAAATAATATATTTAGCAGAAGAAATAGTATGTAATTAAGATATAAAACAAAAGAATAAGAGGAGAAAGATAAGTAGAATGAAGATTATAAATCCATATGGATATGAAGGTAAATTTTTAAAAGGAAACCTCCATACACACAGTAAGAATAGTCCTTGCGGTTTTTATAGAACTGATAGAATTGTAGAAATGTATACATCATATAAGATGGAATATGATTTTTTATCAATAACAGATCATTATACTTTGACAGATGTTAGTGAATTTAAAAATAGGGAAGACATATTACTTCTCCCAGGAGTAGAGTATAAAAGAAAAGATCATCAGACTTTAGGTATAAATATTAAAGAGTATAATGATGATTTAGATAATGATAATAATCATCAAGAATTATTTAATAGTGTAGATGCTCAAGGTGGAATAAATATAATATGTCATCCCCATGTTATTAGAGAAGATTATTGGACATTAGAGGAATTATTAAAATTAGATAATTACACAGGTATAGAGATTTTTAATAATAATGTTAGAATGGATTGCAAAGGTAGAGCTCTTGCAACAGATCTGTGGGATGATTTATTAAGTAATGGTAAATATGTATATGGTTTTGCAAATGATGATATGCATATTTTTTCAAGAGTTGGTGGAGCCTATAATATGGTATTAGCTGAAGAGAAAACTATAGATAGTATAATAAAAGCAATAAAGCGAGGTAGTTTTTATGCTAGTTTTGGAATTACTATAGAAGATATACAGCTAAAAGATAATATAATATCATTAAAAAATGGAGACAGAAGGGTACCGTATATATACTTTAGATTTATTGGCAAAAATGGAAGGTTACTTAAAGAAGAAAAAGGTAATGTAGCTACATATGAAATAAAAGGTGATGAAGGATATGTTAGAGTAGAAGCTTACAGAGAAGAGGGTTCAAAGGCTTGGCTTCAACCTTTTATAATTGTGCGATAAATTAAGAATATTTTGAAAATTTACTTGAAATGATAAATTTCATATGATATACTTAATTTGTAAATTAAATAAAGATTCAAATAATTAGATATTTTCTGTTTTTAGAGTTTGTTCCAATTACATAGAAAAGGCTAATTATTAAGGAACTTTATATGTTTTGGAGGAATGAAAAATGGAAGATAAGACTATTCAATGTAGAGATTGTGGAAAGGAATTTGTTTTCACTGTAGGAGAACAAGAATTCTATAAAGAAAAAGGATTCGAAAACGAACCTACTAGATGCCCAGAGTGCAGAAAAGCTAGAAAACAAAGATTCAACAATAGATAATATTAGTTAATTACAAGCCATAGAACTTTAAGTTCTATGGCTTTTTTATGATTACACTTTTAAATTTCTTTGATATAATATTTCTATAAATCATAAGAAGAGAGGCAAAAATAGTAATGGATAGCTACTTATTTAATAATCATATAAATGTTGCTAGAAATTTTAAAGCAGAGGGGAATAGATTAAAGGCTCTTCAATTTTATAAAAAGGCTTATAAATTAGAAGAAGGAAAATACGATATAGAACTTCTTTTGGATATGGCACTTTTATATCATGAGTTAGAGCAGATAGATTTAGCAGAAGAAAAATATAGAGAAGTTTTAGAAATAGATAATGAAGAGGAAAGAGCTTATTATGGACTTGGAACTCTTTATGATGAAGATGGATTTTTTGAAGAGGCAAAGGAATATTATAAGAAGGCAATAGAGCTTAATGAAAATTATGATAAGGCATATTTCTTTTTAGCTAATATATATGATGAAGAAGGAGAGAAAGAAAAGGCAATAAAGCTTTATAAAAAAGTTTTAGAGATAAATCCAAGAGATCTTTGGGCCAATGCCAATCTTGCTTGTATAATGGAGGAACTTGGAAGGCTTAAAGATGGAGAAGAATATAATAAAAGAGCATTAGATATAGAGCCTAAACAATTTAGAATATTATTTAATATGGGAGTAATACAAAAAGGATTAGGAAATATTGAAAAAGCAAAAGAATACTATGAAAAATCAATAGAAAGTAATCCTAAATATCCATATAGCCATTTAAATTTAGGAGTAATTTATAGAGAAAATGGGAACTATAATAAGGCTATAGAAATTATATCAAAGGGAATAGATGAAAATTCAGAGGAAGGATTTTTGTATTATAATAGAGCATGTTTTTATGCCTTAATTGGAGAAAAAGACAAGGCACTAGAAGGTGTAATAAAAGCAATAAAACTTAATGACTTTTTTATAGAATATATGAAAAAGGATAAAGAACTTGACTCTATAAGAAGTTTACCTAGATACAAAGAAATATTTTTATAGTAAATATACTAGAAATAAGGTGAATTTACATGGGAATAATTAAGAAAATTCTATATATGATATTAGGATTTATATGTCTTATAGTAGGTGCTATTGCATCTTTAATTCCCTTAGTACCTGGTTTTGTAATAATTGGATTTGCTGGAGCTTGTTTTGCAAAAGGATCAAAAAGATTTAAAAATTGGCTTAAGGGAACCAAAGTATATAAAAAATATTTAGAAAAACATATGAAAGATTTTATAGATAAATAGAAGCAACTGTCTTTAAATAGGCAGTTTCTTTTTTATATATTAATAATACAAGGTGAAAAACTATACTTGATGTTTTTTCTTAGTGCGGTTTCTTTTCTATAAATTAATAATAGAATCTACTATTAATTTATAGAAAAGAAACTTTTGAGATAATTTTAGTTATTCTTTGTAAAAAAATTAACAAAAAATTTAAAACAGTATTGATAATCATTATCAAGTATGATATATTATTCTAGTAATTAATGGAGGGGAGAGAGTTGTTATGATGATTAATAAAAGATTAATTAATCTTTGCAGTGAATCAAAAAAATACATAGGACTTACGGTACTTTCAAATTGGATTGTAGCCGTATGTAATCTAGTTATGATACTTTTAATTGGTGAAATAATAAACAAAGTATTTTATAACATAAAAGTCTTAGAAGGAGTAGGATTTAGGGAGTTTATAAGGGATAATATAGGTATATATTTAGGAATATTTATGATTTTATTAATTATAAGATTTTTTGCAAATATACTATATGGATATTTTTCAAATAAATCTTCGGATGTAGTAAAAGTAAAACTTAGAGATATGATCTATGATAAATTGCTTAGACTTGGATTAGATTATAATAAAAACTTATCTACATCATCTATTGTTCAAAGTGCAATTGAAGGGGTTGAAGCTTTAGAAATATATTTTGGTAAATACCTGTCTCAATTATTCTATGCATTACTTGCACCAATAACTTTATTTTTTGTAATTTCATTTATATCATTTAAATCTGCAATTGTATTTATATTATGTGTACCTTTAATACCAATATCAATAATTGCAATTATGAGATTTGCAAAAAGATTACTAAAAAATTATTGGAATAACTATTCAAATTTAGGTGAAACATTCTTAGAAAATCTTCAAGGACTTACAACACTAAAAGTGTTTAATATTGATGGAAAACGACATAAAAAAATGAATGAAGAAGCAGAAAGCTTTAGAAAAATAACAATGAAAGTTTTAAGTATGCAGCTAAATTCAATAACAGTTATGGATTTAATAGCCTTTGGAGGAGCTGCGCTTGGGTCAATAGTTGCTTTAATTTCATTTAAAAATGGTCAAATAAATCTTGGACAAACAGTAATTATTATTTTATTATCATCTGAGTTTTTTATTCCACTTAGGCTTCTTGGTTCATTCTTCCATGTTGCAATGAATGGGATAGCAGCATCAGATAAGATATTTGAATTATTAGATAGTAAGGAAAGAGATAAGGAAATCATAGAGGATATTAGTGATTTAAACAATATAGATATTAATGTGAAAAATATTACTTTCTCTTATGATGGAAAAAGAGATGTTATTAAAGATGTTTCATTAAATATAAAGAACAAAGGATTTACGGCTATAGTTGGAAAGAGTGGAAGTGGAAAGAGTACTATTGCAAATCTTTTATTAAATACTTATGAAGTAAATAAAGGTGAAATGTTGTTTAATAATACAAATCTTAATAATATTGCATTTGATGATATATACGAAAAGATAATGCTTATAAATACTAATAGTTATATATTTAATGGAACTATATTAGATAACTTAAAGATTACAAAAGAAGATTTAAGTGATAATGAAATTCAATATGCATTAGAACTTTCTAATTTGAAATCTTTTGTAGATAATCTTAAAGATGGAATTCATACAAAGGTTGGAGAAGGGGGTTCTCTTTTATCAGGAGGACAAAAACAAAGATTAGCTCTTGCAAGAGCAGTGCTTGCAGATAGAGAAATCTATATATTTGATGAAGCAACATCAAATGTAGATGTTGAGTCAGAAGAAATAATATGGGATGCGATTAACAAATTAGCTAAAGAAAAGACAGTAATAGTAATATCGCATAGATTAGCAAATGTAAAAAATGCTAATGTTATATATGTACTTGATGATGGAAAATTAGTTGAAAGCGGTAGACATGATGAACTTTTAAGAAAAGAAAGATATTATTTTAATATGATAAAAGAACAAGAATTTTTAGAAAGAAGAGAGGTAGTATAAATGAACAGAAAATCAGGATTTTATCTTATGAAAAGATTAATTTTAGAATTAAAACCTTTAATACCTGTTATGTTTATAACTATATCTATGGGAGTATTAGGATTTTTAGCATCTATTTCAATAACTTCTTTTGGAGCAGTTGCTATAGTTAGCTTAATAAGTGAAGGTCTAAAAATAACATTTACTACTTCTTTAATAATAATGACAATATGTGCAATTTTAAGGGGACCACTTAGATATGCAGAACAATTATCAGGTCACTATATTGCATTTAAAATTCTAGTTATTTTAAGAGATAAAGTATTTACAGCTCTTAGAAAACTTGCACCGTCTAAACTTGAAAATAAAGAAAAAGGTAACTTAGTTTCTTTAATTACCTCAGATATTGAGCTTTTAGAAGTATTTTATGCTCATACCATAGCCCCAATTTCTATAGCAATAATAACAAACACAATTATAGCAATAGTACTATATAGTATTAATCCTTACTATGGTTTAGCAGCAGCAATTTTATATCTTACTATTGGTCTTTTTATACCATACTTTACATCAAAGATAGGTAAGAAATCAGGATTAGAGTATAGAAATAAATTTGGAGAAACAAACTCATATCTTTTAGATTCTTTAAGGGGACTTAGAGAAGTATTAGTATTTAAAAATGGTGATAAGAGAAGAGAAAATATTCATAAATATTCAGAAGAACTTAATGAAAAGCAAAAGAAAATAAAATTACATGAAGGTATTATAAGAGCTACAACAGACTTTACTATAATGATTGGAATGATGGGATTTGTAGTCCTTGGAATATATTTATACTTAGATGGAACAATTGAATTTGGAAGTATGATTATAGCTATAGTTATACTAGCATCATCTTTTGGGCCAGTAGTCGCATTAAGTAATTTATCAAATAACCTATTACAGACATTTGCTTCAGCAGAGAGAATATTTAATCTTTTAGATGAAAAGCCAGAAGTTGTTGAAAATGAGGGCGAGAAGCAATTAGAAAATACAGATATAACTTATGAGAATGTTACCTTTGGATATAAAGGAAGAGAAGATGTACTAAAAAATATAGATATGAAAATTAAAAAGGGAGATAGCATTTCTATTGTAGGTGAAAGTGGAAGTGGTAAGAGTACCTTTGTAAAATTACTTATGAGATTTTGGGATGTTAAGTCAGGACAGATTGAATTTGGAGGAGAGAACGTAAAAACTCTTGAAACAAATGCACTTAGAAATCATCAAGTTCTAATGAGCCAAGAAACATATCTGTTCAATGAAACAATTGAAGATAATATAAAAATTAGTAACCTTAAAGCAACTGAAGTTCAAGTGAAAGAAGCGGCAAAGAAAGCTGCTATCCATGATTTTATAGAAAGTCTTCCAAAGGGATATAAGACAAAGGTTGGAGAGCTTGGATCTAATCTTTCATCTGGAGAAAAGCAAAGGATAGGTCTTGCTAGAGCCTTTTTAAGTAAGGGTGAAGTGCTTATTTTAGATGAACCAACTAGTAATTTAGATACATTAAATGAAGGTGTAATTTTAAATTCTATAAAAGAGAACAAAAAGGATAAGACAATAATATTAATAACTCATAGGAAATCAACTTCTTCAGTATGCGAAAAAGTATTTAGGGTGCAAAATAAAAAATTAATAAGAGAATAGTTTAGGAGCGGTTAAAATGAATAAGATAAAAAAATGTTTATATGTTACTGTAGGAATTATCTCTTTTGGATTAGGAGCAATAGGAGTGATACTTCCAATATTACCTACAACTCCTTTCTTACTCCTTTCATCCTTTTGTTTTGTTAGAGGATCAGATAGATTTGATAGATGGTTTAAGGGAACAAAGTTATATAAAAAGCACTTAGAAAACTTTGTAAATAACAGAGTTATGACTATGAAGCAAAAAATAACAATATTATTATTTGCAGATGCTATGTTAATGTTCCCTCTTATTATATTAGATTCAATTATGGCAAAAGTCTTAATAGTAGCAGTTATGCTAACTAAGTATTGGTACTTTATGTTTAGGATAAAAACTGTAAAGAAAGAAGATTTAATGAAGGATGTAGCGTAAAAATGGCAAAAAGAAGCAGGATAGAAAAGGAAAAAGATATTGTTAAGTTTATGATAGAAATTTATTGTTCTAAGAAACATAAGACAAAAGATAATAAGTTATGTGATGAATGTACAGAGCTATTAGAATATGCACATAAAAGATTGAGTTATTGTAAGTTTGGAAATGAAAAAAGTTCTTGTAGTAAGTGTCCTATTCATTGTTATAAGAAGGATATGAAAATGAAGATAAAAGAAGTTATGAGATTCTCAGGGTGGAGGCTTATAGTGTATAAACCACACGAATTCATAAGGCATATTTTTAAATAAGGGAGAAGAAGTTTATGAGAAACAAAATAATAGCATTAACTATTGTAGGCGCTATGACATTTTCAATTACAACTCCAGTAACTGCAACTCCTTTAAATGAAATAATAAAAGAAAATGATTCAAAAGAGGATGATAAAGTTTTTAAAGATGGTAAATATAAAATAGAAAATGATGCACTTCATATAACAGAAGATAAAGAATCTATGGCTAGAAAGTTTCTTGAAAAAGAAAGTAGCATAAGAGTAAAAGAGGGACAACAGTTCTTATCAATAACATTTTCAAACAAAAGTATGATGAAAAATGTTAAAGTAACTGTAAATGAAACGGTAGCAGAAATTAAAACAACAAATGAAACAGATAATACAATTACATATGAATTTAAGATAAATTCTATAATAAAAGATAAAATTATAGTAAGTGCAACGCCTTTCCCTTCAATGAAAGTAGATTTTAGATTGGTATTAAAAGAAGATACACTTGAAAAAGAAGGAGATGGTAATCAAGAATCAGACAAGCCAGATACTAATAAGCCAGAAAATAATAAACCAGAAACTGAAAAACCACAAGAAAAACCAGATACGAATAAACCAGAAGTAGAAAAGCCAACTAATAAACCAAACAATACAACTGGATCTAATAATACACAAAATCAAAATAAAGAGTTATATAAGATGCAAAACGAAATACTAACAGATAGTGAAATAGGATATGGTGCAGCTAGAGGAGCTATAGCTAAAACAAATTATATGGAAGTTAGGAATGGCAAAAAGTATATAACTATGAGTATTTCAGGAACTGATTTAATGTCTAATATAAGAGTTATAGTAAATGGCAAGTCAATTAATTATACAGTTTTAAAGAATGATAAGAGTAATAACCTAATGGATATAGAATTCTTAATAGGTTCACTAGATGATAATGTTAAATTTAAAATACATATAGATGTATTGGGTGAAGATATAGATTTTGGAGTTAAATTCTTAAAGGATACTTTAACTCAAATAGGTTTTTTACCAGAATCTAAGCCAAGCACAAATCTATCAATACCAAATACTGAAGAACTTTTAGCTACAACTAAATCAAAATCAGATGATGAAAAAGAAGCTGAAGATAAAAAAGCTAGCAAAAGTAATGATAAAACTAGTAAGAAGAATACAGCAAAAGAAAGCTATAAAGAATACACTATAAAAAATGAAATCATAAGTGATAGTTCAGTTGGACGTAAGATGGCAAGAAAATACTTAAATAAAACTGCTCTATTAGAAGAAGTAGATGGAGTAAAGTATATAACTTTAAGATTTTCAGGAATGGATCTTATGAATGATATAAAGATAAAAGTAAATGATGAAGATATAGATATGGAATTAGTAGATGAAGATGCTACAAATAACGTAAAGGCTTATAGATTTAAAATAAATAATATAAATGATGATATAAAGGTCTATGCGCATATAATACCAATGAATATGGATATTGATTTTGGTGTTAAGCTTTTAGAAGATACATTAGAACTTGTAACTGAATATACTCCAGAGGATGTAACAATTGACGGAAAGAAACTTAAGACAACTTTAGCTGCAAGCTTTGGTGGAGGAATGTTCTTACTTGGGGTAGGGACAAGTGCAATTGGAACAAATGTTATTAGAAGAGTAAAAGTAAAGAAAAAAGAAAATTAGTACAGTAGTGTAAAGTAAATTTATTTTACATGTAAATAAAATGTACACAAAATATCAGTAATATATTAGCTTAATAATTAAAATTAACAGGTAGATTCTTAGGAGAATCTTTGATATAGCTTGTCTTAGAGGTTATATGAACTATGTAGTTAAACTTTAAAATAAATATGGCATATTATTTGCTAAAGAATTATTATATAAGATTTAAAATTGATAATTCTATGGAGGTTTTAATTATGAAAGGTTTAACTATAAAGGATTTAAAGATAGGGGATAAGGATTTTTTTCAAAAAACTATAACTGAAACAGATGTATATTTATATGCAGGAATAACAGGGGATTTAAATCCAGCTCATATAAACGAAGTTGAAGCAGAAAAAGGAATGTTTAAAGGAAGAATAGCTCATGGAATGCTTACAGCTGGACTTGTTTCTACAGTATTAGGAATGAAGCTACCTGGACCTGGAACAATTTATTTAGGTCAAGAGTTAAAGTTTACAGCTCCAGTAAAGTTTGGAGATACAATAAAAGCAGAAGCAGAAGTTATTGAAATAAATGAAGAAAAGAACATAATATCACTAAAAACTACATGTACAAATCAAGATGGGAAAATTGTTCTAACAGGAGTGGCTAAGGCAATGCCTCCTAAATAAAATCATTAGTTTGTAAAGTAGAAATTTATTAAATTATGAGAAATATTTTAATCTTTGCAATATAAATTTCAAAGACTAGGATATTTCTCTTATTTTTTATTTAAAATTAATTATATTAGTATAATTTAACTTATGTTAGCTTTATAATTAATATAATTAGAAAGTAAAAAAATATATAAATTCAAATTAATATAGATTAATTCTTTTGAAATAGGAATTTCTATATTATTAACTTTAAAGTTAACAATATTATTAAGGAGGGCTATTTTGTGGAAGATATGAGGGATGATATTTATATTGATATTTTGAACACTGTAATGGATTCTGTAAATGAATGGGTAGTTGTAGTAGATAGGGATGCTAAGATTACTATGATGAGCAAGGCTTATAAAGAATTCTTAGGAGAATATTCTCCAGAGGGTAAACATGTAACTGAAGTAATTGATAATACCAAAATGCACGAAATTGTTAAAAGCGGGAAATCTATAATTGGAGATATACAATATATTAGAGGAAATAGAATGATAGCTATGAGGGTACCTGTAAAAAAGGATGGATTAATTATAGGTGCAGTAGGTAAAGTTATGTTTAAGGATATAAGTGATTATTATTCATTAGGTAAACAAATAACTAAGTTAGAGAAAGAATTAGAATATTATAAAAATGAACTTGGAAATGAAAGATCTGCAAAATATTTTTTTTCAGATATAATTGGAGACTCTGAAGAAAATACTAAGGTTAAAGAAATAGCAACAAGGGCAGCAAAGACTAGGTCTAATGTACTTATTATTGGAGAAAGCGGCACAGGGAAGGAACTATTAGCTCATGCAATACATAATGCAAGCTATAGGAGACAAGGTCCCTTTGTTAAGATAAACTGTGCAGCAATACCAGAGGAATTAATTGAGTCAGAACTTTTTGGATATGAAGAAGGTGCTTTTACTGGAGCAAAAAAGAGTGGAAAAAAGGGGAAGTTTGAACTAGCTAATAATGGAACAATATTATTAGATGAAATAGGTGATATGCCTTTATCATCTCAAGTTAAGCTACTTAGAGTTCTTCAGGAGAGAGAAATTGAAAAAGTTGGAGGCAATGTTGTTAAAGAGATTGATGTTAGAATAATATCATCTACCAATAAGAACTTAAAGAAAGCAATAGAAGAGGGAAAATTTAGAGAAGATTTATATTATAGATTAAATGTTATAAGAATTAGTGTACCTCCTTTAAGAAATAGAAAGAAGGATATAGAGCCTTTAGCAAATATATTAAAACGAAAAGTAGCAGATAAGCTTGGTATATATGTAGAAGGTATATCAAAAGAGGCTATGGAAAGATTAAAAGAGTATGATTGGCCAGGAAACATAAGGGAGCTTGAAAATGCAATTGAAAGATCAATTAATATGTTAGATTCAGATATTTATATACAGGAAAAGCATTTGCCTGAGAAGTTAATACAAAAGAAGAGTACGTACATAAGAGATACTAAGGGAAAATATTTAAAGGATATAGTTGCAGAGGTTGAGAAGGAAATAATAAGCGATTGTTTAAACAGTGTAGAGTGGAATAAAAATAAGGCTGCTAAGATTTTGGGAATCAGTAGAGTTGGTTTATACAAAAAGATAGAGTACTATAATTTAAGTGATGCAAAATAAAAATACATGTAAATAAATTTTACAGTTTGAAGAAACATATATAAATAGCTAATTTTTGAAAAAGTAATATGAAACTGTAAATAAAATAAACATAACTAAATATTAGATATTAAGCTCTAGAGAAGTGTAAACGCTTGTGTTTACAGGATTTTCTAGAGTTTTTTGTATGTAAATAACATTGGCACATTAATTGCTATTTAATATTGTATATAGTTTAAGGAGGTAATTTAAATGTCAAAGGTAAAATCACTTAAAGAAGCACTACATATGATAAGAGATAATTCCACAGTAGCAGTTGGAGGGTTTATAGGGGCTGGACATCCTGAAGAAATAACATCAGCTATAGAAAAGAAATACCTAGAAACTGGACATCCTAAAGATTTAACACTTGTATATGCAGCAGGTCAAGGGGATTCAAAAGAAAAGGGATTAAATCATTTTGGATACGAAGGGCTTGTTAAAAAAGTTATAGGTGGTCATTGGGGATTAGCACCTAAGCTACAAAAATTAGCAATTGAAAATAAAATAGAAGCTTATAATCTTCCGCAAGGAACTATAACGCATCTTTTAAGAGATATAGCAGCTAAAAAGGTGGGTACATTAACTCACGTTGGATTGAAAACGTTTGTAGATCCAAGAGTAAGTGGTGGAAAACTAAATAGTAAAACTGAAGAAGATATAGTTAAGTTAGTGGAGATAGAAGGAGTAGAAAGATTATTATATAAAGCATTTCCTATAGATGTTGCAATAATAAGAGCTACTTTTGCAGATGAAAGGGGAAATTTATCTCTTCAAAAAGAAGTTGCTACATTAGAAGGATTATCTATGGCACAAGCTGCAAAAAACTCAGGGGGAATAGTAATAGCCCAAGTTGAAAAAGTTGTAACAGATGGAAGTATAAAAAGTAAGGAAGTAAAAATTCCTGGAATATATGTTGATGCTATAGTGGTTGCTAAAGAAGAAAATAATATGCAAACATTTGGAGAGAAATATAATCCAGCTTACAGTGGAGAAATAACAATTCCTTTAAATGAAGTAGATAATATGCCACTAAATGAGAGAAAGATAATATCAAGAAGGGCAGCAATGGAGATCTTACCTAATTCAATAGTAAACTTAGGAATTGGAGTTCCAGAAGGGGTTGCAGTAGTTGCTAACGAGGAAGGAATAAAAGATAGTATGGTACTTACTGTAGAGTCTGGTCCTATTGGTGGAATACCAGCAAGCGGATTAAACTTTGGTGCATCTCTTAATGCAGAATGTGTAATAGATCAAGCTTATCAATTTGATTTTTATGATGGCGGAGGATTAGATGTAGCTTTCCTAGGTCTTGCACAATGTGATAAAGATGGAAACATTAACGTAAGCAAATTTGGTCCTAAGATAGCAGGTTGTGGAGGATTTATAAATATAACTCAGAATGCTAAGAAAGTAGTTTATTGTGGTACTTTTACTGCTGGAGGTCTAAAAATAAAGGTTGATGATAGAAGGCTAGTTATTGAAAAGGAAGGTAAAATAAATAAATTTATAGATGAAGTAGAGCAAATAACTTTTAGTGGTAAATATGCTAGTGAGCTTGGACAAAAGGTTTTATATATAACAGAAAGAGCTGTTTTTGAACTTGGAAAAGATGGATTGATTCTTACAGAGATAGCACCAGGAGTAGACATGCAAAAAGATATATTAGACAATATGGACTTTAAACCTACTATATCTAAAGATTTAAAAATTATGGAAGAAAAAATATTTAAAGATGAGTTAATGAATTTAGAACTTAAAACAAATAAGGAAGTGTTAGTTTAAAACACAAAAGGGGGATAAGATGAAAAAGAGTAGAGGAATAATAGTAGTAATTGCATCATTAGCAATTCAATTAGTTATGGGAACTATCTTTATGTGGAGCTTATTTAATATACCATTTACAGAGAAATTTGGATGGGATAAAAGTTCTATAGTATTCACTTTTTCAGTTATGATATTTTTCTTTACATTCTCAGCTATATTTGGTGGTAGATTACAGGATAAATATGGACCTAGAAAGATAGCAACAATAGGAAGTATCTTATTTGGTGCAGGAGTGATACTTTCTAGTACAGCAAGTGAAGTATGGCAATTATATTTATATTATGGAGTGATTGCAGGGATAGGAGCAGGTTTTGTTTATGTGTGTCCAGTGGCTACTTGTGTTAAGTGGTTTCCAGATAAGAGAGGTTTAGTCACAGGACTTGCAGTAAGTGCCTTTGGATTATCAGCATTAGTTTTTAAGCCTATAGCAATACATTTTATTAATGTTGCTAGTGTTCCAGGTGTGTTCTTATATTTAGGAATTATTTATACAATCTTAGCAATAATTCCTGCACAATTTCTTTCACTTCCAGATGAAGAGGTTGAAGCTAATAATAAAAATACAACTAATGATAAGGATGAAATTAATATTACTCCTAAAGAGATGTTAAGTCATGGAAAGTTTTATGTGTTAGCTATGATGTATCTATTTGGTGGAACAGCATGTTTAACAGTAATTGGACTAGCTAGAGATATAGGAGTTGAACTAGCTAATATAACTCCAGAGGCAGCAGCAAATGCAGTTGCAGTAATATCACTGTTTAATGCTGGAGGAAGACTTTTCTGGGGGATGATTTCAGATAAGCTCGGAATAGAAAAATCAGCTGGAATAATTTATATTATAATGACAGTATCAATGGCTTATACTGCCTTTGGAGATTTGAGCGGAAATAAATACTTTATTGTATTAGGATTTATGGCAATAAGCTATGGAGGAATGTTAACTATATTCCCAACTATTATGGCAGCTTATTATGGTACTAAGAATTTTGGGGTTAACTATGGAATAATATTTGCAATATATGGACTAGGAGCTGTAATTGGACCTATGACAGCTACAGCTATAGGGCTAAAACTAACATTTATAGCATCTACAATATTATGTTTTATAGCGGTACTTGGAGCGTTATATATTTACAAGAACAATATAGTTAAAGTAACTAGAGAAATGCAATTAGATTAAATATAAAATGATTTTTATGAACACGGAATTTTATAGATTAAAGTATATTAAAGATTTTAAAGTATTCCAATTTATATAGAAAATAGATGTGATAAACATTTATTTTTAAAATTTATATTTATAAAGAATACAAGATATTTAAAGAGCTTTATAATAGATATAATATAGAAATAAAAGAGTTAAGAAAGTACGATTTCTTAACTCTTTTTAAATATAGCTATATTCAATAATAATGTTGAAAATAAGATATTTAAAAAAGAACCGATGAATTATTGGTCCTTTTAGTTCGTTGTTTTCTAAGAATGCGTACTATATTTAATATCATTTTATAAAAGTTATAAAATATCACAACAGCCATAACAACAAATCCAAATGTATAAGCTATTCCATCATATTTAAAAAAACCATCAATGCTCAATGAATTTTTTAAAATAATAAACCAAATTATTGTTGGTAAGCTTAACAACAAAACATTAAAAATGTGGATCTTGCTTTTATTAATATAAAAAACTTGAATAATCAAATATAAAATTAATACTACAATATAAATTATTATCTCTTTTAATGAATAAAATGCCTTTGAATCACTCGTAATTCTTGTTGCATATATCCAATTTAAAGTGCCCCAAATAAATAATATAAAACTAATAAATATATCTATAACTTTATACACATCGCCCTCCAACTAATTATACAATTTAATATAAATAAGAATTACTTTCTTATTTAATTATACATAAATAATGGTAAATGTTAAACATTATTTACCATAGCACACATTACAGATACTTGAAGTTGAAAGAAATTTTATTACAGAACTTGCTCTAGACATAGTAGAATCCTCTATCTTTTACATTAGATTTATATTACAACCTATTTAGGAGAATTTAATCAAATATCAATATATATCTTGAACATAGAATTAAATATTTATAAAAGACTGGATTAATGTAGTATAATAGGAATAGTAAATTGAATTAAGGAAGGAAATAAAGATTTATGAAATCATTAGTTTTAGCAGAAAAGCCTTCAGTTGGAAGAGAACTTGGAAGAGTTTTAAGATGTAATAAAAAAGGAAATGGATTCCTAGAAGGAGATAAATATATAGTAACTTGGGCACTTGGTCATTTAGTAACTTTAGATGCACCAGAAGGATATAACCCAGAATGGAAAAAATGGTCTATGGAGACATTACCAATGCTTCCAAAGCATATGAAGCTTACAGTAATTAAAGGTAGTGGAAAGCAATACAAGATTGTAAAAGATCAAATGGTTAGAAAAGATGTTAATGAAATAATCATTGCAACAGATGCTGGACGTGAAGGAGAGTTAGTTGCTCGTTGGATTATAGAAAAGGCACATGTAAAGAAACCTATTAAGAGACTTTGGATATCATCTCAAACAGATAAAGCAATAAAAGATGGATTTAAGAATTTAAAGGATGGAAGAGCCTACGATAACCTATATCATGCAGCAGAGTGTAGAGCAGAGGCAGACTGGATTGTTGGACTTAATGTAACAAGAGCATTAACTTGTAAGCATAATGCACAATTATCAGCAGGTAGAGTTCAATCACCAACACTCGCTATGATAGTACAAAGAGAAGAGGATATTAGAAACTTTAAACCAAAAGAATACTACACTATTAATGTTAAAACAGATAGATGTAATTTCACTTGGGTAAATAAAGATAATAATTCAAGAGTATTTAATAAAGATTTCTCAGATAAAGTAGTATCAAAGCTTAGAGGTTCAGAAGGAAAAATAATAGATGTTAATGAAAGTCATAAAAAAACATTCTCACCAAAGCTTTATGATTTAACAGAGCTTCAAAGAGATTGTAATAAGATATGGGGATACTCAGCAAAGCAAACATTAAATATAATGCAAAGACTTTATGAGAACCATAAGCTTCTAACATATCCAAGAACAGATTCAAGATATATATCTAAAGATATAGTAGCTACAATTCCAGACAGACTTAAAGGAATTGCTGTAGGTGAATATAGAATGATAGCTACAGACTTACTTAAAACTAAGATAACAGGAAATAAAAGCTTTGTTGATGATGCAAAGGTTTCAGATCACCATGCTATAATTCCAACAGAAGAGAGAGGAAACTTAGCAAACCTTAGCTCTGAAGAAAGGCACGTTTATGACTTAGTAGTTAAGAGATTCTTATCAGTACTTATGCCTCCATTTGAATATATACAAACAACTCTTACTGGAGAAGTAAATGGAGAAAAGCTTATAGCAAAAGGAAAAGTTGTAAAGTCAAAGGGATGGAAAAAGGTCTTTGATAGAGAAGATGATGAAGAAGATTCAGATATAAAAGAGCAAGAGCTTCCTAAGATGAATAAAGGTGATTCATTTAAAGTTAAAGAAGTAATAGAAAAGAAGGGTGAAACAAAACCACCTGCAAGATTTAATGAAGGAACACTTCTATCTGCAATGGAAAATCCTCAAAAGTATATAGCAGTAGATAAAGAGTCAGCTAAGACTTTAGGGGAAACAGGAGGACTTGGAACTGTTGCAACTAGAGCAGATATAATAGAAAAGTTATTTAACTCATTTGTTATAGAGAAGAAAGGAAAGGAAATATTCCCAACTTCAAAGGGTAAGCAACTTATAGAATTAGTACCTAATGAACTAAAATCACCTCTTCTTACAGCAAAATGGGAAGGTGAACTTGATAGAATAGCAAAAGGGAAGGAAGATCCTAATTTATTTATAAAGAATATGAAAAATTATTCAACTGCATTAGTTGAAGCAGTAAAGCAAGAAAATGCTAAATTCCATCATGATAATTTAACTGGTAAGAAGTGCCCAGAGTGTGGAAAATATATGCTTGAAGTTAAAGGCAAGAATGGAACTATGAATGTATGCCAAGATAGAGAATGCGGACATAGAGAAAATGTAGCAAGACTTACTAATGCAAGATGCCCTGAGTGTAAGAAGAAGTTAGAGCTTAGAGGTAGTGGAGAAGGAAAGATATATGTATGCCCAGGTACTAACTGTAACTTTAGGGAGAAGGAATCTCAATTTAAGAAGAGATTTGATAAAAATGGTAAGGTAAACAAGAAAGAAGTAAATAAGATAATGAAACAAATGAAGAAGGAAGCTGAAGAGGAAATGAATAATCCATTTGCAGCACTTTTAAAAGATTTTAAATAAGTAGTATTTATAGCAGAGTAGTTAATAAATAATATTAATTATTCTGCTATTTATTTAAAATTTAATATATAATAAGATAATCTAGAGAATGAATAGGAGATAGTAATATGAATGGAACTAATAGAAAAGATATAAAGGTTGGACTTGAGGTATTAGTTGTTAAGAAGGAAGATCAACGTACTGGAAAATTAACTAAGGGAATAGTTAAGAGAATTCTTACAAATTCAGCAATTCATCATAGAGGTATAAAAGTTATGCTTGAAGATGGAACTGTTGGAAGAGTACAAGAAATACCAGCAAAATAGTAAAGTTTATAAGCCTTATAAGAAAAATTATGAAGAAGATTTAAAAAGAGAATTTTATATATTATAATAACTTTAAAATACATAAGATACTAAGAGGTGATTGGGTTTGAGTAATAAAGAAAAGATTAAATGTCCAATTTGTGGAGAAGATATGAAAGAGCATGATTATGCTTATGATAATAAAATCTATGGGAAAAAGTATTATAAATGTAAGGTTTGCGGACATAAAATGAATACTATGGATTAATAGATTATAAGCTTTTAAAAGATTATATGTTTAATGTAAAAAAGAAATATTAATGTAACTTAATAGATAATTAGTAATAAAGGAATTTGCTTTTAGTAGGCAAGTTCTTTTATTTTTTATATTTATTATAAATAAAATTTATTTAGTTATATTTATTATATGGAAATTAATGTTATGATTAGATTAGAGATAAACTAGAATCTATAAGATATTTATAAAATATAAACATAAGAAAAGAGGTATATTATGAAAAATTTATTGATGATATTTATAATAATACTTAGTATAAGTTTAATTATATATGGAATTAGTAAACAAAAGAAATCAACAAAAAGTATAGGATATGCAGTAATTATTTTTATAATTATAGCTATTTTTTCTGATTTTATAGGTAATTTAAACTTTTAACAATTAATCACTTATAATTGCTATTTTATCGTTAGATAAAGATTAAAATTAACTTAAAATAATAAACGGACAAGCATGTACTTGTCCGTTTATTTAGTATTATATCAATAATAATTTAAAACATGGCTTTATTTTTTTTATTAGTACTTATATATATATTCAATGTTTTTAAATTTGATAATACTTTAATTAGCAGTTTCTATATGCTGTTTCTTATCAATCTTTTTCCAAAGAATTATACCGTATACAGAGTTAACAGTAAATTGAATCCACATTAATGCACCTGATAAAGCTGCAAGTGAAAGGTTTGGATCAGAAAGGAATGAGTGTAAGTATAATACTATTCCTACTGCATCTGCTAATAACCAGAAATACCAAGTTTCTTTAAATCTTTGAGTAGAAACTATAACAGCACAAATTGTTACTGTTGCAGTAAATGAATCTATTAAGTAACTTTTATCTGGTGGTATAATATTTCCAGTAAAATTCTTTATTATATCTGGTAGATAATAAGCAAATCTTGAATAAAGGAACCAAAGTACTATTATAAATATAATAATTCCTATCCATTGCTTTTTATTTAATGATCTAACTTCTATAGTTGATGATTCAGAATTATCTTTTTTAGCTTCTAATGCACTTTTTCTCCAAGCAAAGAAACCATAACAATTCATTGGTAACATGTATAATGTATATAAAATAACCTCAGCATACATTGTACGAGATAAAGAAATAAATATATAAAAACAAGTATTAACAACTCCCCAAGCATAAGCTGCTGCTTCTGCACGAGCTGTGTATACTGCTGCAAGTAATCCAGTTACTGCTGATAAAAGTCCTGCAATTGATAATACAGTTATTGTTTCAGAAATTGAACCACCACTATATAAAGGACTAAAGAAAAAGAATATATTTACAAGTAAGAAAAATATAAAATATCCTTTATGAAATTTTGAAAACGATTTAAACCAAGTCATTAAAATTCCTCCTAAAAGTATGTTAAATAAATACGTCTCTAAATGACAACGTTATTATATAGCTAATAAATCAATAAAACAATGACATAAAAGTATCTAAAAGTAAGCGTATGAAAATATTTACATGCAGAAGGGAGGCGTACATATTTTTGAAACAAAATAAATTGATTCAATGCAAGTGGGTAAAAGGTTTTCATAAGTGAGAGAACTATAGAATTTCAATAAAGTAAATAAAAAAAGAATAAAGTTAATAAATTTTAAAGGTATTCAATGAAAAAACTATAAAAAGTTTTTAGTGAATTTAAGTTTGATGAGTATTTGAATCAAAAAGAAGAGATAATTAGGACAGTTCCAAGTGATTAACAATATAGTGAGTTTAAATTTGATTAAAATATTAAAATAGTTTTCCTTATGGAAAGTAAAGTTATTAAATATAATTAGAGTATTTATATAAAAATAATATTTATATATAAATTTAAAGGCAAAGTAACTTTAGAATTATATAGGTTACTCTGCCTTTGAAATAAATATAATTTTATCTATACTTAATTTTTATATTATTAGCTATAATTACTTTTTTAGAAAATATTCCATGAATCAATTTGACCTTACCATTTTTATTAAAATAGGGAGTGTCATAAGTTGAATATACTATTTCTCGTTTATGTACAAAGTCAGTTACATAGATTGTGAAATAACGTTTATTATCATTATCATCATTAAATTCATCAATGCCTGTACAAATTCCAGTTAATGAAGTATATAGGCCAAATATGTACTCTATTAAAGCAAGGAGACTTTTTAGTATACCTATTAAAAATAACCAAACTAGAATAGATTTAAAAAGTAAATCATAGCAAAAGTAAATAAATATAACCGCATAAAATATTGAGAATTTAGAGAAATATCTTTGCTTAAAAGGTACTTTCTCAAGGGGATAAAACCAAATTTTAAATCTCCAAAATATACTACTATCATTCATATCAGAATCTGCACCTGACATAGCTTGTTGCCATTTTAGTTTACGGTCAGTAGCTAGTAGAGAATATATTATTTTACTATAAATTATAACTGCAATATAAGAAGCCTCCATAATTAGAGAAGAGATAAAGAGCGACATATTCTTAAATATAATTATAGTAATTACACTATATAAAATAAAAATTATATTTAAAAATAATAAAGGCTTTAATTTAGACTTTACAATAAATCTATCTTCTTCAGATAATTTAGGTGATTTATTAAATATTGCACCAAGAGCTAAAGCGATTAGAGTAAAAGCAGTAAATTGATTAATTAAGTTAATATTTATACCATCAAATAGAGAGAAGGAATATCCTTTTAAATTTAAATATAATAGAATATTACCTAAAATATTAATGAGTATATTGGAAATTGCAAGAATTCTTAAAGATTTCATACTATGTTTTTCTGTCATTTATATCACCTCATTTCGTTAAAATAATATAAATTATATCATGAATTACTTGTAAAAAATATAAATTAAAAAAGAACTCTATACTAAAAAGGTGAAACCTTAAAAGGATATAGTTCTTTCATTTAGTGTTGAATTAAAGGAGAACAACTCATATAAAATTAAATAGACTTTGAAAAAATACAAGAAAAATTGTAAGTTAATAGTATAAAATTACAAATTAATTTACAGTTAAAAAATACATATTAAATATAAATGTAAATATTTTGTATATAATTGGGGATAAATAATAAATTTATCATATTTATGGGTTAGGGTAAACTATACACTTTTTTAGGATTGATAAAAAAGTGTAATTACTCAATTGAAAAAAGATTAAAATTTTTGATATGTACAAAAATGGATATACTGCAAATGAAATTAGCAAAAGTATTGGAAGAACAAAAGGTGCTATTGTAGCTAATAATATAAAGTAATACCATTAGTATTAAAAAGTAATTGTATTATTGTATCAAAATCAGAGCAACCAGCAAAACCAGCAAAACCAGTAAAATCAGAACAAGAGAAACAAACTTATATAAAAGAATTATCTAAAATAGGAGAGACATGAGAATTACCATATATGGGAGTATTAATGGTAAACTTAGGTGGAGGACTATTTTTAAAGTTTAAAAAATAGTTTATAGCAATAGAAAAATAAAAGAAATTAAAAGACTAGCAATAGTTTATGTAGAGAATTAATAAAGATTATAGTTTAATTAGGAGTGTAGTATCGAGGATTAAAGATATTTATTTAATGCTCTTAGCATAAATTTGAAAAGAGTTTGAATATATTACTTAAGAAATACTATAATAAAAAATAATGGCTTAATCATATTTAATTTCTAAAGTTTTATTATAAAAAAAGTTGATAAGAAATTTAATAATTAAATATGTTAGTATACAAATATAAACAGTAATTATAATAAAGTAATTTGGTATTAATCAAAAATATAATTATAATTGATTTTTTAATAAAAGGAATGTCTTAAATACATAATTAGTTTCAAATTAATTATGTGCTTTCTGTTTATTTTACGGGATTATTGCTATTTTGCTCATAGTAATAGTACAAAGAAAGGTGAAAGTTATTATAGCACCACTTTAGCTATAGGCGAAAGGAGGTGAAAATCTATAAATAAAAAATCAAAACAATATTCATTTGATAGTTTTTATAAAAAAGTATTAAATAATAAAGTTATTGACAGTGAGAGGAGGAATAAAAATATTAGAGAAAAACAAATATTGTTTTCAGAATTGACTGAGAGACAAATGAACATTCTATCATTAAATGAAAGAAGATTAAGTACTCAAATAATTTTATTTTTAACTATAAAAAAATTTATATTTAAACCTATATCATATTTAATATAGAAAAACAAAAATGAGGTGAATATATAATTGTAAATACAAAACTATTTTTTAAGTCCAGCATATAAAAGTAAAGGATTTAAATAAAGCTTTACTTTTAGAAAATATTTATGGTATTGCAGAATTTTATATAAAAGATAGAGCTTTAGGGGGACCCTAAAATAACAGAAAAGAAATATATAAAGAGCTTAGAGAACAAAAAGAATTAAGGAAATCAAAGCAGTAAGCAAAAATTGAGAAATTTCTTTCATGCATCAGGTAGGGTGAGTTAATTCTAGAATATGATATTTAGTTGAAGCTAAAAAACAAATAGACAAGTCATTAATGAGTAAAGGTTAAATACTTCAAAGAAATTTAGATTTTTATTATATTAATAAGTTGAGAAAAGGAGAAGTTTATGTGGATTAAAACTCAAGATAAGAAAAAATTAGTTGAAGTTACAAAAGTAGAATTACAGAAAGCAATTGGTTCTAAATATAAATGTGCAATTATTGGGACTTTAAAAAATCCAAGTTTTTTTTCAAGTGAAATAATAGAATTAGGGAAATATTCATCTTTAGAAGATGCTAATATTGAACTGAAAAATATAGAAAAATGCATAACTGAAGATAAAAAGTTGTATTCCATGGGGTAGGGGGATGTAAATATGGAATTTAAGATGGTTATTAATCTAATTATAATAATGTTAAATTTATTGGTTTTATATTTATTATTACGAAGTAAAATGAAATTAACCAATAGATCATTTACAGTTATAAATTTAAATAATATAAATAAAGGTAATTGGAATAGGTGGATAAATTTTTTTGTTATTCCATTAGCGATTATTAGCTTTATTATATTAGTTTATAATCTATTTAGTAAAAATAATGATTATTATAATATTTGGTTTATATATTATGTACCATTAATTTTTTTTGTTAATCCAGTTATTTATATTAATGATAAGTATATAGGTACTATTTATAAAATTATAGATACACAAAATTTAAAATATATTGAAGTTTCTATAAAATATAATAATGTAAAGGTTTTATTTTATTATGTAGATAAGACTAATAATGAAATAACATTTAATGTTTCTACATATGCAGCTAAAAGAAATTATGAATTATCAAAAAAGATTATAGATGCATTAAGAAAATATAATTATGAAGTGTATTTAAATGAGATAGGATAAATAAAAAATAAAAGGATATTATAATAAAATCAAAATAGATAAATTAAAGATTGTTATGAGATACTGATTATCATACCTTTTTTGAACGGGAGTGATAGATATGAGTATTGGTAAGTTAAGGTTATTATTTAATGATGGAATGTTTTTACTAGCATTATTAACGTTTATAGTCATATTTATAAAAAATAACAAAAAAATAGTAGCCCTTGACCGCAATTGAGTGCTACTATTTTAATAATATTATTATAGTGATATTAGTTGCCTAAGCAACTTTAATTTATATTCTAGTAGAGTGTTAGAATCGCTCTACTTTTTGTATTTAGGATACCATCTGCTATGCGGGTATTAGTTTCTCTAATTTCAAGTGATACTTCTGAGACAAGGAGACAAATAAAAGCCATATGGGATGTAGCCAAAAGACATGGAGAAAGAGTATATCAATATTGTGGTGGTCATGTTCATGTTGAAATGAATAAATTAGATACTGAAAGACAAAGGTGGAGAAGGTTTTTTAAGACAATAGAAAATTATGAAGAAGGTATATGTAGCTTCATGAGGCGATTTAGGATAGGTTAAACAGTACACAAAATTTAGTAGAGTAGCTTCTGGCACTAAAAATATGCGATGTAACTTAGAATCTGATGAGGAGGTTAAAGGAATGGAATCTAGATTATCAGGAATGAATAGATTCTATGGAATAAATTTAAAAAATATAGCAACAAGAAGAGCTCATACAGTAGAATTTCGTTATTTTAACGGATCATTAAATTATAAGCAAATCCGGGCAAATATAAAAATGGCAGCAGGAATAATTAATGCATATGAAAAGGCAAGATTTAGAGATGCAGATGATGAAAACTATAAAAAAAGAGGTAACATATTAAAAGCTTCTGCTATAGCTACAGTGACAAGAACAAAGGATAAAATGATGGGATTTATAGATATAGCTTTTTCAAGAAAAAAGATAAGGATGCAATAATAATGTATTTAAAAAGAATGAATGGAGATGAAAATTTTAGAATTTTTAGAGTTTAGTGTATAATAATATCAGATGATGTTTCATAAATTAATTAAAATTTAGATTCTGTTAAGTTATGATGATTAATAATTATATGAGTACACTTTCTATTACAGCATTTATAGAGAGTGTAATGTTTATATTTATGATATAAATAAGTTTTTTATCGCATTTTGGTGTCTTGGATAATTGGATTTAACCTTTCCAATACCGTCTACAAGACGAATTGACGGTTACAATTTTTATATTGATATTATTGATTAGCCTGCTTATCAAAGCCAAACTTATATAGTTTAATCGAATGACAGTGAGGATATTTTAAATTAGTTTTGTTCATTGCTTTTTTCTCTTTTTGTGGGGAGTATATTGTGGTCTAGTCAAACTTAGTGTATTTCCTTAGGTTAAGAAGAGCGATGTTCATATAAATTAACAGAACGTACTTTACAATGAGGGGGCATATTATGAAGAGAAAATTAAAAAAAATATCAATTATATCAGCAGTTTTTTTGAGTGGAATTTTATTTTTTTCTGGATGTAGTAATAAAGTTAAAGAACAGATGGATTTAGCTATGAATTACTTGAATTCAGGAAAATATAATGAAGCTAAAAATGAATTGGAAGTAGTTTTGAAGGAGAATTCAAATAATTCAGAAGCAAAATTACTAATAGAGATCATAAGTGATTTTGAAACTGCTAAAAAATTATTTGATGATGGGAAAATTAATAAGGCTAATGAAGAAGTGTTAAATATTCCAAAAGAATATAGTAATTATGATATAAAAAATGAAATTGAAAATTTAAAAAGTAGTATAAATAAAAGATTAGAAGAAATAAAACAATTTAATAACAATTTAGATAAAGTACATAAATTAATTAGTGATGGAAAGTTAGAAGAGGCTAAAAAAGGAATAGATAATATAAAAAATGAAAATTTAACTACTGATCAAGTCAAAAAAGTAAAAGATTTAGAAGATTCATTAAACAAAAAAATAGATGAGAAAAAGAGAGAAGAAAAGCTACTTAAAGAGAAAAAACAAAAGGAGTTAGAACAAAAGAAAAAAGAAGAAGAAATTGTAAAACAAAATACACCTAAGAAAAAAGAAACAAATATTAATTCAAAAAATGAAAAAGGTAGTAATAGTAACTCTAATAAAAATCAGTCTAAGTCTTATGTGTATGTAAATAATGAATTAGGATTACAAATGACAATTCCAGCTAGTTGGAATGATCTTTATACAATAAAATCTGATAATGATGGTATATATTTAAGTGTAAAGCATAAAAAAAGCAATCCAAATTTAAGACAAGGCTTTTTATTTGCTGTAACTAAAAGAAGTCCGATGGATGATGAAGATCATATGGATAGTGTAGGTAGAAAAAGATATATAAAAGCTAAGGGAGTAGCTTATATTATTTGGGGTCCAACTGGTGTTACAATGGGGGAGGATAATCCAGATTGGGATATATATCGTAGACTGAATCATCAAAAGTATTCGGTAGCAGATACTGTAAAAGCTATACTATAGATTAGAAATGAATAAAAACATAAAAACGAAAAATATTAATAAATTGGTTCAAAAAATTAAAAAATTGTAAAAAATGAGAAAAATAATTTAAATGGATATATAAGAAAATGTCTCAAAAATTATTGCTTAAAGATTATAAAAATAATAAAGGCTTTGTAACATTTGATGAGAGATTAAACTATGTTATTTTTTCAAATGATTATTTTGAAGACATATCAGACAGGGAGTTTAGTAAAGATAATTTGGTTATAGAAATATCTAATATTTTAGATAATGATGAAAAAGAAATCTTTCTTAGTGCTTATTTAAATAATATATCAATAAATGATTTAGTTAAAGTAAAGCGGCAATAGCAATTGTAAAGTCAAAAGATAGTTTGATGAAAATTGGATTAGTATAATAATAATTGTTGTAAAAGTAATTGAAATTGGATTTGAGTTTATCGAAAAGAATATGGACCTTTTATGGTTATATTAATGGCGTTATAATAAACTATAATTAATAAGAAATAAGGAAAGTGAATATGTTATGAAAAAATTAACAAAAAAAAGCTCCAAAATTAAAGGATATATATTTTAAATGAATAAAGATATTAAAGAAAATTAGAGTTATATTTGTTGTATCAGTGACGTTATTGGTGGTTTTTTATAATTTTAATAGTATTAGGGGGTAGTAGTAAGTTTTATCATAGTAGCTATATGTATATTATATACATAAGCAAAAAAATTGCTAAAGAAAAATGGAAAGATATTTAAATATTAAGATATGTAAAATTAGTTAGTTATACTAAACAGAATAGGTGATTCTAAGATGAAAACTATAAAAAGATGGGAAATGTATTTAAAAAGAATGATTAGAGATAACTAATGGAAAGGTTAATAGTAACTTTATTAAGATCTTGTTTAAAGAATAAACATAGATATTAAAATATTAAATATGAATATATATGAGTTTAAAAATATATATAAATAAATTAATAAACGTATGAAAATCAAGGTATAAAATGTTGAATATTTAAGTAATATAAACAGTTTAAGGATTTAAAATATCAAAAGTGATTGGAGTGGCAATAGCCACTTTTTTATTTAAACAAATATAAAGTAAAAATGTGTGAATGAAAAATTAAATTAAAGATTAAATAATAAGTATAGAGAGAAAAAATTAATAGTGAGATATAATTAAAATGTATATTTTTAGGAGGTGGATATCTTATTAAGAGTAGATTTGCTGCTTGATAAGAGAGAAATAAGATCAATTTTAAGAAAATTAGATAGATATAAGTTATTACTTTTATCTAAGGTTTTACTAGTTTTTTTAGAATTATTTTTTATGATTATTTGCCAGTATTAATGTGCTTTTACTTATTCCTAATAATTCATTATAGTTACATCATTTATAGAAAGCATATTTAAAGCATTATCTATTTGTCTTTTAGTAAACTTTTTTGGTCTACCTTTTTAAAAGTCAGATCTTCTTCGGGCTATTTCTTTTTCTGTTTGAGTTCTTTCTATTTATTAAGCTATCTATACTTTCAAGACTTTCTTTTACAGTTCTAAAATCTATCTAATTTTATTATATTTGAATTAAGTAATATTAATAATTATATTAAGAGATTGTCCTATAAATATAGTTTATTATAGCTATTT